>CAYXZF010000024.1:0-27380 GCA_964469845.1 uncultured Phocaeicola sp.
GTGGATTAAGGGCACTATACTATCGCTGAATAGTTACTAAAAAACAATGAATAGTTAAATAGTGCTAACGAGTGAACAAAAAAGAAGAAGAAAATAGCTGTGTTTCGCAATAAAATTGCATTTTTGCATAATGAAAAACATTAGATTTTTTCATAGTTAAGGTTTAGGTTAAAAAATAGGGGAAGACAACTGTGAAGTTCTCTTCCTTTTTTTATGCCATTTTGTTGGTGATGTATCAAATAAATTTATAACTTTGACCAATCATTCCTGAATGTAAGTGTTATGGACGAAATTATTCAGCTAGTCGTGTTTGTTTTCATTATGGTGGCAGCCGCCGTTCAACAAACCGTCAAGGAAAAGCAAAAGCCGAAAAAGGCACTTTCTCCTCAGGAAGTGCCGGAGGAGATGTTTCCTGAAATTCTTCAGGAAGAACCGATGCCGGAAGCATCCTCTGTTGTGAAGAAAAAGAAGCCGTTCACTTCCGGCCGGACGGTCGAGACTTCTCGGAAAAAGACTCCGCCTCCTGCACAAAAGACGGAGTGCCCCGCCGGGAAGAAGATACGTCTGAACACCCGCGAAGAGGCGAGAAGGGCATTCATCTATTCAGAAATATTCAATCGCAAATATTAATTAAAAAAATCTATATCATGGGATTTAATGTGATTTCAGCAGCCGAAGCTGCCAGCTATATCAAGCATGGATACAATATCGGACTTAGTGGCTTTACACCGGCAGGTACGCCGAAAGCCGTTACGCCCGAAGTGGCAAAGATAGCCGAAGCCGAACATGCCGCAGGCCGTCCGTTTCAAATCGGTATCTTTACCGGTGCATCGACCGGCGATGCGACCGATGGTATCCTTTCGCGCGTAAAGGCCATCCGATACCGTGCTCCTTATACCACCAACCCCGATTTCCGTAAGGCGGTGAACAACGGGGAGATTGCCTACAACGACATTCACCTTTCACAGATGGCGCAGGAGGTGCGCTACGGATTTATGGGAAAAGTGGATGTAGCCATCCTCGAAGCCTGCGAAGTGACTCCCGACGGAAAGGTGTATCTGACTGCTGCCGGAGGTATTTCGCCTACGATTGCCCGTCTGGCCGACAAGGTGATTATCGAACTCAATGCGGCCCATAGCAAGAACGGTATGGGGTTGCACGATGTGTACGAACCGCTCGACCCGCCTTGTCGTTGCGACATTCCTATCTTCAAGCCGAGCGACCGCATCGGAGTGCCCTACGTACAGGTGGACCCGAAGAAGATTGTAGGCATTGTGGAAGTGAACAAGCCCGATGAAGCACGCTCTTTCACCGCCCCCGACCCTGTGACAGACAAAATCGGTCAGAACGTGGCCGACTTTCTGATGGCGGACATGAAGCGGGGCATCATTCCTTCCGGTTTCCTGCCGTTGCAGAGCGGTGTGGGAAACATCGCCAATGCCGTGCTTGGCGCTTTGGGACGCGAAAAGACCATTCCGGCCTTCGAAATGTTTACGGAAGTGCTTCAAGATGCCGTGGTGGATTTGATTCGTGCCGGTCGGGTGAAGTTTGGCAGTACTTGTTCGCTCACCGTGACCAACGGCTGCTTGCAGGGCATTTATGACGACATCGACTTCTTCCGCGACAAACTCGTGATGCGTCCCTCGGAAATCTCGAATTCTCCCGAACTGATTCGTCGTATGGGAGTCATTTCCATCAATACCGCCATCGAAGCCGATATTTACGGCAACGTAAATTCGACTCACATCACCGGTACCAAGATGATGAACGGCATCGGCGGTTCGGGCGACTTTACCCGCAATGCCTACATTTCTATCTTTACTTGTCCGTCTGTGGCTAAGGAAGGCAAAATCAGTGCCATTGTGCCGATGGTTTCGCACCACGACCACACGGAACACGATGTGAACATTATCGTCACCGAACAAGGAGTGGCCGACCTTCGGGGCAAGAGTCCGGTGGAACGTGCGCAGGCCATTATCGATCACTGTGCCCATCCGGATTATAAGAATCTGTTGTGGGATTATGTCAAACTTTCGTCCAAGGGACAGACTCCGCACAATCTGGCCGCCGCCCTCGGCATGCACGACACGCTGCTGAAGAAGGGAGACATGCGTCTGGTGGACTGGGCGGATTATGTCAAGTAATTGATAAACACTAAATACTCTCCTTCCGCTTCGATGGTGAAGGAGGTGCCGGTACAAGTATTCAGCGTGCCTTGCCACCAATTTGTGAAATCATAAATTGGGTAGGCAAGGCCCGTTGCTTTCAGTCCGTGTGCGGTGAAATTGAAGATGGAGACTTGCTGTTGAGGCCGGCAGTGGAAAGTACGGGTATCCTTGCAGGGGATAAAGACACCATAGTCGGTGTATGTGCGTACCTCCGCGCCCATGCGTTGATATTCCATCAGCAGGCTGATGTTACCCAAGGTGTGGTCTTCGCGCTTGCCGGTTGCTCCGATGATGGCGATGTGGCGTTTGCCTTGTGCCAGGAGAAATTTCAAGGCTTTGGTCTGGTCGTTGGTCTCTTGGTCGGCCACGTACTGAATCAGGCGGGCATGTCGCAAGCGATTTTCTTCGCTCAACGAATCCCCGTCGCCGATAATCGCATCGGGCACACCGCCTTGGGCGATGTATTCATCGGCTCCTCCGTCGCAACACACCACATAGGGAGCTTTTTCCAGTATCTGCAAGGGAAACGGAGCGGTGGGATACTCCCCGTTTGCCAATATCACGGCTTCTGTCTGTAGTTTCATATCATCATGCTTTTCCATTTCTTGTAGCCAAAGATAGCGATTATTGCGTAAAGTGCGTAGAGTGCGGCGGTAAAATACAGCTCTTTGTAGATATAAAGTCCGGCACTCACCACGTCTACCGTCATCCACACCATCCATTGCTCGATGTATTTGCGGGCGAGCATCCACATGCCCACGATGCTCAGTGCTGTGGTGAAAGCGTCTATCCAGGGCACGGTGCTGTCGGTGTGGCATATCAGTATCCGGGCTATCAGAAGTTGGGCGGCGATGAACGTGATGCCTGCCTTTATCCATCCCCGTATCGGCATGCGGGTGATGGGGAGTTCTTTCACCTCCGTTTTTTGCGGCAGGAATTTGTGTCCGTACTTCCACGCCGTCCATCCGTAGACGGCTATTAGCAGATAATAGAGGTTGATGCCGAAGTCGGCATAAAGTCCGGCGTCGTAGTACACAAACAGGTAGATGGCAGGCATGACGATGCCGGCTATCCACAGATGGATGCTTGCCCGATATTCCAGCCACAGATAGATGAGGCCGACAAGGGTTCCGAGAATTTCTAAAGTCATCATTTCTTCATTTGCAAAAACAATCGCTCATTGCGCTTGGCGTTGCAAAGGTAGTGCAAATTTGGCGGATAGTGGGTCGTTGGAGGCGAAAATACCTGTTGGCGGAATAAATTCAGTGCATATGAGTAGCAGCATAAATTAAAACGGGATGCAATCCGATGTGGGTCACCCCCGCTTTTTATTTACCATTGACATAAGATGATTATTCATTATTCTTTAGCCATTGCAATCTTCTCGCATCCGGCAGATGCTTGACCTGAAAATGCTCAAACTTTACATTAAATCCATCGCCGTCAGGACAGGCAGCCATAAGACCGACTTTTACAGGGGTATTATCTTGAAGCCAGGCATTGCGCATCATTACATAGTTTTTGTCATCGAAAGAATAGAAGATTTCTACGGCATCAAGTCTCCGCACTGCCTTTATCCAAATGTAGGGAATGGCTTTATCTAATGTTATGACACTCCAGTCGGAAGTATGGTGCGTTACAACTGTACTTAGATTGAATTTGCCATCCACAAACTCGATGCCTGCTTTGATATAGTTCTCATAATCAATTCGAATCATGATTCCGGCCTGATCGAAGCGAGTCTTGTAGTCGCCTTCAATTTTAACTTTCGCCTCGAATTCTCCGCCATAAGTGGCGTAATAGAAAGGAGCGTCGTCAACAGTGAAACCATAATGCGATATACGCCAATAGTCACTGTGCGGAGTTACAAACATTGACAATACGCCCGAATTTACGTTCCATTGTTCGGGCTCATTAAACCACTGCATTTTTTCTAATGATTGCGCTTTACACTGCATCGCGAACATAATCAATAGAATTGACAATACGATTCTACTCATACTTATTATTTTTTTATTACCTTTGCAAAGGTAAGGACATATTGGAGGGTAAGCAATAGTCATAAATAACCATTTGTAAGATGACCGGAATAGTTGACAAATTAAACGACGAATTGTTACGGCAAAATTTCGACGAAGAAAACAAAGAATCCGGCGACTTCGTAAGCTATTATGAAGCTATCGCAAAAATGTATGCGGATGTAGAAGGTGCCATATCCGTACTGAGCGACATGAATTCGGATAAAAGCATTGTTTATTACGGGAGTTTCGCGCGTGAATTAGGTTTGTCAAACTTAAATAAGCAAGAATCAGTCGACTCTATTTGGGAAGACGAGATATTGAAACGAATCCATACTGATGACCTTAACGAAAAATACCTATTCGAATTGCGCTTCTTTCATTTTATAAAACAATGTCCTTGGAGGAAGCGGAAGTTTTATTATTTGTCTGAAAAACTACGGATGATGAGTTCCACCGGCAATTTTTTGTTTGTTCATCACAGAATGTTCTACTTCCATTCGTCTGTAAACCATTCCGTTCTGTTTGCCCTTTGTCTATATACTCCTTTGGTTTATAATATACCTGATGGAGCTTGCATAGTCAATTCTGTTACAGGCACAACAAGTGCATTAGACAACAGTCAAGACAACGGCATTCTATCAGAGCGAGAGAAAGACGTTCTGCGCTTGATAGGGCAAGGCATGATTAGTAAGCATATAGCCCGGAAACTTTTCATAAGCATTAATACAGTAAGCAGGCATCGTCAGAATATTTTGGAAAAGCTTCAGGTGAAAAACTCTATTGAGGCATGTAGGATTGCTAAAGAATTAGGTATTATTTAAATCGTTGCAAACTTGTCATACGGTTAGAGCTTATATCTTAACGGGTGAGTTCATGAGAGAAATTGCATGACTGTAAATAGGCTAATCTTCCCGAAGATGGTTCTGCCAAATTTAGGGGCAAAACTTCCACTTTCTCATGATAAAACACCCGTTCGTTGTCTGCATCATCATTGAATCTTCTGTAAGGCTTCACTCCTTTCACTTATCATCAACCCGCTGACAACCAATGTTGTAGTGTGAAAGGAGAGCGAATAATCCCCTTTCACCCTTTCACTCCCGCCCTGTTTCACTGCCGGAAGTCACCCATCGCGACATCTTACGAAACCCGGAATCGGATGAAAGCTGTATGTCATGAGTAAACATCCGGGTAAATGGAGCGTTTTACATAAGTTGCCAAGGCAGTGTTACATGTTGGCAGAGTACTGCCACTTAGGTGGCAGAGAAATGTCATCGAGGTGACACAACGCACATTTCAGCATCTTTATGCGGATGCAAGAAGAACTTCCGAACGGTTCTTTATTTATACTGCCGGCCGGTAAAAACGCTCCAAGCACTCGGTGTGCGACACATCCTACTCCCGACAAGGAAAAACTTATCTTGCTGTGCCGATGTGAAACGGTGAAAGGAACTTTTTGAAGCTCCCTTCACATGGATATTTTGATAATCAGTGCGTTAACGGGTGGTGAAAGGAGTGAATGCAAAGTATGGAAGAATCCGTGGTTCTTCAATTTGTGTCACCTTCTTGAAGATTATTACCACTAAATATCTATCTTTTCAAGCCGTTTATTCCTCCAACCGATTCTTGATGATGCCGGCTGCTTTACGAGAACTTCTTTTCCCGATAGTCCTTTGGCGACACACCTACATATTGTTTGAAGTATTTGCCAAAGAAAGACTGGGTGGGGAAGTTCAGCTTCATGGCAATCTCCTTGATGCTGAGGTCGGACGTTTCGAGCAGAATCTTGGCTTCGGTGATGACCATCTGTACAATCCATTGCAGCGGGTTGCTGCCCGATTTCTCTTTGATGATGGCGGAGAAGTATCGGGGGGTGAGGTGTTGCAGGTTGGCGTAGAAAGCCACTTCACGCTCTCTGCGGAAATGGCGGAACAGGGCCAGCAGAAAGTTGTGAAAGATGATGTCTTTTTTCCCCTGCGGCAAGGAGAGGAAGGGATGATGGATGAAATAAATGTCGAGCAACTCGAAGATGAGTGTCTGTCCCAGGGATTTGAGCAGCTCTTGCGTCAAGAGTTTCCGTTGGATGCCGAGCGGTGTTTCCGAAGTTTCACCTATCTTCTGCCACAAATCTTCCAGTCGTTTTTTCAGGCGGTTGTATTCTTCTTCCGTCGGCGAGAAGCAAGGCGAGGTGCGGACATGGAGCAAGGTGTTCGCATCGATGGCGCGCTGCACGGTGGCCAAGGCGAAGTTTACGTCTGCCACTACCAGAAATCCTTCGGCATCATCGCTGCGTCGCAGCAGGCGGACCAGTACGGACGGCATGTAAATGTAGACGTCCCCCGGACGGATGTGGTAGACTTTATTGTCGTATGCTACTTCGGCTTCGCCGTGCGTACACATAAAGAGGCCGCATTCGTTGAGTGTGGAGATAACCTTTCCGGGTTGGAAGAGGTCGGAATCCGAACCCGAAAGGCTCATGAATCGGAAGGGCATTTGTTGTTCCATCGTTGCATCATCGTTTGGTTTACCGATGCAAAATAATACAAATCGCCGAATATCTGAAACACTCTTTCGGTGAAAACCTACAAATCGAACAACTTATGATGCAAATTGACCTTTCAAAGGCTGTAAAGACGGAATAATTTTGCGATAATCAAATGATAAAAGAGATAAAGACGTATGAAACTCATTTCTATTCTGTTGAGCGGTGTATTGACGCTCTGCCTCTTTTCGTCGTGTACCGGACAGACGAAAGAAACCACCCGTGTGAAGACTGTCAAGACAGACACCGTCCGTATGGAAGGGACTTCGACCCTTCTGCAATATCCGGGCAAAGTGAAAGCCTCCGAAGACATCAGCCTCGCCTTCCGGGTGAGCGGAACCATTCGCCGCATCCATGTGCAGGACGGACAGCAGGTCAAGGCGGGACAACTCTTGGCCGAGCTTGACCCCACCGACTATCAGGTGCAACTGGCTGCCACCGAGGCGCAATACAAACAGGTGAAGAGCGAGGCCGAACGCGTCATCGCCCTTTACAACGATGGCGGCACCACGCCGGTGGCTTACGACAAGGCCGTGTATGGATTGAAGCAGATTACCGCCCTTTACGAACATCACAAAGACGAACTTTCCTATACCAAGCTGTATGCTCCCTTCGGCGGATACATCCAAAAGCGTCTGTTCGAGGCGCACGAGACGGTGGGAGCCGGCATGCCGGTGATCTCGATGGTGGGTCATGGTACTCCCGAAGTGGAAATCAGCCTGCCTGCCGCCGAGTACATCCGCCGGGAGCAATTCGGCGACTACCGATGCACTTTCGACCTTTATCCGGGCAAGGTTTATCCGTTGAAGCTTATCGGCATCACCCGCAAGGCCAATGCCAATCAGCTTTACACCATGCGTTTGCAGCTTGCGACCGAAGGGCTTCCCGTTCCCTCGGCAGGCATGAACACGATGGTGAGCATCCGCTTGACCGATGGCGACAGCGCTAAGTTGAAAGTTCCATCGGGAGCGGTTCTGCAAGCCGATGGCAAGTCCGGCGTCTTTGTCTATCGGCCCGAGAGTGGCACGGTGCAATTTCGCGAAGTCACGCTTCTCCGCTTGACGGGCGATGGTTATGCCATTCTCACTTCTCCCTCGTTGTCTCCCGGCGAACAGGTTGTTTCGGCGGGTGCGCATCACATTCAGGATGGCGAAGCCGTGAAGCAGCTTCCGCCCGCCGCGGCGAGCAATGTGGGCGGATTGCTCTAAGCATTGCCGGTCTGTCAAAAGAAGTTGTTGAAGTCTTCCGCCGAAAACGCTTCTGCGAAATAAAAAGACGTCGCCGCAAAATTAAAAAATGCGGCGACGTCTTTTTTATGTTGACTGCTGTCGTTTATGTTATTTCTCTACGATGATTCGGGCGCGTTCCAGTGCCACGTTGATGTTCGGACAGATATTGTCTTCGCCGAGCAGGGTGTAGAAGCCGGACTTCTCCAATACATTGTGAACCTTTTCGTTTACACCCGAAAGGACAATCTGGATGTTTTCCTTTTGGCTCATCTGGCAGAGGTTGGTCAGGTTGTGAATACCCGTAGAGTCGATGAACGGTACCTTACGCATACGGACGATGCGCACCTTGGGACGGTCGCCCATATCGGCCATGATTTCTTCAAACTTGGTGGCGATGCCGAAGAAGTACGGACCGTTGATTTCGTATACTTCCACGCCATCGGGCACGAGCAGGTGTTCTTCGTGAACTTCCAAGTCGGACTCGTTGTTCGGGTCGATTTCATTCTTGATAACCGAGATTTCGGTCGTTTCCATCACACGGCGCATGAAGAGGACGCAGGCGATGATCAGGCCCACTTCGATGGCTACGGTCAGGTCGAAGATAACGGTGAGGAAGAAAGTCATCAGCAACACGGTGACATCCGACTTCGGATTGTTCATCAACGCCTTGAACGTACGCCAGCCGCTCATGTTGTAGGATACAATGACCAACACGCCGGCGAGGCAGGCCATCGGGATGTACTGCGCCAACGGCATGAGGAACAACAGGATGAGCAGCAGAACGGCCGCGTGGATAATGCCGGCAACGGGAGTTTTTCCGCCGTTGTTGATGTTTGTCATCGTACGGGCAATGGCACCGGTGGCGGGAATGCCGCCGAAGATGGGAGACACCACATTGGCGATGCCCTGAGCGATGAGCTCGGTATTCGAGTCGTGGCGGTCGCCAATCACACCGTCGGCTACGGCAGCCGATAGCAGCGATTCAATGGCACCGAGCACCGCGATGGTGATGGCCACGGGGAAGAGGTTCTTGATGGCTTCCCAGTTCAGATCGGGTATCACGGCGTCGGGCAACTGTGACTGGATGGTGAAGCGGTCGCCGATGGTGTCGATGCAGGTGATTCCTCCGTACATCTTCATCAAATAGACGCCGATGGTGACGAAGATGATGGCTACCAGCGAACCGGGAATCTTCTTCGAGAACTTGGGGGTGATGGCAATGATGAACACGCTGACAAAGCTGACGATGGCGTTCCACCAGTTCACCGTGTCGAAATGCTTGAAGTAGAGCAACCACTTGCCGATGAAGTCACCGGGCACCTTATCGTCGCCAAATTGCAAGCCGAAAATATCGGCAATCTGTGTGGTGAAGATGGTCAGGGCGATACCGCTCGTAAAGCCCACGATGATGGGGTAAGGGATGAACTTGATGACGGCACCTAACTTGAACACCCCTAACAAGATAAGGAGTACGCCTGCCATCAAGGTGGCCACGGTGAGTCCGCCGATGCCATACTCCTGGATGATGCCATAGATGATGACGATGAATGCGCCCGTAGGTCCTCCAATCTGTACTTTGCTTCCGCCGAAGAAGGAGATGATGAAGCCCGCTACGATGGCGGTGATGATACCCTTTTCGGGAGATACGCCCGAGGCGATACCAAATGCGATGGCAAGGGGGAGCGCAACGATACCTACAATGATACCGGCCATCAGGTCGGCCATGAAATTCTCCCTGGTATAATTCTTCAGTGTGCCAAGGAGTTTCGGTTTGAATTCAAATGCTTTCATTTGTCTTTTACCTTAATGCTTTATGCTATGATTAGAATTTGTTTGCAAAATTAGGTAAAATTTATGTTTTAGAATGTATTTATGCTTCTTTTTTTATCCGCAAGCGCCCTCAAGTCGCGCTTTTCGTTTTCGTTGCGCCAACCTGCCGGCTTCGAAATCTAAAAGAATAATAAATTTTAATCCAATTTCCCCTCATTATTGTATATGGATATATCACTAACCAATTATGTTTGACTATCATGAGAAAAAGCGTAAAAGGAACTCAGACAGAAAAGAATTTGCTGACTTCATTTGCCGGTGAATCACAGGCAAGAATGCGTTACACCTACTTTGCCGGTGTTGCAAAGAAAGAAGGTTACGAACAGATTGCGTCCATCTTCACGGAGACAGCCGATCAAGAAAAGGAACACGCCAAGCGCATGTTCAAGTGGCTGGAAGGCGGTTCGGTGGAAATTACGGCTTCTTATCCGGCCGGTGTCATTAGCACAACCGCCGAAAATCTGAAAGCCGCTGCCGCCGGCGAAAACGAGGAATGGGCGGTGGACTATCCGCACTTTGCCGATGTGGCCGAACAAGAGGGTTTCCCCGAAATTGCCGCCATGTACCGCTTCATCGCTGCCGCCGAGAAGGGTCACGAAGAAAGATACCTGGCCTTGCTTGCCAATGTCAAGAACGGCCGAGTGTTCGTCAAGGAGGAGGAAACCATCTGGCAGTGCCGCAACTGCGGTTATATCCACGTAGGTAAAGAAGCTCCGAAGTCTTGTCCGGCATGTGCTCATTCGCAGGCTCACTTCGAAGTGAAGAAAGAAAACTATTGATACAGAAAGAGGGCTGTACCGAAAAACAGGTACAGCCCTCGTATCATTCTTTAGGAGTAGAATTTTAGTTCAGTATTACGCCGCTGTTGTCTGTCGGGTTCTGTGTCAAAGTACCCGGATAAGCGTTGATGGCGTTTTGCGGGATGTAGTAAGTTACCCGATAGTCGGTAGCCGAAACATCTTCAAACTGCTTGTGAGGACCGGGGAAGCGGCGGGTCAAGTCCTTTCCGTTGCGGAACACGTCGTAACTGCGTTCTGCCTGATAAGCCAATTCCAACTGACGTTCCTTGTCAATCAATTCGGGAGCGTTGTCGGCATCCAGTGAAGCGTAACCGCCGCCTACGATGGAGCGTTCGCGGATGGTGTTCAAGTCTGTCAGCGCGGCAGCGTAGTTGCCCAACTTGGCGTATGCTTCTGCACGGTTCAGATAGATTTCACCCAAACGGCTGATAATCGGTGAATGCAGGTGTGAATCTTCACCTTCGCGAGAACACTTCACGATGTAGAACTGCGGATATACGCGGTTCAACTTGATGTAGTAGTCCAACATGCCTTCATAGGTTTCACCGTTATACTCAATGGTGTACGTTTCTTCGTCCGCATTGATTGGAGTCAGGGTATAGACGTTGTTATCCGCATCTTTGCAAGTGACGGTATTGCCATTCTTTTCCGCTTCGAACTGAGCATAGTTCAACACCGTCTCAGAATCTTTTTTAATGAAGCGGAACACCAATAGGTTGTCTTCACGGTAAGTCGGTTCGATGAATGCGGCGCGTGCGTCCACTATCTTGTAGCTGTCCGGACGCCAGTCGTTACGGCCGGTTTCGTTCAGCAAGTCGATGTACTTGGCGCTGGCAAACATTTCGCCCCAACCCATACCGCCGATGTTGGCATACATACCGCCCACACCGTAGTAGTGGTCGTAACCGGAGTATTCGGAAGCCACACGCTTAACCACAAAGATGGATTCTTTGTTGTTTTCGGGCACGAAAGTGTTGTATTTCATGAAGTCTTCACGGCTCAGCAGCGAATAGTTACCCGAATTAATTACTTTGTCGGCATATTCTACGGCCAACTTTGCGTATTCGGTGTTCGGGTTTTCGTAAGTACCGCTCATGTACAGATAAACGCGCGACAACATGGCCTGTGCGGCTTCCTTTGAGGCATAGGCGGCTCCCTTGTCGATGGTCATCAGTTCTTCTGCTTTTTTGAGGTCGCTGATGGCTTGTTTGTAGGTATCCTCTACGGTAGCGCGGTCTTCCAGATACAAGTCAGTCATGATGTTGTCCGGTGTACCGTTTACGATGGGCACGCCAAGGTTCTTGTCCGGTGCCTGATAATAGGGACGACCGTATGCACGTACAAAGTAGAAATACAGCATGCCGCGTACGTAGTAGCATTCGCCCAGCTGGTTGTCGATTTCTGCGCTTTGACCTTCTTCAATCATGTTGATGATGTTCGAAGCCTGAGCGATGCCTTTGTAGCCATAGTCCCAAAAGTTCTGCAAGCGATAGTTGTTCGGGGTACGCGAGTAAGAGATGAACTCGAAGAAAGCATCGGTGGAGCTGCCTCGAATCATCATGTTGTCGCCGGCGTATTCACCGCAGCGGTGCATGGGGTCCGACCATGTTTTCAATTGTGCATATACACCGTTCATCAACGCGTCGAGAGAGGCGGAAGGGTCACTGGTGATTTGCTCTGCAGCCATAGATCCGTATGGCAGTCTTTCGATGTCGCAAGCTGTCAGTGCAGCTGCTGCAAATGCAATGGTTAATATCTTTTTCATTGTTTGTTTCTTTTTGGGGATTTAGAATGTTACATTTAAACCGAACATGAATCGGCGGACGGAGGGATAAACGCCTGCACCGGCTGTACCCATGACAGAACCGTTTGATGCCGGAATTTCGGGGTCAACACCGGAATAGTTTGTCAAAGTGAACAAGTTTTCACCCGACAGAGAAATGCGCAGATTCTGGATGCCGTATTGCTTCAAGTTGAAATTGTAACCCAAAGACAATGAACGCAACTTCAGGAAGTCGCTGTCTTCCAAATAGCGTGAAGAAGAGGAGTTACCCTTGTCGGAATTGTTGTACTTGGCAACCGGGTGTGTAGCGATGTCGCCCGGCTTTTCCCAACGGCTCCAGCCATCTTGCAACTTCATCTGGTTACGGTCTGTATAAGTACCGTCCGAATCGTATTCCTGACGAGAGTAGTTGTAAATCTGACCGCCGATAGAGTAACCGAATACTGCATTCAGGTCAAAGTTCTTCCAAGTCAGAGACGTTGAAAAGCCACCGAAGAATTTCGGGTTGGCGGTACCTAACTTATAGTCGTTGGCTTCCGAGTAGTTGGAAGTTGTAACCTTGTTGCCGTTTGCATCGTTCTTGTACCACATCGGAGCACCGTTCTCGGGATTGACACCTGCCCATTCCTTACCGTAGTAAGTGTCGATGGGTTCACCCACTTCCAAGCGGCGGTTGATAGTACCGGCAATGCCGCTGCCGTCGCTGATGATAACCGGAACCACCGCATAGCTGCCGTCGGCCTGCTTTTGGGCATAGAGGTTTCTCAGTTCGTTGCTGTTGTGCGAGATGTTGGCTTCCACATTCCAAGTCCAGTCCTTGGTACGGATGATGTCACCGCCTACCGAGAACTCGAAGCCGGTATTGCGCATCTTGCCGATATTCTTGTAGATGGATGTTACACCGGTCAAACCTGTTACGGGAACATTGTAAAGGATGTTGTCCGTATTCTTGATGTAGTAATCGAACACCATGTGCAGGCGGTTGTTGAAGAACGAAGCGTCTACGCCGATGCCGGTTGTGAATGTCTTTTCCCAAGTCAAATCTTTGTTGCCGATAACGGAAATCAAAGCACCGGCCAATTCGTTGTAGCTTGAAGATACCGAATACAAATCGTATTGCGGATAGAGTGAACTGGGACGGTTGCCGACAGAACCGTAAGATGCGCGCAACTTCAAGTTGTCTACCCAGTCGGCATCAAACCAATCTTCACGGTTGATAATCCAGCCGCCGGAAACGGAGAACAAGTTGCCGTATCGTGCATTGGTTCCCAAATTGGAAGCACCGTCGCGACGGAACATCACTTCGCCCAAGTACTTGTTGTCGTAAGTGTATTTCCAGTTGGTAAAGTAAGACTGAACAGCCCATTCGGAGCGTCCACCGCCGATAAATTCCGGCAGTGCGGTGACGTCCATGACTTCAAAACCAGGGATAAAGCCGGTGCCGTTGCCGGCAAAAGTCTTAGCCGAATAATCCTTGAATTCGTAAGAAACGTGACCGTTGATAGAGTGCTTGCCGAAAGTCTTATTCACAACCAAGTTCTGGTTGGTAAAGCGACGAACCACTTCGCTGCGGTATTCGTACAGACGGCCGTCTACGCCCATACCGCTGTTGGAGCGCGGGTCGGTGTAGCTGTGCGAGGAAGAACTGATCAGGCGGTAGTTGTTTACCGATGTGAACATTAACCAGTCTGTGATGCGGATGTCGAAGTCGAAGTTACCCATGAACTCGTAGTTGGTCGATTCGCCGTAGTTGCCATAGCTGTAGTCCAACAGGTAGTTGGTGTTCTGTGCGTTCACCCAACCGGTGTAGCGGTGGGGTACCAATTCGCCGTTTTCATCGTAGGGACTGTCCCAAGGCAACATGGAGTACATGGCTGTAACGGAGTATTGCTGGTTGTAGATGTCACGGCGGGAACCGCTGATAGACGGCTTGATGGTCAGCCAGTTGTACGGCTTGTAAGTGGTTCTCAAACGGAAACTGTAACGTTTGTAGTCATAACCCTTAACGGCACCTGTTTCATCGTAGTAACCTAAAGAGAAGTAAGACTGAATCTTGTCAGAACCGCCCGAAAGTGATACGTTATAATCTTGAGTAAAACCGGTCTGAGTCGCCAAATCCCACCAACTGAAGTTGCTGTTGCGGAGTTCCGGATTCCAACGGGTAAAGGCTATTTCATTAGCGTTTTGGAAAGATGCGTAGTAGTCGTACAGTTCTGCACCGTTCATCACTTCCAGTTTGCCGTTGTTTACGTTACTGATACCCATTTTGACGGATGCGCTTACGTTCATCTTGCCTTCGCGTCCTCTTTTTGTAGTGACCACGATAACACCGTTTGCACCTTCCGAACCGTAGATGGCTGTGGAGGCGGCATCTTTCAATACGGTCATGGTTTCGACGTCGGCGGGATTCAAGTCGCCGGCACTGCTGCCCACGATTACACCATCGATGACCCACAACGGAGCGGTGCTACCGCTCAATGAGGCCTGACCGCGGATTACTACGGCACCATTGGCACCCGGTTGGCCGGAGCCCGGAGCTACGTAAACACCCGGAACCTTGCCGTTCAACATGTTTTCTACGGAAGGAGTGGTTACGTCTTTCAGCTTTTCGCTCTTGACGGTAGTCATCGCACCGGTCAGACTTTCCTTTCGCTGAGTGGTATAACCTACCACTACCACTTCGTCCAATGTTTCTGAGTCTTCTGTCAGGCGGATTATTTGTTTTTCGGCGGTAGCTTTCACTTCGATGCTTTTATAACCGATAAAGGAGATGGTCAAGGTAGAACCTGCAGGTGCATCGAGTTCGTAATTACCATCGAAATCTGTGATGGAGCCGTTGGTGGTGCCTTTAACAAGTACGTTGGCACCGATAATGGGTTCGCCGGTCTTGGCATCCAGAATGGTACCTTTGATTTTAGCGCTTTGCTGTGCAACGGAAGGTTGCAGACTACCCGCGCTTTCGGAAACAGCATACGCAGGGAACGTTGCCATTCCAAGTATGCTTGCTACCAAGACATACTTACCTTTTTGTGTTAGGTTTTTAATCTTCATAATTTAATTTAGGGTTAATAAAAAACAACTGCTTGGGGACTGAAAAAAAAGGATAAGTTCTTGCGGAACTTACTCCATTTTATCCTTGTAATCCCCATAAAGCGGGGCAAAATTAAAACTTTTTTTCATTTGAAGCAACAGTTAGGACATAAATTCAGTATTTATATCCAAAAACTGTTTGTTTAAGTTTAAAATTATCTAAGAGTTATCTAAGAGTCGGCTTTAAAAGGGATAAGTTCCGCAAGGACTTTGTCCGGTTATTGTTGATAATTGATGAGCATGGAGTGTACTTGAAAACATAAAAAAGAGACTGTGCCGTAAAACGTCATTACAGCACAGTCTTCTTTCGTTGGGTTGGGGTTGTTGTCCGAACGGATGTTACTTTTGTGCCGGCATCACTACCCACATGATGAGGTATGCGAGCAAACCAAATCCTCCGAGAAGCACACAGAGCAACCAAACAACACGAATGATGCTGGCATCCAAGCTAAAGAAATCAGCCAAGCCGCCACAAACGCCTGCTATCTTCTTGTCAGCAGAACGAACTAATCTTTTTTCAGTCATTTTTACTTAATTTTATAGATTGAGTTGCAAAAGTAAGAAATCTTTCTCAATTTATAGTCTTAAAAGTCCTTAAAGAAAAGTTCGGAGTATCCATTTTATTTGTTATTTTGCAGGAAATTAGGATAAAAGTGAACAGACTCCACCTTACCTCCTGTCCGTTTTGTGGCGGACATTCGTTAGAACACGCACTGACGTGTACAGACCATTATGCTTCGGGCGAAACGTTCGAAGTGATGAAGTGTGCCCTGTGCGGCATGATGCTGACGCAAGATGCACCCGCACAACACAGCATGAACCGATATTACGAAACCCCCGATTATATTTCGCACACCGATACCCGAAGCGGATTGATGAACCGCATCTACCACCCCGTGCGAAACATCATGCTTCGTCGAAAGGCAAAACTCGTGAGGAAAGCCTCGCGTCAAAGCACCGGTCGATTGACTGATTACGGAGCCGGTACCGGATATTTTGCACACACCATGCAAAATAAAGGATGGGAAGTGACAGCCATCGAAAAAAGTGCGCAGGCAAGAACTTTCGCCCAAAAGCGATTTGCAATCACCATGATGCCCGAAACCCGACTCGACAATCTCGAACCCGACTCGGCAGACGTTGTGACTTTGTGGCACGTGACGGAGCACGTAGAAGGTCTCGACCACCTGTGGCAAGCCCTCCATGCGCACCTCGCACCCCAAGGCGTGATGATAGTGGCGGTGCCTAATCCAACCTCGTGGGACGCTCAACACTACGGACCTTATTGGGCGGCTTACGATGTTCCCCGTCACCTCTGGCACTTCACTCCCCAAGTCATGCACCGGCTTGCCGACCGCCACGGATTCTGCATCGAAGACATCCGCCCCATGCCCATAGATGCTTTCTACATCAGTATGTTGTCCGAAAAATACCGAGGAAGCCGAGATCCTTTCGTTCGAGGAGTGTGCAGCGGACTGAGAGCGTGGATAGCCGCCATCGGGCACAAAGAGCGAAGCAGTTCACTCATTTATGTATTCAGAAAAAAACAATCAGAACATGAAAAAGAATAAAGAGACGTTTTTCAATATGCAGACCCTCACCGCCGGCATCACCACCATGTTGGTGCTGTGGTTGCTGGGATTGGTGATGTTCTTCGTGATTTCCGCCGGAAACCTCGCCGACTACGTGCGTGAAAACATCGGACTCACCGTCACACTTGCCGATGACACCACCGAGCCACAGGCACTGAAGCTACAGCGTACTCTGAATGAAGAAACCTTCGTCAAACAGACCGAATACATTTCGAAAGAACAAGCACTGAAAGAACAGACCGAAGCCATGGGAACCGACCCGGCCGAGTTCCTCGGATACAATCCTTTCACCCCCGCCATCGAAATCAAACTGAAGGCATCTTATGCCAATCCCGACAGCATCGACAGCATCGCCCGGGAGATAAAAGCGTACAAGCAGGTGGTGGAAGTAACTTATCCGCAAGAACTGCTTTCCTCCGTCAACCGAAACCTTCGCAGAGTCAGTTTGTTCTTGCTTGCCATCGCCGCGTTGCTTACTCTCGTCAGCTTCGCTCTGATTAGCAACACCGTCCGACTTGCCATCTACGCCCGCCGTTTCCTCATCCACACCATGAAACTGGTAGGCGCAAGTCCCTCATTTGTACGACGTCCTTTTCTGACCCGACACTTATGGACCGGATTGACGGCAGGTATAACGGCAGATGTCCTGCTGATGTTTCCCGCATGGATGGCCGTGCGATATGAACCCCGTCTCATCGAAATCATCACTCCGCAGACCCTGCTTACCGTCATGCTGGCGGTACCGCTGTTCGGTGTAATTATTACCGGTATGTGTGCTTACATCTCCGTGGGCAAGTTTTTGCGCATCAAAGCTGATGCTCTCTACCGTCTTTAATTTTTTATGTTTCACCTCAAAAACTCAAAACAGATATGAACAAACAACGATTTGCTTTCGACAAAACCAACTTCATCCTTTTGGCTGTAGGTATGGTTGTCATCCTCCTTGGATTCACGCTCATGGCAGGACCCGCCTCTACCGAAGGATACTTTGAACCCGACATCTTCAGTACCCGACGCATCCGCGTAGCACCTGTATTGTGCCTCGCCGGATTTGTGTTCATGATTTACGCCGTGCTTCGGAAACCCAAAGATACAAACCGTGATACAGACCGCTGACTTTACCTTTATTAATATAAATATAGTATAAAAGACCCTTATGAGTATATTCGAAACCATCATCATCGCCATCGTGGAAGGACTGACAGAATTCCTTCCCGTTTCGTCCACCGGACACATGATTATCGCCCAAAACCTGCTCGGAGTAGAAAGTACCGACTTTGTGAAGGCTTTCACTTTTATCATCCAGTTTGGAGCCATCCTTTCCGTTGTGGTTCTCTATTGGAATCGTTTCTTTCGTTTGAACCATACTCCTGCCCCTGAGGGCGCAGGCTTTTTCGCCCGATTGATTCACAAGTTCGATTTTTATTGGAAACTCCTCATCGCTTTTGTCCCTGCCGTGGTGTTGGGACTGTTGTTCAGCGATGCCATCGATGCCATGCTCGAAAGTGTTACCGTTGTGGCGGTCATGCTTGTGGCAGGGGGTATCTTCATGCTCTTCTGCGACCGTATTTTCGGACGCGGAAGCGACAAGACTCCCCTCACTCCCCGGCGGGCTTTCATGGTAGGACTTTATCAGTGCATCGCCATGATTCCCGGTGTATCTCGTTCCATGGCCACCATTGTGGGAGGTATGTCTCAGGGACTGACTCGCAAGGCGGCTGCCGAATTTTCATTTTTCCTTGCCGTTCCCACCATGTTCGGAGCTACTCTTTATAAAATGTACAAGCTCTTCTGTGAAGGCGGCGTACAGCTTTTTGCCAACCACCTTACCGAACTTATCGTGGGCAATGTCGTTGCTTTTATTGTGGCCATGCTCGCCATCAAGGGATTTATCAAATACGTGCAAAAATACGGTTTCAAGGCTTTCGGATGGTACCGCATCATTCTTGGAGGAATCATCCTTGCCATGCTGCTCACCGGTCACGAACTGACACTTATGTAACAACTTATGGACTTTAAAGAAGGAGAAATCTTGTATTTCGACAAGCCGCTGACGTGGACATCGTTCGCGCTTGTCAATAAAGTGAGGTATCAGCTCTGCCGGAAACTGGGCGTAAAGAAACTCAAAGTTGGACACGCCGGCACACTCGATCCCCTCGCCACCGGAGTCATGATACTCTGTACCGGCAAAGCCACCAAACGCATCGAAGAATTGCAGGCACACACCAAGGAATACGTGGCGACCCTCCAACTCGGAGCTACTACCCCTTCGTTCGACCTTGAAAAGGAAATCGATGCTACCTACCCGACCGCTCACATCACCCGCCCGTTGGTAGAGGAAGTGTTGACTCGATTCGTGGGACGCATCGAACAAGTGCCTCCCGCCTTCTCTGCCTGCATGGTTGATGGAAAGCGGGCATACGACTTGGCACGCAAAGGAGAAGAAGTGAACCTCAAACCCAAAACGCTCGTCATTGATGAAATCGAGTTAATGGAGTGTGACCTCACACGGATGATTATCACCATTCGTGTGGTTTGCTCGAAAGGAACCTATATCCGAGCACTGGCGCGAGACATCGGGCAAGCCCTGCAAAGCGGAGCACACCTCATCGCTCTGGTTCGTACAAGGGTAGGAGATGTTACACAAGACAAGTGCCGTTCCATCGAACAATTTACAGAGTGGCTGGAGCAGGTTGTCCCTCACCACGACTCCGAAGGAATCCCTTCCCAATCGCTCTGACAAGAATAAGAATAACTTTAAAAAACAAAACAATATGTACCAGGATATGAAATTGTCACAATTCAAGTTCAAGCTGCCCCAAGAGCAGATAGCCATGTATCCACCTAAGTTCAGAGATGAATCAAGACTGATGGTGGTACACAAAAACAGCGGTGAAATCGAACACCGTATGTTTAAGGATATCGTGGAATATTTTGACGAAAAAGACGTGTTTGTGTTCAACGACACCAAGGTATTCCCGGCTCGACTCTACGGCAACAAGGAGAAGACCGGAGCACGAATCGAAGTCTTCCTTTTGCGAGAACTGAACGAAGAGTTGCGTCTTTGGGACGTACTCGTCGATCCCGCTCGAAAAATCCGAATCGGAAATAAACTTTATTTCGGTGACGATGAATCGATGGTGGCGGAAGTGATTGACAACACCACCTCGCGCGGACGTACCTTACGTTTTCTCTACGATGGTCCTCACGATGAGTTCAAGGCTGCACTCTATGCACTCGGTCAGCCTCCTTTGCCCCCTATCCTTCCCCGTGCGGCCGAAGAAATTGATGAAGAACGATTCCAGACTATCTTCGCCAAGAACGAAGGTGCCGTTACAGCTCCTACTGCCGGACTTCATTTCAGCCGCGAGTTGATGAAACGCCTTGAAATACGCGGAGTGGACTTCGCTTACGTCACCATGCATGCGGGTCTCGGCAATTTCCGTGACATTGACGTAGAAGACCTGACCAAGCACAAAATCGATTCGGAGCAGATTTTCGTAGAGGCGGAAGCCTGCCGCATCGTCAATCGTGCCGTAGACGCGGAAAAACAAATCTGTGCCGTGGGAACAACCGTCGCACGTGTACTGCAAGCGGCGGTGGCTACCGACGGATACCTTAAAGAATACGAAGGATGGACTAACAAGTTCATTTTCCCGCCTTACGAATTTCAGGGAATGAATGCGATGGTGTCCAATTTCCACATGCCGCTCAGCACGTTGCTGATGCTTGTGGCGGCGTATGGAGGATACGACTTGATTATGGAGGCTTATAATCTCGCCGTAGCCGAAGGATACCGATTCGGAACTTACGGCGATGCCATGCTCATCCTCGAACGCTGATGGCAACGTTATATCTCGCATTAGGTACAAACCTTGGCGACAAGGAGGCGAACCTACGATTTGCCCTCAAGGGAATTGCGGAACGTATAGGCAAAGTGGAGCGCGTCTCGCGCTTCCTTGCCACGGCTCCGTGGGGATTTGAAAGCAAGCATACGTTTCTCAATGCCGCCTGCCGAGTCCATACGCTCCTATCGCCCCTTGAAGTGCTTGATGTCACTCAGGCCTTGGAACGTGAAATGGGCAGGACGGAAAAGTCGGTGAACGGTGTCTACCATGACCGCATTATCGACATCGACCTTTTGATGTACGACAATCTCCGTATAGATTCCGAACGGCTCACACTTCCGCATCCCCGTATACAGGAGCGGGACTTCGTGAGGCTACCTTTACAGGAAGTTCTTGACTGAAAGAAATAAAGATAAGGATGCTTATCTCTTCGTATCCACCACTCTGACGATGCTGACGATGCCTGCCGCCGCCGCGAATCCCATCGCTGCCCACAGGCAGGCCGTTACGCCGTCGCTTCCCGTCCACAATCTGAAGAAGATGGCGACCAATGCCGTCCCCAGTGTCTGACCGAGCAGGCGGGCGGTTCCCAACATGCCGCTTGCTCCGCCACTCCGGTGCAATGGCGCGGAAGCTGTAATAGTCACGTTGTTGGGTGTCTGAAACAAGCCGATGCCTACACCGCACATCGCCATTCGCCATCCGATGTCTACGGTTGATACGGCTTCGTCCGTCAGATACAGGCAGGCAAGTCCGGCAACGAACACCAACATTCCCATTCCTCCCAACAATCCTGCACGCACTTTTTCAATCAGGCGTCCTGCCAGCGGAGCGGTGATCGAGGTGGCAAGCGGCCAAGGGGTAATAAGCATCCCCGTTTCCACCACCGAACGTCCCCAGACCTTTTGCATCAGAAAAGGAATGCTGACAAGCGCGAGCATTTGTGCGACAAAGCAAAAGATGCTACAAGTAACAGACAGCGCAAACAGTCTTCCTTTCAGCAGGTCGATGGGCAAAATCGGAGTTTTCAGTCCCAACTGACGGCGAACGTAGACCACGCCAACCGCTATCCATGCACCTGTCAGCGGAAGCAACAGGGTTTGCTCGCCATGAGCGAACAGTTCCACTCCATAAATCAGCAGTCCGAAGAACATGGCGTTTAGCGCTACGCTGGCGATGTCCAACTGTTGCTGTTTGCCTTGCGGCGGCGCCGGATTTTCCGGCAGGATCCGCCATCCGATGATTATCGCCAGCAGTCCCAGTGGTATGTTTAACAGGAAAATCCACCGCCACGAGGCGAACCCTACCAACAGTCCGCCCAATGTCGGTCCGCCGGCGGCCGTCGCCGCCACGACCACCGCGTTGGTACCGATGACTCTTCCGAGGAGGCGGGGAGGGAATATCAAACGAATCAAGGCGGTGTTGATGCTCATTGTACAGGCCACGCCGCAGCCTTGAATAACCCGGCAGGCTATCAGTTGATGGAATGAATGAGAACAAGCGCAGCCCAGCGAGCCGAGTACAAAGATGCTGACGCCGCACAGAAAGACCTTCCGGTATCCCCATACATCGCCCGTGGCTGCGCATCCCAGCAGAAACATGGTGACAACGAGCTGATAGCTGTTGGTGACCCATATTACTTCCGAGGCGGTTACTCCGAATTCAGCGGCCAGTGTGGGCAGAGCCACATTCATGATGGTTCCGTCGAGTACGCCCATCAAGATGGCACCCAGTACGGCTGCCGCTGCCATGTATTTTTTCCATTCCATCGCTTGCTTCAAGGGGTTGATCGGTTATCGAGGGCATAGAAACTCGCACAGCTTGGCTACAGCTCTTGCGCGGTGGCTGATTTGGTTTTTCGCCTCACTTTGCATTTGGGCGAAAGTTTGGTCGTGTCCTTCGGGACGGAATACGCAGTCGTATCCGAAGCCGCCTGTCCCGTATCTTTCGCGAGTGATTTCGCCTTCTACGATGCCGTCGAAAGTGTGCGTCTCGTTGGCGGCAATCAGGCAGATGACTGTGCGGAAGCGGGCTTTGCGGTTCTCGGTGTGCTGCATTTCGGCGAGTAATTTCCGGACGTTGGCTTCGGAGTCGTGTCCTTTTCCTCCGGCGTATCGGGCGGAGTGTACTCCGGGTGCGCCGTTAAGTGCGTCTACTTCAAGTCCGGTGTCATCAGCAAAGCAGTCGAGGTGGTATTTCCGGTGGATGTATTCGGCTTTGAGACGGGCGTTTCCTTCGAGCGTGTCGGCAGTCTCGGGGATGTCATCTTGGCATCCGAGGTCTTGTAGCGTGAGTATTTCTACGGAATTCCCAAGGATGGCGGCCATTTCCTCGGCCTTGTGGGTGTTGTTGGTGGCGAACACCAGCTTCTTTCTTTCTGTTGTCATGCTTGTTCTTTCTTTTTTTGCTTGATTTTCAGTTTGTCGAATCCTTCTCCGTATACTCCGACCACGTTGCTTTGTGAAATGAACGCGTTTTCGTCAATGTCGCGTACAAGTCGGAAGATTTCGAGCGACTGGCTTTTCTTGGCGAGTACAACGACTACTTTGATGGATTGCTTGCTGTACCATCCGGTTCCGTCGAGCAAGGTGACTCCGCGGTTGAGCTCGTGCGCGATTCGTTCGGCTATTTCTTCGTGTTTTCTGGAGAAGATGAGGAATTGTACGGACTGTCGGTTGCTATTGACTATGTAGTCGATGACGAAACTCATGACGAAGAGGACACAGAAACCGAAAAGTACTCGCTTCCAGTCTTGGAAAATGAAGTAGCAACTGGTGATGATGATGATGTCGCCGTACATAATAAGCCGTCCGAGGGTGACATCTTTGTACTTATTGATAATCCATGCGATGATGTCTGTTCCCCCGGTACTTCCGTTGTTGATGAAGACGATACCCATTCCGAAACCGAGGAGTCCGGCTCCGACGACGGTTGCCATGAATTCTTGTCCGGGTCCGAGCAGAAGAGGAAGGTTTCCGTTATCGTCTTTCAGTATGATTTGGAAAATCCATAAAAGGATGGTGAGTACGGGGATGGCGTAGAGGGTCTTGATGCAGAAACGGGGACCGAGGATTTTGAGCGCGAAAATCATGAGTACGGCATTGATGACGAAGTAGGATACCTGAATTTCAATGCCGGTGACGTAGTAGATGAGGGCTGAGATACCGGTCACTCCTCCGGTGGATATTTGGTAAGGCAGCATGAATGCGACCCATCCGAAAGCGTAGCATAAGAGTCCGAATGTGATGGCAAGGTAGTCTTTGATTTCTCTGCCGATGGTTGTTTTGAACAGTTTGTCCATTTTTGTAAGGTTTGAGGGGGTTATTGACTTGGTTGTTTTTTGCGAAAGAGACACAGGGAACGGTACTTGATGGCTCCGTATCCTTGTGTCTCAGTCGGTTGCTTCTTGTTTTTATATCACCACGTTTACGATTTTTTTAGGAACGATGATGACTTTCTTAGGCGTTTTTCCTTCAACCCATTTCTGTGCCTGTTCGTTGGCGAGCACGGCGGCTTCGATGGAGGCATTGTCGGCTTCGGCGGGGAACTCCATGCTGAAGCGTGCTTTACCGTTGAAGGATACGGTGTACTTGACGCTGTCTTCCTTGAGGTATTCTTCGTTGTATTCAGGCCATTGCGCGTCGCATACGGTGGTGGTGGCTCCAAGGAGTTCCCACAATTCTTCCGCCATGTGCGGGGCAAAGGGCGCGAGGAGTACGGTGAGCTGTTTCAGTACTTCCTTGTTGCGGCACTTCAAGGTTCCCAGTTCGTTTACGCAAATCATGAATGCGCTGATGCTGGTGTTGTAAGAGAAAGCCTCGATGTCGGCGGTCACCTTCTTGATGAGCTTATGGACAGCCTTCAGTTCTTCCTTGGTCGGTTCGCCGTCTGTGGGGAGGAACTCGTCGTTGCGGTTGTAGAAGAGTCCCCAAAGTTTTTTCAGGAAGCGGTGTACACCGTCTATTCCGTTGGTGTCCCAAGGCTTGCTTTGCTCAACGGGACCGAGGAACATTTCGTACATGCGGAGTGTGTCGGCACCGTATTTTTCGACAATCATATCGGGGTTTACAACGTTGTACATGGACTTGGACATCTTTTCCACCGCCCATCCGCAGACGTATTTACCGTCTTCCAGAATGAATTCGGCGTTGTGGTATTCCGGTCGCCATGCCTTGAACGCTTCCACGTCGAGGATGTCGTTGGCAACGATGTTTACGTCCACGTGGAGCGGGGTGACTTCGTATTGGTTTTTCAGGCCGAGCGACACGAAAGTATTGGTGTCCTTGACGCGGTACACAAAGTTGCTTCGTCCCTGAATCATACCCTGATTGACGAGTTTTTGGAAAGGCTCTTCCTTGACGCTTACACCGATGTCGTGAAGGAACTTGTTCCAGAAACGGGAGTAAATCAAGTGTCCGGTGGCATGTTCGGTTCCGCCCACGTAAAGGTCTACATTCTGCCAATAATTGTCCGCTTTTTCCGATACCAACGCTTCGTTGTTGTGCGGATCCATGTAGCGCAGGTAATAAGCGGACGAGCCGGCAAAGCCCGGCATGGTGTTAAGTTCAAGCGGGAATACATTTACGTTGTCGATAAGGCTGTTTTCCACCACTTCGCCTTTTTGTACATCCCAAGCCCACTTGGTGGCGTTGCCCAAAGGCGGTTCGCCTGTTTCGGTCGGGAGGAACTTGCTCACTTCAGGAAGTTCCAACGGCAGTTTGGCGGAGTCTATCATGTACGGCATTCCGTCCTTGTAGTACACCGGGAACGGTTCGCCCCAATAACGCTGGCGGCTGAAGATGGCGTCGCGCAGTCGGAAGTTCACCTTTACGCGTCCCAAGTTGTGGGTGCTGACATATTTTTTGGTGGCGGCGATAGCTTCCTTGATGGTCAGTCCGTTCAAGATCAAATCGCAGTAAGGAGTAACGCCGGCTTTCGGTGAATTGGTCACAATGCCTTCCTTGGCATCGAAGCTCTCTTCGCTCACGTCGCAACCTTCCACCAGCGGGACGATGGGCAGGTTGAAGTGCTTGGCAAATGCGTAGTCGCGGCTGTCGTGAGCGGGGACGGCCATAATCGCGCCCGTACCGTAGCCTGCCAATACATAGTCGCTGATCCAGATGGGCACGGCCTCGCCGGTAAACGGATTGACGGCATACGAACCGCTGAATACGCCCGTCACCTTACGGTCGGCGATGCGTTCGCGTTCGGTACGCTTCTTGGTCCGGTCCAGATAAGCCTCTACTTCGGACTTCTGTCCGGCGGTGGTGAGGAGGGAAACCAGTTCGCTTTCGGGAGCCAACACCATGAAGGTGACGCCGAACATGGTGTCGGCGCGAGTGGTAAAGATGGTAAATTCCAATTCGCTGTCCTTTACCTTGAATTGCACTTCGGTACCTTCGGAGCGGCCAATCCAGTTTTTCTGTGTTTCCTTGAGCGATTCCGTCCAGTCAATGTGATCCAGTCCGTCAAGCAGCCGTTGGGCGTACGCCGAGACGCGCAAACACCATTGGCGCATCTTCTTCTGTACCACGGGGAATCCGCCGCGTTCCGACACGCCGTCCACCACTTCATCGTTGGCAAGCACCGTACCGAGTTGCGGACACCAGTTCACCATTGTTTCGCCGAGGTAGGCGATGCGGTAGTTCATCAGTACTTCCTGTTTTTCTTTTTCGCTCTTGGCGTTCCATTCATCGGCGGTGAAGGCGAGAGGTTCGCTGCATGCCGCATCGACACCTTCCGTTCCTTTTTCGGCAAAGTGTTCTTCCAGTTTGCTGATGGGCATCGCTTTTTGGCAGGCGTTGCAATAAAAGCTGTCGAACATCTGTTGGAAAGCCCATTGTGTCCAGTGGTAATAGTCGGGGTTGCAGGTACGCACTTCGCGGTTCCAGTCAAAGCAGAATCCTATTTTGTCCAGCTGTTGGCGATAGCGGGCGATGTTTGTTTCGGTGGTCACGGCGGGATGCTGTCCGGTCTGTATGGCGTATTGCTCGGCAGGCAGTCCGTAGGCATCGTATCCCATGGGGTTCAATACGTTGAATCCTTGCAATCGCTTGTAGCGTGCATAGATGTCGCTGGCTATGTAGCCGAGCGGATGCCCCACGTGCAGTCCGGCTCCCGAAGGATAGGGAAACATATTGAGCACATAGAATTTTTTCTTCTGTTCATTTTCGGTCACCCGATAGGTCTTGTTGTCTGCCCATCGTTGTTGCCACTTTTTTTCAATCTCTCTGAACTTGTATTCCATTGTTTATCGAAGTTTTTATTGTTATTGCTGATTTAAGGCGCAAATATACAAAGACTTTGGGAATAATCCGCTGAAACTTCTTCTTGAAATGTCATCTTTCGTTCATATATTATCCGCCGGCAAAATAAAATCCTTGTTATACCTCCCGTCATAGCGATGGTCATAATCTTTTGCATTCTATCAACTTAGCAGGTTGTCGTACATCATAAAGTGTGAACAGGCTATTTAATAAA
>CAYXZF010000025.1:0-27120 GCA_964469845.1 uncultured Phocaeicola sp.
GGTCATATCCTTGAACATGATGCCCAACCAGTCTGTATTCGGATACAAATTGGGGTTAGTGCCCACACGGGTCATGTCAATCGCTTCTTGCGACCAACGGGGAGTCACACCCGGATTACGAGCCTGTTCGGCATCATTATACACTTCCATCCAGCGTGCTGCATCCACAAATTCCACCATTCTTTGCGGAGCGACGAACGAATTTTCGATGGTTACATTGATTTTGGCCTTTTGGTTTTCCTGACCGGTTTTGGTTGTCACCAACATGACACCGTTCGCACCACGTGCACCATAAATAGCAGTAGCGGAAGCATCTTTCAAGATGGAGAATGTTTCGATGGTTTCGGCCGGAATACGGTTCAAGTCATTGGCTGAGATTTCAATACCGTCCAACAAAATCAAAGGAGTGGCACGCCCACCGAAAGTACCCACACCGCGAATATAAAATTCGGATGCCTTGCCCGGCTCACCGCTATTGGATACGGCGATGACACCCGCCAACTTACCTGCAAGATTAGTAGTCAAAGAAGAGGTCGGCGCTTTCAAGCCCAAACCGCTTACGCTGGAGATAGAACCGGTCACGGATACTTTCTTCTGTGTACCTGCACCCACGACAACGACTTCTTCCAACATTTCATTATCCGAAGACAATTTGATTTCAACAAGACCCTCATTGGTGATTCTGACTTCTTGTGTTTTGTAGCCAATGAAACTGACTTGTAAGGTAGTTCCCTTTACCGGAATGTCCAATTCAAACGCACCGTCCAAATCTGTAATGACACCCGTTTGCGAACCTTTAATAAGGATGTTCGCTCCAATTACCGGAGAACCATCCGAAGCATCCGTCACCACACCCTGCAATTTTCGGGTACGCGATTGTTGAACAACGGATACTTTTTCACCTTCATCTGCCAAACCATCTTTTGCATAAGCATAAGTTGTCAGCATGGGAAAGACTAACATGCCAAACACCGGGTATTTCAACCAACGTGCCTTGCCGGTAAGCCAATAATCCTTTTTCATGATATTAGTTTTAGATGTTTATAAA
This sequence comes from uncultured Phocaeicola sp., assembly GCA_964469845.1. GTDB lineage: Bacteria > Bacteroidota > Bacteroidia > Bacteroidales > Bacteroidaceae > Phocaeicola. The sequence goes on from CAYXZF010000025.1 coordinate 1,049, forward strand.
ATAGGTTATTTCCACGTGGGAGCATAATGCCCACTCGTGTTTTTCTTTGTCAAATTTGCATTTTTTTCGTTTTATTTAAGTCTCAACACTTGCCACTTTTGTATATTCGTATAGGGGGGGGGTAAAACAGGACACTTTTGGCAAGAAACCATACACTTTTCAAACATAAATCAAGAAGCGATAATATTTTTTAGATAACAACCGAATTGTTTATCTATCAAAACTGAGAGATTAGTATCGAGATGTAGAAAGAAAAATTGTCTTTCTTGTTTTATCGAATCCCATAAAACAAGACACTCCAAGTGCTTCAGAAAGCTTCCACACATTTATCTACATACCAAGTCTGAAATGACAGATTATTCTTAATTTTGTCGCAAGAATAATCTATATCAACTTATAACCTTGCGTAATGGACAAAAAAATGAGAAGAAAAAGCCCTCTTCGCTGTAACAAATTCAAGAGCACTCCCGTCTGTCTCATTGAAAGTGCTTTCCAAACAAACCGAATTGAAAACTTAAAAAACAAAGAACCATGAAGAAATATTTAGCGGCTATCGCCGTCATGATAGTCTGTCAGACAACATTCGCACAAAGCACAGATGCCATATTCGCAGAATTTAAAAAAGAATCTTGCGCCGAAAGCGGCTGCATATCTCCCTTATTGATGGCTTTCGGGCGTATGTTTATGGACAGCGACGCACCGAAAGCGGCAAAGAATATCTGTTCGATGAAGGTGCTGGACCTGGAGGAATGCCCGGACAACGTGAAAGAAAGATTCATCCGTCGGCTGAATGACCTCTCCCGGGAAGGATACGAGACACTGATTCAAACACAGCAAGACGGTGAAAAGGTGCGCATCATGACGAAAAAAAAGAATAACGTCATACGAGAACTGCTGATTGTATGTACGGGACAAGGCGACTGCACCCTGATTCAGATGAACGGAAAAATAAAGAAGGAAAACATCGCCGAACTGGTGAACGAACAAACAAGCAAACGGAAAAATGGATGCGACTGATTTCAAGAAACAATTCCTGCCCTATCACCGCAAGCTCTATCGGACGGCCTTCCTGCTGATGAAGAACGTCCAAGATGCCGAAGACATAGTACAGGAAGCGTATCTGAAACTCTGGAAAAAGCGAAACGAACTGCCCGACGACATCGGCAGCATGGAGGCCTACTGCGTGACACTCACCAAGAATCTGCGCTACGATGCGTTGAGGTTGGTGCAACCGGAAATCGAGGACGAGCGACCGCCCGAAGAACTTCCGCTGGTCGCAAAAAGCAATCCGGCACAGGATACGGAACGGAGGGATGAAGCCAAGCACGTGATGCGGTTTATCCAACAACTGCCCGAACAGCAGCGGCAGGTTATGCTGATGCGTGATGTAGACGACCGGCCGATGGAGGAAATAGCACAAAAGACCGGACTTTCGGCCGCAAACATCCGGGTGATGCTGAGCCGTGCCCGGAAAAGGATACGTGAACAATTTAAAGAAGTAATGAAATATGAAAGAATATAAGTACATAGAAGCACTGCTGGAACGATACTTCGACGGACAAACCACCGAAGCGGAGGAACAGACGCTGAAGCGGCTTCTCAACGATACAGAAGTGCCCGTCCACCTGCAAGCGGAAAAAGAGATGTTCCGCCAACTGCAAGCATTCAAGACACCCGCAGGAATGAAAGATAGGTTGGAGTCGCTGATTGACCGATGGGATACACAGGAGCAACGCATACGAAAACTGTCCGGACGTCGGCACATCCTCCGCATGCAATGGGCAGGAAGCATCGCCGCCAGCCTGTTGCTGCTGATAGGCGCAGGATGGTATCTCTACGAGTCCACCCCCATGATACCGACCTCACAGGACACTTGCGCCACCACGGAAGAAGCATACGCTCAAGCGCAGAAAGCGTTGGTGATATTCTCCACCGCACTGAACAAAGGCATGGCACAAATGGAAACCGTGCAAGAAGCCACCGAAAAAGTGGAAGAGAACGTAAACAGACATTTAAACAAACTTAATACGAAATAAATATGAAACGTACATTCCTTATAACAATCATGCTCATGCTCTGCACCGCATGGAGTCACGCTCAACAATCCTTCTTTGAAAAATATGCCGACATGGAAGGTGTGTCTTCTGTCTATATCTCAAAAACCATGCTCAGCATGATGCCGGACATGCAAGTGAACGAGGCCAACATCGGCAAAGTGGCGAGCAAACTGGACAACATCCAAATCTTATCGTGCGAAAAAAAGGAAATAGCCGACAAACTGCGAAAGGAAACGGCTTACATCAATCCCCGAAACGGCTACGAAGAACTGATGAGGGTAAAAGATGAAGGTGAAAAAATCACCATTTATCTGAAGAAGAACAAAAACGAAAAAAAAGAATTCGTTCTACTGTGCGATGAGACGAACGAACTGACCATTATTCTGATTACAGGCAACCTGACGCTGCAAGAAATTCAATCGATAGTGAAAAGTGACTGAAGCAATCCTCCCCTATCAAATGCGAGAAAGCATCGTTCCAAACACGAACACTTGTTCCCTCATAAAAAGATGGGGCCGGTCATCAGCGACTAACCCCATCCGACAAATTTATCACATTAACGTTCTTACGAAGAAAGCATATCTTCACAGACGGACTTTCTTCTCATCATAACATAAAGAGTCTAAGAAAATCAAAAGCTTTTATCACTAAGATGATTGGCAAACAGATGCGCCGTTTCATCCGTATAATAGAATACCTGAGAAATGGGTTCGTAAGTGTACGGTATGAATTTGAATAACTGCACGGCAGCAAACTTGCGATCCTTGGACAACATATAGTCCATGCGGACATTGCCGCTATGCTTAAAGGTCAGCCGATCGGATATTTCAAACTTCCCTTGCTCCAGCATCTCCTCCAATTGTTTCAAATCACAAATGTCAAGAAAGCAACTTCCGTCCACAATAACGCTTCCCGTTGGCGTATATATCAAATCCCGGCTCCGCCAGAAAAAACGATACATGGCTATCAGCAGCAAAATCGTCCCTAAAGTAAGGACTATCATGCACAAGGTAGATGAGGAACGGTCCATGTCCAAAGACACGAAAATGGCAAGAAATCCTCCCAAAGCCAACAAGGAGGAACGAAGGACAGATGAAGTGCTGGTGTGTTGTGACACCTGCGGATGTGTAGCAGAGAGCAAAGTTGCCTCTACACCTATATTTGAGTTCATAGTTTTATTCTTCTTTTGTTTATAATCAAGATATTAATTAACAAGCCAATGTGCGCAAAAGACACACCGACAGAAAAAGAAGAACTGCTAAATGAGAATACGCCTCATGCCGAATATATAGTGTTCGGAAGAAACATTCCAACTCAGGCAAGGCAATGTAGAAAATACATGAGTGGCAGAATAAGTCAACATAGCCATCCGAAGAACGGCGACACGATGATTCATGACCTTCGAAAGCCATGAACACGAAAAGTTCGTCAGACGATAGGAACGGTTGTGCGATCCAAACTGACGCGCCATCAAATCGACTTCCGTAAATGTCATCATCTCTAAAGGAGAAGGTAATTCGATCGGCAGAATTGTCCCCATATCGGTTACGGTTTCCACCGTGTCAGCTCTCATGTATCCTATAGATACATCAACGGCTGCTTCCGCTTCCGAAAGAACTTCCGTCATAGCTTTTGAACCCATCAGCCATAAGGAGAAAAACGATATGAGCAACAATAAATACTTCATTCTACAAATAATGGACAAAGATAAAAGATTTTATTCATCTATTCAACCTTAGTACAAAAATTAACAAACATCAAGAGAAATTGTTCTCCAACAAGTAACAAAAAAGGCCGCAATCCATGATTGCAGCCTTCAATATATAGTCAAGTACAGATTTATTCAGCTTTCGGAGCTTCTTCTGTAGCAGGTGCCTCAGCAGCCGGAGCTTCGGCAGCAACACTCTTCTTAGAACGACGAGTACGAGTTGCTTTCTTAGCAGGAGCTGTCTTAGCCATGTTTTCATCAAAGTCTACCAATTCGATGAAACACATTTCAGCGTTGTCACCCAAACGGTGGCCTGTCTTGATAATACGAGTATAACCACCCGGACGATCTGCTACCTTTACAGAGATTTCCTTGAACAATTCTGTTACAGCGAATTTGTCTTGCAAGTTGCTAAATACAACACGACGTGAGTTGGTTGTGTCTTCTTTAGACTTAGTAATCAAAGGCTCAACGAATTTCTTCAAAGCTTTAGCCTTAGCAACAGTCGTAGTGATTCTTTTGTGCTTAATCAAAGAACAAGCCATGTTAGCCAACATCGCATTTCTATGAGAAGCAGTACGACCTAAATGATTGAATTTCTTATTATGTCTCATTGTTTATTCTTTATCTAATTTATACTTAGAAATATCTGTTCCAAACGACAGATTCAGACTCTCGAGCAAATCATCAAGCTCCGTGAGCGATTTCTTACCGAAGTTTCTGAACTTCAACAGGTCTGTCTTGTTGAATTGTACAAGGTCGCCCAATGTTTCTACATCGGCAGCCTTCAAGCAGTTCAACGCACGAACTGAGAGGTCCATATCTACCAGCTTCGTCTTCAGCAACTGGCGCATATGCAATACTTCTTCATCAAATTCTTCATTACCGTCAATGTCTGATGTTTCAAGAGTAATCTTTTCATCAGAGAAGAGCATGAAGTGATAAATCAATATCTTAGCCGCTTCTTTCAAAGCATCCTTCGGGTGAATGGAACCATCGGTAGTAATTTCCAATACCAGTTTTTCGTAGTCTGTCTTCTGCTCAACGCGGAAGTTTTCTACCTGATACTTCACATTACGTATCGGTGTGTAAATAGAATCGATAGGAATTACATTAACATCCGTGCAATATTCGCGGTTTTCATCAGCCGGAACATAGCCTCTACCCTTGTTAATGGTAATATCCATCTGCAACGTCGCTTTTGAATCTAAATGGCAAATAACCAATTCAGGATTTAACACTTCAAATCCAGTCAAATACTTGCTTATATCACCTGCTTTAAATTCACTTGAATTTTCAATCGAAACAGTTACCTTTTCGCTTTCAAATTCTTCTACTACTTGCTTGAATCTGACTTGCTTCAGATTCAAGATAATGTTGGTCACATCTTCCTTAATACCCGGAACGGTAGCGAACTCATGTTCTACACCTTCAATCTTAATTGTATTGATGGCAAAACCTTCCAGTGAAGAAAGAAGAATACGGCGCAAAGCATTACCTACGGTAATACCGAAACCGGGTTCGAGCGGACGAAATTCAAACTTACCGAATTTGGAATCCGCTTCCAACATTAATACTTTATCAGGTTTTTGAAATGCTAATATCGCCATGAAATCAATTATTATTTAGAGTACAATTCAACGATCAAGTGTTCTTTAATGTTTTCAGGAATGTCAGCTCTGTCCGGAGTATGAAGATACTTACCTGCCTTTACTGTTTCATCCCATTCCAACCAAGGATATTTGCTATGATTAAATCCAGCAAGTGAATTAGCAATTACTTCCAAAGACTTAGATCTTTCGCGTACACCTACAATCTGACCGGGCTTTACAGAGAATGAAGGAATGTTCACTACCTTACCGTCTACTGTAATATGCTTGTGGCCTACCAACTGACGAGCAGCAGCACGAGTAGGTGCAATACCCAAACGGAACACAACGTTGTCCAAGCGAGCTTCAAGGTTCTGCAGCAAAACTTCACCTGTAATACCGGATGCACTTGCAGCCTTTTCAAACAGGTTACGGAACTGTTTTTCCAATACGCCGTAGGTATATTTAGCCTTTTGCTTCTCAGCCAACATGATACCATATTCAGAAGTTTTTCTTCTTCTGTTATTGCCATGCTGTCCAGGAGGGTAGTTCTTCTTTGACAAAACTTTATCCGCTCCAAAGATAGCTTCACCGAATTTACGGGCAATTCTTGATTTTGGTCCAGTATATCTAGCCATATCTATTCTTTATTTAATTGTTACTTATGAACTTAATTTGTTGCAGCCGCGATTACAGAAAGGAAGTGTAATCCATTTTTAACAAAATCAAGTTTCATATAAAATCAGATTATCTTATTAGACTCTTCTTCTCTTAGGAGGACGACAACCGTTGTGTGGAAGCGGAGTTACATCAATGATTTCAGTAACTTCGATACCTGCTCCATGTACAGTTCTGATTGCAGACTCACGACCGTTACCCGGACCCTTAACATATGCTTTCACCTTTCTCAAGCCAAGATCAAACGCTACTTTAGCGCAATCTTGTGCAGCCATCTGTGCTGCATAAGGAGTGTTCTTCTTAGAACCACGGAAACCCATCTTACCTGCAGAAGACCATGAGATAATCTGACCTTCACTGTTTGCCAAAGAAACAATGATGTTGTTGAATGAAGAATGAACGTGCAACTGTCCATTAGCATCAACCTTCACATTTCTTTTCTTAGCTGCGACTGTTTTTTTTGCCATATCAACAATTATTATTTAGTAGCTTTTTTCTTATTTGCAACTGTTTTCTTTCTTCCCTTACGTGTACGGGCATTATTCTTTGTGCTCTGACCGCGAACCGGCAAACCGATACGGTGACGCACACCACGATAGCAACCAATGTCCATTAATCGCTTAATGTTCAATTGTACTTCAGAACGAAGATCACCTTCCACTTTATATTCAGCACCGATAATTTCACGAATTTTAGCTGCCTGATCATCTGTCCAGTCCTTAACCTTCAAATCTCTATCAACTCCAGCCTTATCCAAAATTTTCGCTGAACTGCTGCGTCCGATACCATATACATAGGTCAACGCAATCTCGCCTCTCTTGTTTTGAGGCAAATCTACACCAACTATTCTTATAGCCATATACTAATTATTTTTTTTGCAAAAATAATAAATTTATCCTTGACGTTGTTTATACTTAGGATTTTTCTTGTTAATAACGTACAAACGGCCATTGCGTCTAACGATTTTACATTCCGGTGTACGCTTCTTTAATGATGCTCTTACTTTCATATCTTTTTCTTTTTTACTTGTATCTAAAAACGATTCTTCCTTTAGATAAGTCATAAGGAGACATCTCTACTCTTACCTTATCCCCGGGCAATATCTTTATGTAATGCATTCTCATTTTACCGGATATGTGAGCGGTAATTTCGTGCCCATTCTCCAGTTCAACACGAAACATTGCATTTGACAATGCTTCTACGATAACTCCATCTTGTTCTATTGCGGATTGCTTTGCCATATTAAATTGCTTTATCTCCTAATACTTGTTCAATAAACTCAAACGATGATAAAATATCTGCCTTACCAACGCCCACCGCAACGGTATGTTCAAAGTGAGCGGCAAATTTTCTATCTCTGGTTCGGATTGTCCAACCATCTTGCTCCATAATAACCTGACGATTGCCTAATGTTATCATCGGCTCAATGGCGATGCACATTCCTTTTTTCAACATGGTTCCGGAACCTCTCTTTCCGTAATTGGGCACTTGGGGATCTTCATGCATCTCTTTACCGACACCGTGACCCACAAATTCTCTTACCACACCATAGGATTTTGATTCACAATAATCCTGAACCGCAAAACCTATATCACCCACACGCTTGCCATGAACAGCATTCTGAATACCCAAATACAACGCTTCTTTGGTTGTCCGAAGCAATTGTCTGATTTCCGGTGCGACTTCTCCTACACAGAATGTATAGGCCGAATCGCCACAAAAACCATTCATGCAAGTACCGCAATCTACAGAAACGACATCACCCTCTTGCAAAGGTTGGTCGTTCGGAATTCCATGTACCACTTGCTCATTAACCGATGTACATAACGTACTGGGGAACGCTCCCCCATACGGACTAGGATAACCTTTAAAAGTCGGAATCGCACCATGATCTCTGATGAACTCTTCAGCGACTTTATCAAGTTCCTTGGTTGTTACACCGGGTTTTATCAGTTTAGCAACTTCTGCCAGAGTTCTACCTACAAGTAGATTACTCTGGCGAAGAAGTTCAATTTCATCATCTGTCTTAAGAAATATCATCTCAGACTAAATTAATAGGCAGCAACATTACGTCCCTTAATTCGCCCCGAACTCAAAAGTCCGTCGTAGTGACGCATCAACAAATGACTTTCTACTTGTTGGAGAGTATCCAATACCACACCCACCAAAATCAACAGTGATGTACCACCAAAGAATTGAGCGAACTCAGCCTGAACGCCGAATAAACCGGCAAAAGCAGGCATGATAGCAACAATAGCCAAGAAAATAGAACCCGGCAGAGTAATACGAGACATAATCGTATCTATATACTCAGCTGTATTCTTACCCGGTTTTATTCCAGGAATAAAACCATTGTTTCTCTTCATATCTTCAGCCATCTGGGTAGGATTGATTGTGATTGCTGTATAGAAATAAGTAAATACAATAATCAACAATGCAAATACTAAATTATACCAGAAACTTGTATGATCCACGAAAGCACGAACAACACCACTGGCATTGGCTGCATCAGAAAAACCTACCAACGTAATGGGAATGAACATGATTGCCTGAGCAAAGATGATAGGCATCACATTGGCCGCATTTACCTTCAAAGGAATATACTGACGAGCACCGCCATATTGTTTGTTGCCGACAATACGCTTGGCATACTGCACGGGTACTTTACGCACACCTCTTACCAAAAGGATAGCGGCAGCAATGACAAAAAGCAAGAAAACGACTTCCAGCAAAAACATCACGATGCCACCTGCACCCGGTGAAGAAAGACGAGAAACTACTTCTTGAAACAAAGACTGCGGCAAACGAGCAATGATACCAATCAAGATAATGAATGAAATACCATTACCGATACCCTTGTCTGTGATTCTTTCACCCAGCCACAAGATAAACATACTGCCTGCAGCCAAAATGATAGTAGAAGTAATAATAAAGAATGTCCAATCTAATGAAGCATTAAGTGACGGACCAGCCTGCATTTTCAAGTTCATCAAGTAAGAAGGAGCTTGAACAATTAGGATAGCAATAGTCAATATACGGGTATATTGATTAATTTTACGTCTGCCACTTTCACCTTCACGTTGGATTTTCTGAAAGTATGGAACAGCAATCGCTAAAAGTTGAATAACAATTGAAGCCGAGATATACGGCATAATTCCCAATGCAAAAATAGATGCATTGGAAAAAGCTCCACCTGAGAACATGTTCAACAGCGCCAACAAACCTTCACTTGTCTGTTGATGCAACTGAGTCAGCATTGCTGGATTGATACCTGGTAGAACCACATAAGATCCAAACCGATAAATTGCAACGAATAATATGGTAATGAGGATCCTTTGTCTCAGATCCTCAATTTTCCATATATTCTTTAATGTTTCAATAGATTTTCTCATTGAATCAGAGTTTTACTGCATTACCACCTACAGCTTCGATTGCAGCTACCGCACTCTTAGAAAAAGCATTTGCTTCTACTTCAAGCTTAGCAGTCAAGCTACCGTTACCGAGAACTTTAACCAACTGGTTAGAAGATACAAAACCTGCTTCAATAAAGTCATTCAAACCTACTTTTGTCAAGTTCTTTGCTTCTGCAAGAGCCTGAACAGTATCCAAGTTGATGGCTTTGTATTCTACACGGTTAATGTTCTTAAAACCAAACTTAGGAACACGACGTTGAAGAGGCATCTGACCACCTTCAAAACCAATCTTCTTCTTATAACCAGATCTAGATTTCGCTCCTTTGTGACCTCTAGTAGAAGTACCACCTAAACCAGAACCCGGACCACGACCGATTCTCTTTCTAGTCTGTGTAGAACCTTCTGCAGGTTTCAAATTACTTAAATTCATATCGTAATCAAATTTTTATTAACAATGAATTACTTAACGATGGCTACAAGGTGACTAACCTTCTTTACCATACCAAGAATTGAAGGAGTTTCTTCGTGTTCAACCACACGATTCATCTTGCGAAGTCCCAGTGCATCAAGTACTCTCTTCTGATTTGCGGGAGCACCAATTCTACTCTTTACTTGTTTAATCTTAATAGTTGACATAAATTCCTCCTTATCCTCTAAATACTTTTTCCAAACTTACACCTCTGTTTTGGGCAACCATACGAGCATCTCTCATTTCACTCAAAGCAAGGATGGTAGCTTTCACCAGATTGTGCGGGTTAGAAGAACCCTTTGACTTAGCCAAAACATCAGTAATACCTACACTTTCCAATACAGCACGCATCGCACCACCTGCAACCACACCGGTACCGGTAGAAGCCGGTTTAATGAATACTTCAGCACCACCGAACTTAGCAGACTGTTCATGAGGAACTGTGCCCTTCAAAACGGGAACGCGAGTCAAGTTCTTCTTGGCTGATTCAACACCCTTGGCAATAGCGGCTGTTACTTCACCAGCCTTACCAAGACCCCAACCAATGATACCGTCTTCGTTTCCAACAACGACAATTGCAGAGAAACTGAATGTTCTACCACCTTTCGTTACTTTTGTAACACGGTTAATAGCAACCAATCTGTCCTTCAACTCTATATCGTTAGATATCTTAACTCTATTATTAACTGCCATAATTGATTAAAATTTAAGTCCACCGTTACGAGCAGCATCAGCTACTTCTTTGATTCTCCCATGATACAAGTAGCCGTTACGATCGAATACGACTGTTGTAATTCCGGCTTCCTGAGCCTTCTTGGCAATCAGTTCACCCACCTTAGCAGCCTGTTCTTTCTTAGGCATAGCTTCCATACCCAATGAAGATGCAGCAGCCAATGTTTTGCCAGACAAGTCGTCAATTACCTGAACATAAATCTGCTTGTTACTTCTAAACACACTCATACGCGGACGTTCAGTTGTACCTGAAATCTTATTGCGTACTCTATATTTAATTTTGATTCGTCTTTCTATTTTTGTTGTCATAATAGTACAATTTTAGGATGTAAATTACTTAGCACCGGCTGACTTACCAGACTTTCTACGAATTTCTTCGCCAACAAACTTGATACCTTTACCCTTATACGGTTCCGGCTTACGGAAAGAGCGAATTTTTGCACAAACCAAACCAAGCAACTGCTTGTCGCAAGATTCCAAAATAATCAGAGGATTCTTATTTCTTTCAGACTTGGTTTCTACCTTGATTTCAGGAGGCAACTGCATAAAGATATTATGAGTATAACCCAAAGCGAAATCAATGATATTACCATTGTTTGATGCACGATAACCGACACCCACAAGTTCCAATTCTTTCTTGTAACCTACAGAAACACCAACAACCATGTTGTTGATAAGCGCACGATACAAGCCATGGAAAGCATGACGTTGCTTTTGGTTGTCAATCAGTTCGTTTTCATTTTCCTTCAACACCACCTGGCCGTTCTCAATTTCTACATTGATAGCAGGATTCACAAACTGTGTAAGTTCACCTTTCGGACCTTTCACTGTAACTACATTATCCTTCAGAGTAACTGTTACTCCGGCAGGAATACTAATGGGCAATTTACCTATTCTTGACATTGCTTATCCTCCTATTAATATACATAACAAAGCACTTCACCACCAATTTTCAATTCAGCGGCCTGCTTGTTAGTCATTACACCTTTGGAAGTAGATATTATAGCAATACCTAAACCGTTAATTACTCTCGGCATATCCTTATAACCAGTATACTGACGCAAACCCGGAGAAGAAACTCGAATCAACTTCTTGATTGCGTTCACTTTGTTTACTGTGTCATACTTCAAAGCCACTTTAATAGTACCCTGAGGACCATCTTCAACAAACTTGTAGTTCAGAATGTAGCCTTGGTCGAAAAGGATTTTTGTGATTTCCTTCTTCAAATTTGAGGCAGGCACTTCAACTACTCTGTGCTTTGCACTAATTGCATTTCTCAATCTGGTGAGATAATCTGCGATTGGATCTGTCATATAAATAATAAATTAAATTAATCAGGACTACCCTGACAATATTTAAAAATAAAACGAATTACCAGCTTGCTTTCTTTACACCCGGAATCAAACCGTTAGAAGCCATTTCGCGGAACTGAATACGAGAGATTCCGAACTGACGAATATAACCCTTAGGACGACCGGTCAATTTGCAACGGTTGTGCAAACGAATCGGATTGGCATTCTTGGGAATAGCCTGCAACTTCTGAGCAGCTTCGAATGCTTCAACAGGATCACCTGTATTTACAATCTTCTTCAATGCAGCACGTTTTTCAGCATATTTGGCTACAAGTTTGGCTCTTTTTACTTCACGAGCCTTCATTGATTCTTTTGCCATAATATATTAGTCTTTTTTAGCGTTTTTAAATGGTAAACCGAACTCTTTCAAGAGAGCATAACCTTCTTCGTCTGTCTGTGCAGAAGTTACAAAAGTAATGTTCATACCCAGGATACGAGTGATGCTGTCAATATTGATTTCCGGGAAAATAATCTGTTCCTCAATACCCAAGGTATAATTACCTCTACCATCGAATTTGCTGTTGATACCCTTGAAGTCACGAATACGAGGCAAAGCCACGCGAACCAACTTTTCAAGGAATTCATACATTCTTTCACGACGCAAAGTTACCATTACACCGATAGGCATTTTCTTACGCAACTTAAAGTTTGCAATATCTTTCTTTGAGATAGTAGCAACAGCTTTCTGACCAGTGATTGCTGTCAATTCGTTGATAGCAACTTCAATAATCTTCTTGTCTGCTACAGCCATACCCAAGCCCTGATTGATTACAATCTTCTTGAGTACAGGAATCTGCATTGTAGAAGAATACTGGAACTGATTCTTCAGTGCAGGCGCAATGCGCTCTGCATATTCTTTCTTAAGGCTAGCAGTATTACTCATTATTTAATCTCCTCTCCTGATTTTTTAGCATAACGAACAAATGTTCTTCCATCAGAACTTTCTCTTCTTCCCACACGTGTCGGCTTGCCGGTCTTCGGGTCAAGCACGTTCAAGTTAGAGATATGAATAGCAGCTTCCTGCTTTACAATACCTCCCTGAGGATTCTTTGCATTAGGTTTAGTGCTCTTAGATACCATGTTGATACCTTCAACCACCGCACGACCTTCCTTCACGAGAACTTTCAACACACGGCCAGTTTTACCCTTGTCTTCACCAGAGTTTACGTAAACTGTATCGCCTTTTTTAATATGTAACTTACTCATTACTTAAATCCTTTACAAAATTAAAGTACTTCAGGTGCAAGTGAAACTACCTTCATATTAGTAGCACGCAATTCTCTTGCAACAGGGCCAAAGATACGACTTCCTCTAATTTCGCCTGCATTGTTCAACAACACGCAAGCATTGTCATCAAAACGAATGTAGGAACCATCAGCACGACGGATTTCCTTCTTAGTACGTACAATCAAAGCCTTTGAAACTGCACCTTTTTTAATATCACTTGAAGGGATGACGCTCTTTACAGAGACTACGATTACATCCCCAACAGAAGCGTAACGTCTCTTTGTTCCGCCCAAAACGCGGATACAAAGAGCTTCTTTTGCGCCACTGTTATCACATACTGTAAGTCTGGATTCTGCTTGTATCATAATTACTTAGCTCTTTCTACAATTTCAACCAATCTCCATCTCTTAGTTTTGCTCAAAGGACGAGTTTCCATGATTTGTACTGTATCACCTACATTACATTCATTCTTTTCGTCATGAGCATGGTATTTCTTCGTCTTTGAGACGAATTTACCATAAATAGGGTGTTTTTCCTTAAACTTAGCGGCAACAACAATGGTCTTATCCATCTTATTGCTTACTACAACACCGGTTCTTTCTTTTCTTAAATTTCTAGCTTCCATGAGGACCATTATTATTTGTTAAGTTCTCTCTGACGCAACTCTGTCTTCATACGCGCAATAGTTCTACGCAACTCCTTAATCTGAGCAGGATTATCCAGCGGAGAGATAGAATGATTCAACACCATCTGATTATAATTGGCTTCTTCTGTCTGAATTCTTTCGGCCAATTCGTTGGTAGCTATTTCTCTAATTTCTGCAATCTTCATAATCCTATCAATTAAGCGTTTTGGTTTTGAGCATCGTAATCACGTCTTACAATAAATTTAGTAGTTACGGGAAGTTTCTGTGCCGCAAGGCGCAAAGCTTCTTTAGCTACTTCAAAAGGAACACCCTCTGCCTCGATGATAATACGACCCGGAGTAACTGGAGCCACAAATCCTTCAGGACTACCCTTACCTTTACCCATACGTACATCAGCAGGCTTGCGAGTGATTGGTTTGTCCGGGAAAATACGAATCCAAATCTGTCCCTGACGCTGCATATATCTTGTTACCGCAATACGGGCTGCCTCAATCTGACGACCGGTAATCCACTTAGTTTCCAATGACTTGATACCAAACGAGCCAAAAGCCAATTGGTTACCTCTTTGAGCATTACCTTTCTGAGTGCCCTTTTGCTGTCTTCTGAATTTTGTCTTTTTCGGTTGTAACATATCTCCTAAAATTCAAATTCGTTAGCGATTGTTGTTTTTCTTTTTTCTGAAGTTCTTACCGCCGTTGTTGTTACCACGACCGCTTTCCTTTGTCTGAGTAAAGTTCGGTGCCAATTCTCTCTTACCATAAACTTCACCACGGCAAATCCAAACCTTGATACCCAGCAAACCAACCTTAGTCAATGCTTCAGCGTGACAATAGTCGATATCTGCACGGAATGTATGCAACGGGGTTCTACCTTCCTTATACATTTCAGAGCGAGCCATTTCAGCACCGTTCAAACGTCCTGAAATCAGCACTTTGATACCTTCTGCACCCATGCGCATTGTATTGGCGATAGCCATCTTGATGGCACGGCGATAGGCAATTTTACCTTCTACCTGACGGGCGATATTGTTGGCCACAATCACAGCATCAAGTTCCGGTCTCTTCACTTCGAAGATATTGATTTGGATATCCTTATCGGTAATCTTCTTCAATTCTTCTTTCAACTTATCTACTTCAGAACCGCCTTTACCAATGATAATACCTGGACGGGCAGTACAAACTGTGATAGTCACCAGTTTCAATGTACGTTCGATTACAATT
Organism: uncultured Phocaeicola sp.; assembly: GCA_964469845.1. GTDB lineage: Bacteria > Bacteroidota > Bacteroidia > Bacteroidales > Bacteroidaceae > Phocaeicola. Next base: position 16,140 of record CAYXZF010000025.1, read on the forward strand.
CTTGAAACGCTTGCCTTTGTCAAACGAGCATTAAGATACTTACGAATCTTGCTGTCTTCCAACAAAGCGTCACCATAATCATTGCCACCGTACCAATTAGAATCCCAACCTCTAATAATGCCTAAACGGTTGCTTATCGGATTAACTTTCTGTCCCATCTAAATCTTAGTTTTTTTCATTAGTACTTTTAGTGTCTACGAACAAAGTCACATGGTTTGAGCGCTTACGAATTCTATAACCTCTACCCTGTGGAGCCGGACGCATTCTCTTCAGCGTTGCACCACCATCAACAAAAATCTTAGTTATAAACAACTCACCATCTTCTGCCTTACGATCGTTTTTCTGTTCCCAGTTAGCAATAGCAGAGCGCAAAAGTTTTTCCACTCTTGCAGAAGCTTCCTTAGAAGAAAACTTCAAGACACCCAATGCACGGTTCACTTCCATACCACGTACCATGTCTGCAACCAGACGCATCTTACGAGGTGAAGTAGGAACATTCTGCAATTTTGCAAAATACATGGTCTTAAGGGCTTCTTTTCTATTTTCAGCCGATATTTTTTTTCTTGCTCCCATTATATTATTACTTTTTTATTTCTTCAAGTGACCCTGCTTATTTTTTCTTATTACCTGCATGACCGCGGAAAGTACGAGTAGGCGCAAATTCGCCCAACTTGTGTCCCACCATGTTTTCGGTAATATAAACAGGAATAAATTTATTTCCGTTATGAACTGCAATAGTATGCCCTACAAAGTCAGGCGAAATCATTGAAGCTCTGGCCCATGTCTTAACAACAACTTTCTTAGCACTTTCATTCATTGCAAGCACTTTGTTTTCAAGCTTCACATTGATATATGGACCTTTTTTTAATGAACGACTCATAATTTACTCAGTTAATCTGTTAATTACTTTCTTCTTTCAATAATATACTTAGAAGACTGTTTCTTCGGTGCTCTTGTCTTCAAGCCCTTAGCATACAAGCCCTTGCGTGAGCGTGGGTGACCACCAGACTGACGACCTTCACCACCACCCATCGGGTGATCAACAGGGTTCATTACGACACCGCGGTTATGAGGACGACGGCCCAACCAACGTGAGCGACCTGCCTTACCTGAAGATTCCAAAGCATGATCTGAGTTACCAACGCTACCGATAGTAGCCTTGCAAGCGCTCAGAACCTGTCTTACTTCACCTGAAGGCAATTTGATAACGCAATACTTACCTTCTCTTGAAGTCAACTGAGCGAAATTACCAGCCGATCTTACCAAAGCTGCACCTTGACCCGGACGCAATTCAATATTGTGAATCACGGTACCTACAGGGATATTCTGCAAGGGAAGTGCATTACCAATCTCAGGTGCTGCATTTTCACCGGACATCAAAGTAGAACCAACTTGCAATCCATTAGGAGCAATGATATATCTCTTTTCACCGTCAGCGTAGAACAACAACGCAATACGAGCCGAACGATTCGGATCGTATTCGATTGTCTTCACTACTGCCGGAACACCATCTTTATTTCTCTTGAAATCAATAAAGCGGAATTTTCTCTTGTGACCGCCGCCAACATAGCGCACTGTCATCTTACCGACATTATTACGACCACCTGTAACACGCTTACCGCTTACAAGAGATTTCTCTGGTACTGACGCAGTAATTTCTTCAAAAGTACCAATAATCTTATGTCTCTGCCCCGGTGTTGTGGGCTTAAATTTACGTACTGCCATCTTTTATTTAAATATTGCTATAAAAATCAATCGTATCACCTTCTTTCAATGTCACAATCGCTTTCTTATAAGCATTCGTGCGACCATTGATAATTCCAGATTTTGTATAACGACTCTTGTTCTTACCAGCGTAACGAATCGTATTTACATCCACTACTGTAACATTGTACAAAGCTTCAATTTCTTTCTTAATTTCCAATTTGTTAGCTTCCGGACGCACAATAAAACCGAAACGATTCAACTTTTCGGTGATTGCAGTCATTTTCTCAGTTACCAACGGTTTAATAATAATTCCCATTATCTAAGCCTCCTTTTTAATTAAGATAAGATACCATCAATAGCTTTGAGCGAGTTTTCTGTAACTACGAGAACACCTGCGTTCAATACAGAGTATGTATTCAAAGCTGATGCGATAGCTACATTGGCACGTTCAACATTACGGACTGACAAAAATACATTTTTATTAGCTTCTGGCAAAACAACCAAAATTTTCTTGTCCGCAATTTTAAGATTATTAACCATAGTTATGAAATCTTTGGTTTTTGGAGCTTCAAAAGTAAAATCTTCAACAACCAAGATAGCATTTTCCTGCGCTTTGTATGACAATGCAGAACGACGAGCCAAAGCCTTTACCTTCTTGTTCAATTTGAACCAGTAGTCACGAGGCTTGGGACCGAATACGCGAGCACCACCTACCAACAACGGTGAATTGATGTCACCGCGACGAGCACCGCCGCCGCCTTTCTGACGACCCAACTTGCGAGTAGAACCGCTGATTTCACTTCTTTCCTTTGACTTGTGAGTACCCTGACGTTGGTTGGCCATAAACTGCTTTACATCCAAGTAAATGGCATGGTCATTCGGTTCAATTCCGAAGATCGATTCGTTTAACGTAACCTTTCTTCCGGTGTCTTCACCTTTAATATTTAATACGTTAACTTCCATTATTTTTCAATTATTACGATTGAACCTTTGCAACCCGGTACTGAACCCTTAATCAAAAGAAGATTGTGTTCCGGAATTACCTTTAATACTCTCAGGTTTTGAGTAGTCACGCGGTCGCCACCCATTTGGCCACCCATGCGCATTCCCTTGAATACCTTTGCAGGGTAAGAACAAGCTCCGATAGAACCCGGCTTACGAGCACGGTTGTGCTGACCGTGAGTAGTCTGGCCTACACCGCCGAAACCATGTCTCTTAACTACACCCTGAAAACCTTTACCCTTAGAAGTACCCACAACGTCTACATAATCTGCATCGTTGAATAATTCTACTGTAATAGTGTCACCCAGATTCAATTCTGTTTCAAAATTCTTGAACTCGGCCAAGTGTCTCTTCGGAGTTACTCCAGCTTTCTTGAAGTGTCCCATCAAAGGCTTTGTAGTATGCTTTCCCTTCTTGTCCTGGAAACCTACCTGAACAGCAGCATAACCATCCTTTTCAACACTCTTAATCTGAGTAACCACACAAGGACCAGCTTCGATAACAGTGCATGGTACGTTCTTACCATCAGCACTGAAAACGGATGTCATTCCGATTTTCTTTCCTAATAATCCTGGCATTTCAGTTATTTTTTTAATGGATTAAACTTTAATTTCTACTTCTACACCACTCGGCAATTCCAACTTCATCAGCGCGTCTACGGTCTTAGCTGTTGAGCTGTAGATGTCAATCAAACGCTTGTAAGAAGAAAGTTCGAACTGTTCGCGAGACTTCTTGTTTACGAAAGTTGAACGGTTCACAGTAAAGACACGCTTGTGAGTAGGCAATGGAATCGGACCACTTACAATAGCACCTGTAGCCTTCACTGTTCTAACGATCTTTTCAGCAGACTTGTCTACCAAGTTGTGATCGTAGGATTTCAGTTTAATTCTGATTTTTTGACTCATTTGTCTTTAAAATTTAAAAATTGAAAATCATATAAAGGTGGGGCCGGATTAAGAGTCATTCGCTAACCCGTTGCCCCAATCTTATTTTTTATATTATACCAAGTCTACACGACCCTTCACTTCTTCAAGCACAGCCTTAGCGATAGAGCTTGATACCTGAGCGTGGTGATCGTATGTCATTGATGAAGTAGCACGACCAGAGGTAATGGTACGAAGCGCAGTCACATAACCGAACATTTCTGCCAACGGAACCATAGCCTTCACGATGCGGGCACCTGAACGAGCAGATTCCATACCTTCTACCTGACCGCGACGACGGTTCAAGTCACCGATAACGTCACCCATGCTTTCTTCCGGAGTTACAACCTCAAGCTTCATAATCGGTTCTGTCAAAGCAGGACCCGCCTTAGCGCAAGCGTTCTTATAAGCCTGGATGGCACAGATTTCAAATGACAACTGGTCAGAGTCTACCGGGTGGAATGAACCATCCTTCAACACAACCTTCATTGAATCCATCGGATAGCCGGCCAACACACCGTTCTTCATGGCTGTTACAAAACCCTTCTGTACGGAAGGAATGAATTCCTTAGGAATGTTACCGCCCTTCACTTCATCAACGAACTGCAAACCGCCCTGCTTGAAGTCTTCATCAGCCGGACCGATAGCAACGATGATGTCAGCGAACTTACCGCGACCACCGGACTGTTTCTTGTAAACTTCACGGAGTTCGACAGTCTTGGTAATACATTCCTTATAGTTCACCTGAGGCTTACCTTGGTTACATTCTACCTTGAATTCACGCTTCAGACGGTCGATGATGATATCCAAGTGAAGTTCACCCATACCGGAAATTACCGTCTGACCGCTTTGTTCATCGGTCTTCACTGTAAATGTCGGGTCTTCTTCCGCCAACTTAGCCAAACCGTTAGACAGCTTGTCCAAATCTTTTTGAGTCTTCGGCTCAACCGCGATACCGATTACCGGTTCGGGGAAGTCCATAGATTCCAATACGATGGGCGCATCTTCATCACACAAAGTATCACCTGTACGGATATCCTTGAAACCAACACCTGCACCGATATCACCGGCAGAAATCAGTTCAACCGGATTCTGCTTGTTAGAGTGCATCTGGAACAGACGAGACACACGTTCTTTCTTGCCTGAACGAGTGTTGTAGATATACGAACCGGCTTCTACCTTACCAGAGTAAACGCGGAAGAAAGTCAGACGACCTACATACGGGTCTGTAGCAATCTTAAACGCCAAACCGGAAGTTTTTTCATCTTCACTCGGCTTACGATCTTCTTCAGCACCTGTATTCGGGTTTACACCTACAATGTTCGGAGTATCCAGCGGAGAGGGCAAGAAAGCACATACATAGTCGAGCAAAGTCTGAACGCCCTTGTTCTTGAATGAAGAACCGCAAAGCATCGGCACGATGTCCATCTTCAAGGTAGCGGCACGCAAAGCACGCATCACTTCATCCTCTGTAATAGTAGAAGGATCGTCGAAGAATTTCTCCATCAATTCGTCATCGTATTCAGCCACCTTTTCGAGCATTTTTTCTCTCCATTCATTGGCTTCGTCTACCAAATTGACAGGAATTTCTTCCACATCATAGTCGGCTCCCATGGTTTCATCGTGCCACAAGATAGCCTTCATTTTAATCAAGTCTACTACACCCTTGAAGTTTTCTTCAGAACCGATAGGAATAACAATCGGACACGGATTTGCACCCAAAACTTCCTTCATCTGGCGAACCACTTCGTAGAAGTCAGCACCCGAACGGTCCATTTTGTTCACGTAACCGATACGCGGCACATTGTACTTGTCGGCCTGACGCCATACAGTTTCAGACTGCGGTTCAACACCACCTACCGCACAATATGTAGCCACAGCACCGTCCAACACACGAAGTGAACGTTCCACTTCCGCAGTAAAGTCTACGTGTCCCGGAGTGTCAATCAAGTTAATCTTATACTTGTTGCCGTCATAATTCCAGAATGTGGTAGTTGCGGCAGAAGTAATAGTAATACCACGTTCCTGTTCCTGAGCCATCCAGTCCATCGTAGCTGTACCTTCATGAGTCTCACCAATCTTATGAGTCAGACCGGTATAGAACAGAATACGTTCAGAAGTTGTAGTCTTACCGGCGTCGATGTGAGCCATGATACCGATATTACGGGTCAAATGCAAATCTTGTTTTGCCATTTTTCTTCCTTATTGCTTATTAATTAATACTTGATTAGAATCTGAAGTGAGCGAACGCACGGTTAGCTTCAGCCATACGGTGCATATCTTCCTTACGTTTGAAAGCACCGCCCTGTTCGTTAAACGCATCCATGATTTCAGCAGCCAACTTATCAGCCATTGACTTGCCGCCGCGTTTGCGAGCAAAAAGAATCAAGTTCTTCATAGAGATTGATTCCTTGCGGTCTGCACGAATTTCTGTAGGAACTTGAAATGTGGCGCCACCGATTCGACGAGACTTCACTTCAATCTGAGGAGTTACATTATCCAATGCTTTTTTCCAGATTTCCAAAGCGGTCTTTTCTTCGTTAGGAAGCTTTGTTTTCACTGTTTCCAGCGCTGTATAGAAGATTTCATAAGATGTATTCTTCTTACCGTCATACATCAAGTGATTCACGAACTTGGTTACCTTCTGGTCACCGAATACCGGATCCGGGAGGATCACACGTTTTTTTGGTTTTGCTTTTCTCATTTTACTTAAAATAATGTTTTGTTTGGGGCTGTTTGCTTCTCTGTTTACTTCAACGTCTCCTCTGAGACATTTACTCAACCTTTATAGCTTTATTTCCAACAAACCAAAACTAAAAATTAAATACTTTTTTCTTCAGGAAATAAGATATTACTTCTTCTTACCCTTTGTTGCTGCAGCTGCCTGACCCGGTTTCGGACGCTTGGCACCATACTTAGAACGTCTTTGAGTACGACCTGCCACACCCGCCGTATCCAATGTACCGCGAACGATGTGATAACGTACGCCCGGAAGGTCTTTTACACGACCGCCGCGAACCAATACGATGGAGTGTTCCTGCAAATTGTGGCCTTCACCCGGAATATAAGAGTTTACTTCCTTAGAGTTTGTCAAGCGCACACGGGCAACTTTACGCATTGCAGAGTTCGGTTTCTTCGGAGTAGTAGTGTACACACGAACACAAACACCACGTCTCTGCGGACATGAGTCAAGTGCCGGCGACTTACTCTTCTCAACCAATACCTGTCTTCCTTTTCTTACTAACTGTTGAATAGTAGGCATTTTGTTTGATTTTTAATTGTTATATATTATTTATTTCTAATTATCAACTTATATCCGGTCGAAACCGGAGCATGCGAAATACACTTTTTCGGGGTGCAAAGTTACGGATAATATTTTATTTGGCAATGAAAAGGGAGAAAATAAAATACTCTACTTCTCAAAAAACGCTTCAAGAAATAGAGTATTATATTTTTTTAACTATTCAACGCCTTTTAGGCTTCACCTTTAAAGCCGTCAAGGGGCGGAATGTAGGTCTTTCCGTCAGAACCGCCCTGCGCATCATTCGCTTCATCGGGCATACGGACTACACCGAATTGGTGTTCAAACTTGGTCACATTTTCTTGGAGAGCGAACATCAAACGTTTGGCATGTTCGGGTGTCAAGATAATGCGCGACTGAACTCCTGCTTTGGGCAGTCCCGGCATCACGCGGATAAAGTCCACGATAAATTCCGAACTCGAATGGGTAATGATGGCCATATTGGCGTATGTGCCTTGTGCCACCTCGTCTTTCAGCTCAATCTGCAGCTGGTTATTGTTCTTCTGATTTTCCATATTCTTTTTCTTTATAGGTTATTATATGCAGGGCAAAGATAGGCAAATTATTCAGTTCTGCAAATACTCCCTGCAAGTTTATTCCCGTTTGTCACGGATCTTTCACTTCCTCCGAGAGTAATCCATTTAAGCCAGCATTCATTCAACACGTTCGCGAACCTTTCATAATCGCCGCAATTGAAGCCGGATTCTTCAGAATCGCGAAAGTTCAACTTCACTCCCGTCACCCATCCTCAACCCATTGACAACCAACGTCCCGGTGTGAAGGGAGAGTGAATAATCCCCTTTCGCCCCTTCACTCCCACCCGGGTTCACAGCCGAAAGCCACCAATCGCGACGCCTTGTAAAAGCCGGTGCAAAATGACACCCTCTTACTTGTTATTTGATGAGAGAAAAGTCAACTCAAATCATGACTAACTTAAAACGAAGGCAACGTAAAATAAGAATAAAGTTTAACTGAGTCAACCTACTTTATCAATAAGGCACAAACGGTTGACTAAATCCATTAACAGACAATCTCTTGATAAATGGAACGTTTCACCTAAGTGACAAGACAGTGTCACGGCGATGGCAGAGTACTGCCACCTAGGTGGCAGAAAAATGTCATCGAAGTGGCACAACGTACATTTCAGCATCTTTATACGGGCACAAGAAGAGCTTGCAATCGGTTTATTTTTTTTCATAAAACACTTGACATCCGGGGTTCCGATATTGTATATTTGCGATATGAATAACCTCAAAACGATAACAAAAATGATGAAAAGAATGCTGAATCTCTTAAAGAAATGGTTCGAAAAAAACAGTGTCGCACCCGTAAAAAACGTGTCCGTCGAGACACCCGATAAGAAAGAGGTGAAGAACAAGAATCGCTCCTTGCTCGACGCTTTACAGGTATACCTTTTCAAGAATTACGATTTCCGCTTCAACCTGCTGACGGAACAAGCGGAGTATGCGCCGAAAGGCACCGCCCGCTATCGGCTGGCGGACCAGCGCGCACAGAACACACTTTGCATCGAGGCAAGGGCGGCGGGCATCAACTGTTGGGACAAGGACGTGAGCCGACTGCTCTGCTCGCAAAAGATAGCGGACTTTCACCCGTTTACCCATTACATGGAGCACCTGCCCGAATGGGACGGCATCGACCGGGTGACGGAACTGGCCCGACGCGTGTCGGACAGCCCCGTATGGCTGAACGGCTTCCACCGATGGATGCTGGGCATGACCGCCCAATGGATGAAGCGGGAAGGACAATGCGCCAATGCCGTGGCTCCGCTCCTCATCAGCGCCGAGCAAGGGCGTTGCAAATCGACTTTCTGCTCGCGTCTGTTACCCGAAGAGTTGCAAGCTTTCTACATCGACAAGTTCGACCTCACGAGCGTGAGCGGTTGCGAGCAGAAACTTTCGCTCTTCGGCATCATCAATCTGGATGAGTTCGACCGCTACGGCGAACGAAGCCAAGCCACACTGAAAAACCTGATACAGCTCCGCAAACTGACCTTCCGCAAGGCGCACCGTTCCTATTATAGTCAGTTGCCCCGCATCGCCTCCTTCATCGGCACCAGCAACCAGAAAGAGTTGCTGACCGACACCTCCGGAAGCCGACGCTTCCTCTGTGTGGAGGTAAAAGGAAAAATCGATTGCTCGGACATCGACCATACCCGGCTCTATGCCCAATTGAAAGCAGAGCTATTGAACGGCGAACGATTTTGGTTCAGTGCGGAAGAGGAAAAAGAGATACAGGAGAACAACCGCACCTTCTACAAGCAGTCGCCCGCCCAAGAGATTTTCTACAAATGTTTCCGTTTGCCTGCCGACGAGAAGGAAGGATGCCTGATGACCGCCACCGAAATTTTCTGCCGCTTGCAGAAGAAATTCCCGGCCGCCCTACGCACCGGCAATGCCAGCCAGATGGGGAAAACGCTCCAAGCACTCGGCGTGCGACACACCCACACCCGCCAAGGAAACGCTTATCTGGTCGTGCCGGTGTGAAACGGTGAAGGGAGCTTTTCGAAGCTCCCTTCACACGGAGATGATGAAAATCTGCGCATTAACGGGTGGTGAAAGGAGTGAATGCAACGTGTGTGAAAATCTAGGGTACTGCCATTGATGTCATTTATCCTAAAATAAAAAAAGAGGCTGTGTCAAAATAGGCGCAGTCTCTTGCTTCCTTACATCAAGTAGAGGTATAATCCCACTTGTATTGTAAGTATAATCGGAATACCGTATTTGAACTTCTTGTGCATTGTCTTATGATGCCATACTTTTATACCTATCCAAGCTCCGATACTTCCTCCAATTATAGCAAGTAGGAGCAAGGTGGTTTCAGGAATACGCCATTGACTTTTTTAGCTTTGAACTTATCAATGCCATAACCTATAAATGTTATGAAATTGATTCCGAACAAATAATATGCAATTACGTTGCTCATTTAAAACAAATAACGTTGTTTCAGATACATATTCCACTCCTTGCCGTTTTCAATATTGAGATACTTATCCATTAGGTCAAATAAGTCTTCATAGGTAAGTGGAATAAATGTACTCTTGCCTAATTCGGATAACAACTCTTTATATTGAGGCATAGCATCATTATGGAAATGTACGTTTGCCATTGGAAAGATAGTAATGCTCGTGAATTTTTCAATATCACCATGAAGAACCATTGATGCCCCAAGAATGTGATTTCTCCATATCTGTCTGAATTTGTTAGTGACAAGTATGTCGTGGCTCACGTCCTCTTTGAAATACTTGCTGTTATTGGTCGTATTAAGATAAGGCATGAATAGACGTGTCTTTCCGTGCTCATCCTTAATATGAGAGTATTCACTTGTGCCTTCCTTGAGTGCATATTCTTTTTCAGTGTATTTGACTTCTATGCCAATACCACATTCTTTGTTGTCTGTATCGATATAGGAGATGTAAACATCAAAAGCAGTATGGTCAGAGAGATAATTCTCTATTGGTTCAGGATGATGTTCAATTTTTATGTCCGTTACCCTCAATATTTCTTCTTTTCCTAAAATATGATTGAATAAATCTTTACAGCCATTTCGATCTTTATTCATAGGAAAGAATATATTGTAAGGTATATGCTCACTTCTCAAAAGATTGGTGAGCATCTGACCACTGGGTGCAGATGAAGTCACCGGGATTGGCTTTTTCAGTTCCTCTAAAATTTCATTTCTGAAACCTTCATAAAAAACCAATCCTTTACGGGCGTCAGCAAAATTAAGCACATTTGGATATTTGTTATACCCTACACCCAGTATCTCTTCTCTGAATTTTACTTGATGTGCTCTGGCCTTTCTTTTAAACTCGGCATAACTTATATACATTATCGAATGTTTTTTGACATGACTATAATTTCTGATATATCCACCATGTTATTCAAGGTGTTATAACAGTATCCATAAGTTTTATGTGCAACCTTGCTTAAACCAAGAATGCCATTCCAAAGACAGTAGGTTGGAGAATCAATTCCAGGATCTAATGTTAATAGTGCTTCGATGCTTCCATTGTTGTCTAGCTCATAAC
>CAYXZF010000026.1:0-26307 GCA_964469845.1 uncultured Phocaeicola sp.
GAGGGAATATAGAACATAAAAAGCCGAAGAGATGAGAGCAAAAAGCCGCCGCAATGCACAAACTGTTGGCATTGCAGCGGCCGGATGACGCTATCACCGAACTATGACAAGCAAAGCGGTGACAAAAAATAATTTAAAGTGTACGACCTACCAATTTGTCTTCGATGTTCGTATTGGATTTATCGGCTTTACCTTCATCTGACTTATTATAAGTTACAGTCACATTGGTAGCAGTGTTCGTTTTATCATCCACTGTTCCGCCAGCCTTGCAACCAAGAATCTGACCGGCATCACGAACTGCATCTATGGTTGTATCAACAACGCTACAACCGGTTATACTTGTATTGTGCAAATAACCGGCTATACCGCCGCACTTGTCACCATCGTCAGAAAGAATTGTATTAAACAGACAGGATATTATGGAATTCTTCACCGTACAGTTTTCCACCTTTCCGCCTTGGATATATCCTACAATACCACCTACATTGTGAGAACCTTTAATTTGGGCTTTATCAATCGTAAGGTCTTTAACTGTTCCGGTACTTCCCAACCAACCGATAAATCCGGCTCCTTCTGCCGAGTTAGAAGAATTGCAGTGATTTACCTTAAAATTAGAAATCGTCTTGCCGTTACCATCAAAAGTTCCATAGAAATCCGCACCTCCGGAATTACAGAGAGGTTTCCATTCAGCACCGTTCAGGTCGATGTCGGCCGTAAGTATAACGGTTTGATTTTGATAAGGCTGTCCGGTTGTCTTTTTATTCGCTTCCACAGCAAAAGCAAGCAGTTCACTGACGTTGCCAATCAGAATCGCTCCCACCGGATAAGCCACGACTGTTCCGCCGTTCACTGTCGCGTTACCTGTTATTTTACCGGTTGTACCCTTACGAATTGCAGCCACCGCATCAATACAAGACTCCGGACGATTTTCTTTTTCACCTGCATAATAGCCAACAATCTTATTATCGGATAAAGTTACATTCTTATCAATAACAAGAGGATTTTGCACACGACCTACCAGACCGCCAACAAAGCCGGATTCTTTTTCCACCGAGTAGTTTTGCAAAGTACTGTTTTTCACAGCCACATTAGATACACGCACTTCCTTGCCTACGCCTACCATACCGACAAGACCGCCGACACCGTTCACGCCTTTCAAATCCGCATTTTCCACCGTTACGCCGTCAATGGTCAAGACTACATTCGGGTTAAAATTCGCTTCACCCAAAAGAGAGCCGGTGTAGTGAGTAGAAAGATTGTTGTCTATCTTGATATTCTTGATGGTCAGGTTCTTTGCAGTGACAGACTTCGCAACATCTTTAAACAAGCCGATGGCCGTCTGACCTTGCGTTCCATTAAGAGTCTTATTGATAGAAACCGTTATGTTGCTCATGATCTTATTGTTACCATCAAAGTTACCCAGCAGCATCATGGCACCGATTTCCTTGTTGCCAAAGTCAAGGTCGTTCAAAAGTTTAATGTCGGCACCCTGTGTATTGTGTTGAGTAAGCCACGCCCACTGCGCCGGAGTTTCCACGGTATAAACACCGTTTACCATCATCGGTTCCTGCATCGATGTACCGTCCCAAGGCTGTACGGCGGCAGCTCCTTGAGAGACTACATAATACTTATCATTGCTCAATACGGAAGAATAACCATCGGCTACATAGTTGGTACCTTCACCTTCCGAGAGGTTGTAAGCCGGATTGAATTCATAGAACTTACCGCCTTTCACTGTGATGGAAGCGGTTTCTTTATCAGCGTCTTTCAGGTTCAGTGCGCTGCGCTTGTTTCGGGTAGCATCTTCACCGCTGCCTTTGGCAGTCGCCTTGAAAGTACCGCCATTGATGGTGATTCGGGCGTTTCCCTTTGCATAAATCAAGTCGGAACCGTTATCGCCTTCGTTGGTATAAGTACCGCCGTTGATAACCACTTCGCCGTTGCCGCTCGCATAAACAGCCATGCTGTATGTCGCAGCTTGGGCAGCCACTGTGCCTTCGCCGTTGACGGTGAGCTTACCACCCTTTACCCGGAACACGTAACTGTCTGAAGTACCTGTTGAAATTACGTCATCGTTGTCCGCGAACACGCCGGCAGTCAACTTATGACCATTCAGATCGATGGTGACATCCTTGTCATTCACCACAATCGGACGGGCAAGAGTCAAATCTTCGTTCAATTGGTAAGTACCTCCTTCTGCTGCCACCTTTTCCAATTCGGACACGCCCATGGAGACAACTTTCACATTCTCCGGAAAATCTTTCGTAAAATTGTCAATATCTTCTACATAGAAAATGATTGTCTTGCCGTTAACCGATAATTTTATTTGCTTGATTTGAGCGCCTCTCTTTACCTTCACATTTCCTTGCTTTACATTCAATGTGTTGATAACCATTCCGCGACCCACAACCAGCGTATTGTCGGCAGTAGAAGCAGTCACTTCATTGGCTTCGAAAGAACCGGAAGTTTCCAAAACGACAGTGGTGTTCGGCATATTGATGTTGAGGTTCGGCTTATCGTTTGAACCGCTTCCCGAACCACCGTCACCTTCTGCAGATTCGTTGGACGGCAAAACAACCGACAAATTGCTAACGGACTGATTTGCCGAGCCGGAAGCGTTCGCATCCTCAATCGAAAGGCTTGCACCGTTATTGATTTGTGAAAAAGCAACGGTTTTCGATGGGTTGGAAGTACCGCTTGTTACTGTAGGAATGGTAACGGTATTGTCGCTTCCTTGAACCGCAGCGGTTAAAAGCACAGAATTAGAATTGCTTAAAGTACTTCCAACATTACTTACATTATTTACTTCCGTGGCAGCACCGGCATTGAGAACACCATCGGACAATGAAAATACCTTCAAAGCCTTACGCGCTATAGTGACTGTTCCCAGCGCAGTATTGAGCTTTTCGCTTGTTCCGCTCCACACTTTCAGACGCAAAATATGTGTACCGACAGGTGCCGGAACATAGAAAACACCCGTTGCATCGGTCTCAGCATTCGTGAAGTGAACAGAAACTGTTTTTTCTGTTTCCACACTTGTTTCAGTCACAGTAATCGCAGGCGTATTATCAGAAGCTGCAAGATTAACCGTATAAGAACCATTCAGTTTTTTGTCCGAAGTCAATGTCATCTTCAAATCATTACCGACCGGCAGTTTGTCAATCTTGATGCAGAACACACCGCCCAAATGCTTCAACGCAACAGAACCATTGTTAATTTCACCCCACATCGGAGGATTGAAACTGTTTCCATGACCTTGCGTAGCAGTCGTGAAATCAGCATCCAATGTTTCATAAGTGTACTCTGACGGGAATTGATAAGTCAGCGTCGTTCCGTTCATGGTATGAGTGTCATTGTGAGGATATACGGCATACCCTTCCACCGTTCCACTGACTTTTCCACTAAAAGAAGCCGAAGCCTGACCGATGCCGCTTTCGCCAATGTTTAAAGGAGTAAACAAAGTGTTACTCTGACTGGTCGTTACGCCCAACCGGTCTCCCTTTGACCAATAAAATTTACCATTGGAAGTCGTAAAACCAACGCGAGACGAAACGCTGTTGCTTTCCACCGTAGCGGTCAAAATCCCTTCGTGAACACCGGACAAAGATTGTTCTTCGTCTGTACATGCCGTCAGCATAGCCGCAAACATACATGCACCCAATAAATAATGCTTTTTCATGAGAACTATTTTTAGTTAAACAATAATTTAAAGTCCAGAACCCCAATCCCAATTCATATCTTCACCACCAGCAGTTGCGGCGAATCCTTGTTCCACACATACTTCTACGATTTCCACCTGTGGAGCCTCGTACATTTCCTTGTTTTTCGTAATCATAATGCATTGTTATTTTTTAGTTAATAAAAAGACAAATGGAAAGGCAGCCCGTCAGTGGGCACAAGATTCCCGGCGGACCGGCGACATAAAGGCGGGAGACTCCCGCAAGCAGTGATTTCTTCATACGTCTGTAAATGTTTGTTCAGGCCCTACTGAAAGACCTTGTCCCGTCTCCCTCCCGACCGGACAATTAACCATACAAAAAAGAGGCGTGAGGGGCTGTATCGGTTTATCCTATCGTCGGGCCTTCGCATTGCCTTGGTCTGGATAAACAACAGCCACTCACGCCGATAGGTATATAGTACCCCTGTCAGAAAGGGTATGTATATAACACAGACGTGAGCGTTGTTGTCATCATCTTCAGACCTTTATCAAAGTTGCGAAGTTTGACGATAGAAGATAATTTCAATAACGCTTCTTCCAAAAAATTACAACGCTCCATCACGCTATAACGGAGCATCGCTGCAAATATAGTCATTTACTCAATAAAGAAAGCACATCGCGGAGATTTTTTTTCAAAAAAAAGAAGAAATTGATATTTATGGAGATAAAAAAAAGTTCGGCAAGCGAATCACTTGCCGAACTTCCGGTTGGACTACCAGGACTCGAACCTGGAAAAACAGGACCAGAATCTGTTGTGTTACCATTACACCATAGTCCAATTTTTCATCAGAACCACCCGTTCTGATTTTGACGCTGCAAAGATACGGACTTTTTCAATACAAGCAAACTTTTCGAGTGTTTTTTTTCTTCAAAAAAAAGTTTTTTTTCTTCACTTAAGCCTTTCAAGTCCCTCCAATTCCCTTGTTTTTCTCCGTTTTCTCACTAAAAAAACAAAATAGAAACAGATTTCGCATTCTTTTTTTTCGTTCATAGCACAAAACCAAGTATCTTTGCATTTCATTTTAACATCAGAAACATTTCATCAGCAATGATGATAATATAAATAAGTATGAGCAAGAAACATCCATTAGTAGAAAAAATCATAGAAGGCATCCAAGAAAAGAAGGGGCGGAATATCATTGTCGCCGACCTGACCGAGATAGAGGATACCATCTGCAACCACTTCGTTATCTGCCAAGGGAACTCTCCCTCACAAGTGGCCGTCATTACGGATTCCGTCAGAGAGCATGTGCGCGAAGAAGCGGGTTACAAACCCTCCGCCATCGACGGGCTGCAAAACGCTCAATGGGTGGCCATGGACTACGATGATGTGTTGGTACACATCTTCTTGCCCGAAGTGAGAGAATTTTATAATCTGGAGAATCTGTGGGCGGATGCCAAGCTGTCTCACATTCCCGACATTGACTAATTACCTTATCGTAAAAAAAGAATGAACGAACCCAACAAAAAGCCTAAGAGCAACATGCTGCGCTTCAACCTGAGCTGGCTGTACATTTTCATAGCAATGACCATCGCCTACCTCTACTTCACCAGCGATGGCAACACGGGAACAAGCCGACAACTGACGTACACCGAGTTCAAGGACATGGTGAACAAGGGATATGCCGATAAAATCGTAGCCTACAACGACAATAGCGTAGAAATGTACGTCAAGCCGGAATACGCACGCAAAGTATTTAAGAACGATTACAAGAAAATAGGCCGAAGCCCGTCACTCAACGTGGAAGTCGGCTCGATAGAATCGCTGGACAAATTCCTCGACAAAGCGCAGGAAGAAGGACACTTCACCGGCAGCATCAGTTACGAGAAAAAGACGGATATGTTCGGAGCCTTGTTCTGGAACATCGCCCCCATCCTGTTCTTCGTAGCCATCTGGCTGTTTATCATGCGCCGCATGAGCGGAGGCATGGGAAACGGCGGCATGAGCCCGTTCAGTGTGGGCAAGAGCAAAGCGCAAGTCTACGAAAAGGGCAACGAGCAAAACCGGGTTACATTCAAAGATGTGGCCGGACAAGAGAGCGCCAAGCAGGAGATACAGGAAATTGTAGACTTCTTGAAACAACCGAAGAAGTACACCGAATTGGGCGGAAAGATACCCAAGGGTGCCTTACTGGTCGGTCCTCCGGGAACAGGTAAGACCCTGCTGGCCAAAGCCGTGGCCGGAGAAGCCGACGTGCCGTTCTTCTCCATGTCGGGCTCGGACTTCGTGGAAATGTTTGTCGGCGTGGGCGCATCGCGTGTGCGCGACTTGTTCCGTCAAGCCAAGGAAAAGTCACCGTGCATCATCTTCATCGATGAAATAGACGCCATCGGCCGTGCCCGAAGCAAAAGCGTCAGCATGGGCGGCAACGATGAGCGGGAAAGCACGCTGAACCAATTGCTGACCGAAATGGACGGATTCGGTTCGAACAGCGGAGTCATCATTCTGGCCGCCACCAACCGTGCCGAAATCCTGGACAAGGCATTGCTGCGCGCCGGACGATTTGACCGACAGATTCACGTAGACCTGCCGGACTTGAACGAACGCAAAGCGGTGTTCGAAGTCCACTTAAAACCGTTGAAGCTGGACAACACCGTAGACTCGGAACTGCTGGCGCGCCAAACGCCGGGATTCAGCGGAGCAGACATCGCCAACGTGTGCAACGAAGCGGCACTGATTGCGGCGCGACACAAAAAGAACGCCGTAGGCAAACAAGATTTTCTGGATGCCGTAGACCGCATCATCGGCGGTCTGGAAAAGAAAACCAAAATCATGACCCTGCACGAAAAGCGCACCATCGCCTTGCACGAGGCGGGTCACGCCACCTTGTCTTGGTTCTTGGAGCACGCCAATCCGCTGATAAAAGTGACCATCGTTCCGCGCGGACGTGCGCTGGGCGCCGCCTGGTACCTGCCGGAAGAACGTCAGATTACCACCAAAGAACAGATGCTGGACGAAATGTGCGCCACCTTGGGAGGACGCGCGGCAGAGGAATTGTTCACCGGCCATGTATCGACCGGAGCGATGAACGACCTGGAACGCGTGACCAAGCAATCGTACGGCATGATAGCCTATGCCGGCATGAGCGAAAAGCTGCCCAACCTCTGCTATTACAACAACGATGAGTATTCGTTCGGCAAGCCGTACAGCGACCGCACCGCCGAACTGATTGACGAGGAAGTGAAACGCATGATTAACGAACAATACGAGCGCGCCAAGGCTCTGCTGCTGGAACACAAAGAAGGACACAACCGACTGGCACAGGTCTTGATGGAGCGCGAAGTCATCTTTGCCGAGGATGTGGAACAGATTTTCGGCAAGCGTCCGTGGACTTCACGGTCGGAAGAAATCCTGACGAAAGAAGAAGAAAACCACATCGTGGCCGAAAACGAACCGCAGGAAGATACGCCGACTCCCGAAGAGAACGCGTCCGAATGATAACCTAACACCCGAACATTTATGAAGAATTTCATCCAACGTGCCATTACCGGCATCATTTTCGTAGCCGTACTGATAGGCTGCATCATCGGAAGCCCGCTGGCTTTCGGCGGCTTATTCTGTATCATCAGCGCCATGAGCACCGCCGAATTCTGCCAACTGATGAACCGTCAAGCGGGAGTATGCATCAACCGCAACATCTGTATGTTGGGCAGTATCGCCCTGTTTCTCTGCTTCTTCTATTACGGCATGGTTCCCTCGAACACGGGTATCTTTATCCCCTACCTCGTCATCTTTATCTACCTGATGGTGAGCGAGCTGTATTTAAAGAAAAAAAATCCGTTGAATAGTTGGGCGTATGCCATGTTGAGCCAGTTCTATGTCGGTCTGCCTTTCGCGCTGCTGAACGTTTTGGCCTTTCAAAGCGCCCCCGACGGGACATCGCAATACCTGTTCATCTTCCCCTTGTCCATTTTCATCTTCAACTGGGTCAATGACACGGGAGCTTATTGCACAGGCATGTTGCTGGGCAAGCACCCCCTATTCAAACGCATTTCGCCAAAGAAGTCTTGGGAAGGTTCCATCGGCGGAGCCGCATTCAGCATCATCGCCTCGTTGGCGTTGGCACATCTCTTTCCCGTGCTGTCTGTCGGCGCATGGGTCGGCCTCGCTTTGACCGTCGTTTTGTTCGGCACGTGGGGAGACCTAACGGAATCCTTGATGAAACGCCACTTGGGCATCAAGGACTCCGGCAATATCCTTCCCGGACACGGAGGGATGCTCGACCGCTTCGACAGCACACTCATGGCCGTCCCCGCGGCCGTAGTCTACCTCTATGTCATTTCCCTTTTCTGACAGAAAGGAGTTCTATCATCTTTGACGCGGCTCGGCGGGAAGCTCCTGCCGGGCCTAATCTTTCTATCATCCGGTCATACTCCTCCAGCATCCGGACACGGCAGCACGAATCATCCAACAAATCGCGCAACTTCGCCTCCAAATTGTCCGCGGTCATTTGGTCGGCCACCAATTCGCAGACAATCTCTTTGCCTGCCACCAGATTCACCAACGAGACAAACTTCACTTTCAATATCTTGCGGCGAAGATAAGCGATAAGCTTGCCCATCGGCGTATAGTAGCACACCACCTGAGGCACCCGGAACAAAGCCGTTTCAAGGGTAGCCGTGCCCGACGTGACCATAGCCGCCGAAGCCTGCCGCAACAACCGGTAGGTCTTGCCGAACACCAACCGCATCGGTACATCCGGACGTTCAAACTGCCGATAGAAAGCCGGCTCAATGCCCGGCGCAGCCGCCAGCACCGGTTGATAACGGTCGGCGTAAGGTTTGACCGCTTGTAACATCAAAGGCAGATTGTCCTTGATTTCCTGCCGCCGACTTCCGGCCAGCAGAGCAATGACAGGCTTCCGTTCCAAACGATTGGACGCCGCGAACTCTTCCTCGGTCTCCCGGTTCTCACAACGAAAAGCCTCCACCGCATCCACACACGGATTGCCGACATAATGAATGGGATACCGATGCCGCTCGAAAAACTCCACTTCAAAAGGAAGAATGGAAAACAATTCATCGACATCGCGTTTGATATTCTTGATGCGGTATTCCTTCCACGCCCATATTTTGGGAGAGATGTAATAGTACACAGGTATGTCGGTCTTCTTCTTGACAAAGCGGGCTATCGAAAGATTGAATCCCGGATAGTCCACCAAAATAACCACGTCCGGCCGCCATTGCAGAATGTCTTTTTTGCAAAGACGCATATTGGCCATGATGGCAGGCAGATGAAGCAAAACAGGAACAAAACCCATGTAAGCCAACTCCCGGTAATGCTTTACCCGAACGCCTCCTACGGCACTCATCAAATCTCCGCCGAAGAAACGAAATTCCGCCTCGGCATCTTGCTCTTTCAGCGCCTTCATCAGATTGGAGGCATGCAGGTCGCCCGAAGCCTCCCCTACTATCAGATAATACTTCATACGTTCCAGTCCCAATGTTTCATCTCGTCCAACAAAGCATAGGCCGTCAAATCGACCTTCACCGGCGTAATGGCCACATAGCCGTGATTCAAAGCCCAGTGGTCCGAATCCTCCGCATCCGGTTCGTTGTTGGTAAACCGACCGGTCAGCCAAAAGTAATCGCCACCTTTGGGATGTTCGGCTTTACACCACTCATTGATCCAGGCTGCATCCGTCTGCCGACAGATTTTTATCCCCCGAAGTTCCTTCACGCAAGGCACATTCACGTTCAGGCAAGTACCACGAGGAAGCCCGTGCTTCAATACCTCTTCGGTGATTTTACGCACGTAGGGAAGCATGGAAGCGAAATCGGCATCGGGGTCATGGTCGCAAAGCGAAAAGCCGATGGAGGGCACCCCTTTCAGACAACCTTCAATCACCACCCCCATCGTACCCGAATAGTGTACGTTCACCGCCGAATTATCTCCATGATTGATGCCGCCAATCACGAGGTCGGGCACACGGGGAGACAACTCGAACATGGCCAGCTTGGTGCAATCTACGGGAGTGCCCGAACATTGACAGACGGTCAGCCCCTCCTCTTCATATACCTTATTATATTTAACGGGATACTCGGACGTGATGGAGCCGGAAGCACCGGAACGGGGTCCGTTCGGAGCCATCACAACTATTTCGCCCAATCCTTTCAACACACGCACCAGTTCGTTGATGCCTTTGGCGGTCACGCCGTCATCGTTCGAAACCAATATCAGCGGTCGTTCATTCTTCATAATCATATCATTTTCAATTCTTGGTGCGTAAAGATACAATTTTCGAAGAACAAATCGTGCAACATTTAGAAAATAATCTTAATCTTGTACAACCGAAGCGCATTTTTACTCCTTTTTCCAAAGTAAATCACTATCTTTGCCCTCGTTGAGTTATTAACAAAACCGATGAGTTTTCAACAGTTTTGAGAATGTCTGCCGAATTTAATAGGTGCTGTCAGCTATTATTCGTTATTTCGCAGCGAGAAAAACTGATTATTTATGGGAAAGATTATTGCTTTAGCCAATCAGAAAGGCGGCGTGGGAAAAACAACGACAACCATCAACCTGGCCGCTTCGCTGGCTACACTGGAGAAAAAAGTGTTGGTGATTGACGCCGACCCGCAAGCCAACGCATCATCAGGATTGGGCGTGAACCTGAAAGAGGTAGAATGCTCCATCTACGAATGTCTGGTCAATGGAACAGACGTGCGAGAAGCCATCTACACGACGGACATCGACGGCTTGGACATCATCCCCTCGCACATCGACCTGGTGGGCGCGGAAATTGAGATGCTGAATCTGGACAATCGGGAAAAAATCATGAAACAGGTGCTGGCGCCCATGAAGGAGGAATACGACTATATCCTCATCGACTGCTCGCCCTCGTTGGGACTCATCACCGTCAACGCGCTGACAGCTGCCGACTCGGTCATCATCCCGGTGCAATGTGAATACTTTGCGCTGGAAGGCATCAGCAAGTTGCTGAACACCATCAAGATTATCAAGTCGAAACTGAATACCGTCCTTGAAATCGAAGGATTCCTTCTGACGATGTTCGACTCACGCCTCCGACTGGCCAACCAGATTTACGATGAGGTGAAACGGCATTTTCAGGAATTGGTATTCAAAACAATCATCAGCCGCAACGTCAAGTTGAGTGAAGCGCCCAGCCACGGAATACCGGCCATCCTTTACGATGCAGACTCCAGCGGAGCGAAGAACCACTTGGCCTTGGCACAGGAAATTATCAACAATAACAAAAAATAAGAATGGCAGTACAGAAAAAATTTGCTTTGGGACGCGGATTGGACGCCTTGTTCTCGACAGAAGAAGAAGTCAAGACTGAAGGTTCTTCGTCCATCAACGAGATTGAACTGAGCAAAATCTCCGTCAATCCCAACCAGCCCCGGCGGGAACTCGATCCGGTGGCTCTACAGGAATTGGCCGACTCTATTGCCGAAATCGGCATCATCCAACCGATTACCCTCAGACAATTGAGCGAAGACTCTTATCAAATCATCGCCGGCGAACGCCGATACCGTGCCTCCATACAGGCGGGACTGAAATCCATACCGGCTTACATCCGTACCGCCGATGACGAGAATGTGATGGAAATGGCGCTGATAGAAAACATCCAGCGCGAAGACCTCAATTCATTAGAGATTGCCTTGGCCTACCAACACCTGTTGGAACAATACGACCTGACTCAGGAACGCCTCAGCGAACGGGTAGGCAAGAAACGGACAACCATCGCCAACTACCTGCGCCTGCTGAAACTTCCGGCTCTCATCCAAGTGGCCCTGAAGAACAAGGAAATAGACATGGGACACGCCAGAGCCTTGTTGGCTTTGGACGACCCGAAGACCCAAATACGCATCTTCAACGAAATTCAGTCGCAAGGCTACTCGGTGCGCAAGGTGGAGGAAATCGTCAAGACACTGGGCACCGGAGAGTCCGTAGAAAGCGGCGGCAAGAAAATCCGACCGACAGGTTGCAAACTTTCCGAAGAATACGTTCTTTTACAGAAACACTTGTGCGGCTTCTTCGGGTCTAAGGTACAATTGTCGTGCACGGCAAAAGGAAAAGGAAAAATCAGCATTCCTTTCAATAACGAAGAAGATTTGGAAAGAATCATGGAAATCCTTGATTCGCTAAAGAAAAAAGAGGAATAAAACATTGGAAAAGAAACTGACAACATACCTCCTTACGGGAGTATTCACGCTTCTGCTATTGCTGATCGGAAGCGCGGATACGTATGCGCAAAACGCCCGCCAACGCCGAATGGGCATCTCCCGGGATTCATTGACGGCTGTACAGATACGCAAAGATTCTCTGACAGCCGACAGTCTGAGCCGTCACAACCGCCAGGAAATGGAAAACCTGAAGGCACCGATAGACACCCTCCTCCTCAACGCACGTACCGACTCCGTCCGACAACAAGTTCCCCAAAACAAGGAACGGTTCATACCCAATTCCAACCGCTCCGTATGGCTCGCATTGGTTATCCCCGGAGCCGGACAGATATACAACCGGAAGTATTGGAAGCTCCCGATTGTATATGGAGGATTCGTAGGATGTGCCTACGCATTGAACTGGAACAACAAAATGTATAAAGACTACTCACAGGCTTATCTGGACATCATGGACGATGACCCCAACACCAAAAGTTACGAAGACTTCCTGCCGTGGAACTCCAGCATAGCCGGACAAGAAGAACGGTTCAAGGAAATTTTCCGCAAAAGGAAAGATACCTACCGACGCCAACGCGACCTCAGTATCTTCTGCTTTATCGGAGTCTATCTGTTGTCTATTATCGATGCCTATGTGGATGCCGAATTGTCTGACTTTGACATAAGCAAAGACATCGGATTAAAAGTGGAACCGGCTTTGTTCAACGACGGACGCAGCCGAAACTTCAGTTCCGTGGGTTTACAATGCAGTCTGAAATTTTAAAATTATCCTCACATGAGAAACATCGTCATCACTATCGCTCTGATAATCGGCATGGGATGCGCCCATGCACAAACCAACGACAAGGAAGAACTCTCCGATTTTCCGGAAAGCATGCAATCCGATATGGACAGCCTCTTCTGGGATTGGCACTCCAAGAACCATCTTTCCATTGACGAGAACTGCCGGATGACTCCCGTAAGTCCTACGGTCAGCGATTCGGTTTACATGGAACGTCTGTCACGCATTCCGTCCATCATCGAATTTCCCTACAACGATGTGGTCAAAAAATACATCGAAGCCTATACGGGACGACTCCGCAACAAGGTTTCTTTCATGCTGGCCGCCGCCAATTTCTACATGCCGATGTTTGAAGAAGCCCTCGACACGTACGACCTGCCACTGGAGTTGAAATATCTTCCGGTCATCGAGTCGGCTCTCAACCCTTCTGCCGTTTCCCGCCAACGTGCCTCCGGCCTGTGGCAATTCATGATTCAAACGGGCAAGATATACGGTTTGGAGAACAACAGTCTGGTGGACGAGCGACGCGACCCTGTCAAGTCCACTTGGGCTGCCGCACGCTATCTCAAGGACTTGTATAACATTTACAAAGACTGGAATCTGGTACTGGCCGCATACAATTGCGGTCCCGGAAACATCAACAAGGCCATCCGCCGTGCAGGAGGAGCTACGGACTATTGGGCCATTTATCCCTACCTGCCCAAAGAGACGCGAGGCTATGTACCCGGCTTCATCGCCGTCAATTATATCATGACCTATTACTGCGAGCACGGCATCTGCCCGATGGAAACCCAACTGCCCGCCATCAGCGACACCATTCATATTCATCGGGATCTTCATCTGCAACAAGTAGCCAGCGTATGCAACATTGAGTTGGAGCAACTCCGAAGCCTCAACCCGCAATACAAAAAGGACATCGTACCCGGCAACAGCAAGACATATACGCTCCGACTGCCCAACAACGCCGCCACAACATTCATAGAGCGACAGGACAGCATCTATGCCTACGAAGCACAGAAGTACCTGAACAAGCGGCGCACAGTAGCCGTTAAAGACCCAAGCGCCAACTTAAAAGAAGCCAAATATCATAAAATCCGCAAGGGTGACACCTTGGGAGGCATTGCCAGACGCTATGGCGTTACGGTCAATCAAATCCGCAGACTGAATGGAATCAGCGGGAATAACATCACCGCCGGCAAAAATCTCCGTATCCGGTAAAGAAAATCAGACATTTTTGCTAATTGCTTCTACAAAAAGGCTTGTGGAAGCAATTTTTTCTTTATTTTTGCAAGAAAGTAAGAATATCAAGGAGGCTTATACCATGAATGATGAAAAGCTAAGACAAGAGCAAGCTGACGAAGAAATGATTAACCAAGGTTTTCAAAATCTATTGGACACCTATCTTGCAACCAAGCATCGCAAGAAGGTGGAAATCATTACTAAAGCATTCAATTTCGCCAAACAGGCGCACAAAGGCGTAAAAAGACGTTCGGGCGAACCTTATATCATGCACCCCATCGCCGTGGCACAGATAGCGTGCGAGGAAATCGGCTTGGGGTCTACCTCCATCTGTGCGGCACTGCTGCACGATGTGGTGGAAGATACCGACTACACCGTGGAGGACATAGAAAATCTATTCGGAACGAAAATCGCACAGATAGTGGACGGGCTGACCAAGATTTCGGGCGGTATCTTCGGCGACCGCGCTTCGGCGCAAGCAGAGAATTTTAAGAAACTGCTGCTCACCATGAACGATGACATCCGCGTCATCCTCATCAAAATAGCCGACCGCCTGCACAACATGCGCACCCTCGGCTCCATGCTTCCTAACAAGCAATATAAAATAGCCGGTGAGACCCTCTATATTTACGCCCCGTTAGCCAACCGTTTAGGACTGAACAAGATAAAAACGGAATTAGAAGACCTCAGCTTCAAATACGAACATCCGGAAGAATATGCACAGATAGAGGACAAACTGAAGGAAACCAAAGCAGAACGTGAAGAACTGTTCCGCGAGTTCACCGCCCCCATCTGCGAAAGGCTCGACAAGATGGACATCAACTACCGCATTCTGGCACGTGTCAAGTCGCCCTACTCCATTTGGAACAAGATGCAGACCAAGCACATTCCTTTCGAGGAAATCTACGACATCCTTGCCGTCCGCATCATCTTCGAACCCAAAGACATCGAAGAAGAATCCAACGAATGTTTCAGCATCTACGTAGCCATTTCAAAAATATACAAGCCGCATCCCGACCGCTTACGCGACTGGGTAAACCACCCGAAGTCCAACGGTTATCAGGCACTTCACGTCACCTTGATGAGCAACAAAGGGCAATGGATTGAAGTACAAATCCGAAGCGAACGGATGGACGACATTGCCGAACAAGGCTTCGCCGCCCACTGGAAGTACAAGGACGGCAACAATCATGAGGACGAAGGCGAACTCGAAAAGTGGTTGCGCACCATCAAGGAAATTCTGGACGACCCGCAACCCGATGCCATGGACTTCCTCGACACCATCAAACTGAACCTCTTCGCATCCGAGATATTCATTTTCACCCCGAAAGGAGAAATCAAAACCATGCCGCAAAACTGTACGGCACTGGACTTCGCCTTCTCCATCCACACTTTCCTGGGCAGCCATTGCATCGGTGCAAAGGTAAACCACAAACTTGTCCCGCTGAGCCACAAGCTGCAAAGCGGAGACCAAGTAGAAATCCTCACATCAAAGTCACAACGGGTACAACCCTCATGGATAAACTTCGCAACCACTGCCAAGGCCAAAGCTAAAATAGCCGCCATCTTGAAACGTGAGCAACGCAGCATGCAGCAAGCCGGCGAAGAAAAGATGCAGGACTTCTTTAAACAGGAAGAATTGGAGTGGAACGATGAGAACATTCACAAACTCTGCACACTGCACAACATGAAGTCACCCGAAGAGCTTTATACCGCCATCGGATTTAAAACCCTGTCGTTGGGCAACGATGATATCAATGAGCTACATAAAGGGAAGCCCGCCTCTCCGGGATGGAAGAAATTCATCTTCCCGTTCGGCGGAAACAAGTCGGTCAAGAGCAAGCCAAACGAAGCGACTAAAGTACAGGCAGAAAAAATAGACAGCAAGAAAATACTGAAGCTAACCCCCGAAACCATTCAAAAGAACTACGTCATTGCCGACTGTTGCAGGCCTATTCCGGGCGATGATGTATTGGGTTACATCGACGAGAACAACCGCATCGTTATCCACAAACGCCAATGTCCGTTGGCCGCCAAACTGAAAACCAGCTACGGGAACCGCCTCTTGGCCGTACAATGGGAAATCGGGAAAGCGTTGGAGTTCCCCGTAAACATCTACATCAAGGGAATCGATGCGAAGGGCATCCTTCACAAAGTGGCAGATGTCGTATCCGAACAACTGAATGTGTACATCCGCAAAATTTTCATTGAAACGGCCGATGGCATCTTCGAGGGGCACATCCAGCTCTACGTACACGATGTGGAAGATGTAAAAACCATCACCACCAACTTGCAGAAGATAGAAGAAATGAAAGTGGTCACTCGCGTAGAAAAATTTGAAGACAAGCCTTGACCAAAGGGCTATCGCTCCGTCCAACAAGCATATAATAAGAAACTCGATGAAACCGGTGTATCGACCGTTTTCATCGAGTTTTCTTCTTTCTGTCTCAAGAATAAAGTCAGCTTACAAACCGGCCAATTCAATCACCTTATCCACTGCGGCAAGCAAACCGTCAGAGTTCTTTCCACCAGCTGTCGCGAAATGAGGAGCACCTCCACCGCCGCCCTGAATGAGTTTGGCAGCTTCCTTTACCAACATACCGGCTTTCAAACCGCCCTTGACAAGGTCTTCACTCAGCATGACAGTAAGCATCGGCTTACCGCTTTCCACACTGCCGATAACAACCAACAAGCTGCCTTGTACTTCACCCTTCAATTGGAAAGCGATGTCTTTGGCTACATCAGCGGTAATAGGAGCTACAGTCTTGATAACTTTTACCCCGTTGATTTCCCTTGCATTGGCAATCAAATCGTTTTTCAACGAAGCCGCTTTTTCTTTCATGAATTCTTCTACCTGTTTCTTCAATCCGGCATTTTCTTCGATTGACTTCCGGATGGCTACTCTCAAATCGGGCACGTTATTGAGCAATGCTTTCAAGTCGGCCATCGTATCCTGGAACTTGTCAATCATCTGTTCCACCTTCTCGCCGGTAATGGCTTCGATACGACGCACACCTGCTGCGACAGAACTTTCGCTCAAGATGCGTACCATACCAATCTTACCGGTAGCCGATACGTGTGTACCGCCACAGAACTCGATGGAATTTCCAAACTGGATGACACGTACTTCATCACCATACTTTTCGCCGAAGAGAGCGATGGCACCAAGTTCCTTAGCCTTTTCAATCGGCAGGTTACGGTATTCCTGCAAGGGAACATTCTCACGAATTTTGGCATTCACAAGGTGTTCCACTTCACGAATCTGTTCATCGGTCACCTTCTGGAAGTGAGAAAAGTCGAAGCGGAGCGAATCGGAAGTCACCAACGAGCCTTTCTGTTCTACGTGAGTACCAAGTACCTGACGGAGAGCTTCGTCAAGCAAGTGTGTACAAGAGTGATTAGCGGCGCAAGCGGCACGCTTCTCGGTGTCTACACAAGCCATCATCGGAGCTTCGGGATGTTCGGGCAACTTCTTGGCTATATGAATGGGAAGGTTGTTCTCCTTCTTTGTATCAATAATTTCAATGGTTTCGTATTCGCTGCAAATCACGCCAGTATCCCCTACCTGACCACCGCTTTCGGCATAGAACGGGGTGTTGCTCAACACGATTTGATAGAATGTTTGATTCTTCTGCTTTACTTGACGATAGCGAAGGATGGAAGTCTCATATTCCGTATAGTCATAACCGACAAAGTTGGTTTCACCTTCGTTCAGCACCACCCAGTCACCGGTTTCTACGGCAGCCGCGTTGCGGGCGCGTTGTTTCTGCTTCTGCATTTCGGCATTGAACTCGGCTTCGTTCACGGTCATGCCGTTCTCGCGGAGAATCAGTTCGGTGAGGTCAAGGGGGAAACCGAAAGTATCATACAACGTAAATCCGTCCACACCGCTGATTTCCTGCTTGCCGGCAGCCTTGGCTTCGCTCATGGTCTTTTCGAGCAAGCGAATACCGGTTTCGAGTGTGCGGAGGAACGACTCTTCTTCTTCCTTAATGACTTTTTCAATCAATGTTTGTTGAGCCTTCAATTCAGGATATGCCTCACCCATATTGTCGATAAGCACAGGGAGGAGTTTGTACATGAACGCTTGCTTCTGTCCGAGGAAAGTATATCCGTAACGGACGGCACGGCGAAGGATGCGACGAATGACGTAACCCGCCTTGGCGTTGCTTGGCAATTGTCCGTCGGTGATAGAGAAAGCGATTGTACGGATGTGGTCGGCAATCACGCGCATGGCGATGTCTTGCTTGGCATCCTTACCGTATACGGTACCCGCCATAGCGGCAATCGCCTTAATCATCGGTTGGAATACATCGGTGTCGTAGTTTGACGTCTTTCCCTGCATAGCCATACACAAACGTTCAAAGCCCATACCAGTATCGATAACCTTGGCCGGCAGACCTTCGAGCGAGCCATCGGCCTTGCGATTGAACTGCATGAATACAAGGTTCCAAATTTCAATCACCTGCGGATGGTCGTGATTTACCAAATCGCGGCCGCTTATCTTGGCACGCTCTTCGGCGGGACGGAGGTCGATATGAATTTCCGAGCAAGGACCGCACGGACCTGTATCACCCATTTCCCAGAAGTTGTCATGCTTGTTGCCATTGATGATATGATCTTTCGGCAAATACTTTTCCCAATAGCCCGCCGCTTCGTTATCACGTTCCAAGCCCTCTTCTGGACTACCTTCAAATACCGTCGCATAGAGGTTTTCGGGATTCAGTTTCAATACATCCACCAAGTATTCCCATGCCCAGTTGATGGCCTCCTGCTTGAAATAATCGCCGAACGACCAATTACCCAACATCTCGAACATGGTATGATGGTAAGTGTCGTGACCCACTTCCTCCAAGTCATTGTGCTTACCGCTCACGCGCAGACATTTCTGCGAGTCGGCCACTCTCTTATATTTAGCCGGCACATTTCCCAAAATAATGTCTTTGAACTGGTTCATACCCGCATTGGTGAACATCAATGTGGGGTCATCTTTTACCACCATCGGAGCCGAAGGCACAATCTGGTGTCCCTTTGACTCGAAAAAACTCTTGAATGACTCTCTGATTTCTTTAGCTGTCATCATTGTTTATATAGTTATCGTTAATAATCTCAAAATCGGTTTGCAAAGATAATTGGTTTTATTATTTTTGTCGATAAGTTTGGGGCAAAAACTTGTGGTCTTGTCCCTTAAAATCTTCAAAAACAGGAAAAAGATGCGTAAAGTCTACTACATATACAATCCCAAAACCCGCACTTACGACCGGATTTATCCCACGGTGCGGCAACGTGCATTGAGCATTCTCCGCCGTCTTTTCGTCGGCATGGGATTAGGAGCCGGCAGCTTCATTCTACTGATTTTTATTTTCGGTTCGCCGTCCGAGAAAGAACTCCGTATCGAAAACTCCCGCCTTTTGGCGCAATACAACGTACTTTCCCACCGTTTGGACGAAGCCCTTGGCGTGATGCAAAGCATCCAGCAACGCGATGACAACCTCTACCGGGTCATTCTTCAGGCCGACCCGGTGGCTGACGCCGTTCGGAAAGCCGGTTACGGAGGTACCAACCGCTATGAAGAACTCATGGATTTGGCCAATGCGGAACTCGTGGTGAACACCACCCAAAAGATGGATCAACTGAACAGACAGCTCTACATCCAATCGAAATCCTTCGATGAAGTGGTAGACCTCTGCAAGCAACACGATGAAATGCTGAAGTGCATCCCCGCCATCCAACCCGTATCCAACAAAGACCTCAAACAAACGGCATCGGGGTACGGCATGCGTATCGACCCCATCTATAAAACCACCAAGTTTCATGCCGGCATGGATTTCTCCGCCAATACCGGTACTCCGATTTACGCCACAGGCAACGGCACGGTAGTGAAAGCCGGCTGGGAGAGTGCCTATGGCAACCTCATCAAGATAGATCATGGATTCGGCTATGTCACTTGGTATGCGCATCTCAGCAAGATTCGGGTCAGAGCCGGACAAAAAGTGATGCGCGGCGAAGTGATTGGCGAAGTGGGCAATACCGGGAAGAGCACCGGTCCGCACCTCCACTATGAAGTACACGTCAAAGGCAAAGTGGTGAATCCGGTCAATTACTACTTTATGGATCTCAGCACGGAGGACTATAACAAAATGATAGATATCGCCGCCAACCACGGCAAGGTATTGGACTAACTTCCAAAGGCAAAAGCACTATGGCATACATCCCCAACAAAGAACTGAAAATGTACTACTCCATCGGCGAAGTAGCACGTATGTTCAACGTAAACGAATCACTCCTTCGCTATTGGGAAAAGGAGTTCCCCACGATTTCGCCCCGTAAGGCAAGCGGAAACGTCCGCCAATATCGTCAGGAGGACATTGAAAACATCCGTTTGGTTTATCACCTTGTCAAGGAAAAAGGACTCACCCTGCAAGGTGCAAAGCAACGTCTGAAAGTAAACAAAGGACAGACCACCACCACCGCCGAAGTGGTCACCCGCCTGAAAGACATACGCGAAGAACTGATGAAACTCCGAAAGAGCTTAGACTACTTGACTTAAAAGTCGCTTCTACACCTTATTATATAATAAGCCGGTCATCGTTCCGGTTCCTTTCTTCCCCGCTCAATGGCTCAAATTGCTCAAAACAGTCAAAGTTGTGCCTTTTTCTTCTCGTATTCTTTTGTCCCTCGAATTGTTTCGTTAAATTTGTCGGCTGAAACGCATATTACTAATACCAAAATAAAGAACTATGAGTTTAAAGATTGTAGTATTGGCGAAACAAGTGCCCGACACCCGCAATGTGGGCAAAGACGCCATGAATGCCGACGGTACAATTAACCGTGCGGCACTTCCGGCCATCTTCAACCCGGAAGACTTGAATGCCTTGGAACAGGCACTCAGACTGAAAGACACTCATCCCGGCTCTACAGTGACCATTCTCACCATGGGTCCCGGACGTGCTGCCGAAATCATACGTGAAGGACTTTATAGAGGAGCAGACAATGGATACTTGCTCACCGACCGCGCCTTTGCCGGTGCAGACACCTTGGCCACTTCGTACGCCTTGGCCACAGCCATCAAGAAAATCGGCGATTACGATTTGATTATCGGCGGACGTCAGGCAATTGATGGCGACACCGCCCAAGTAGGTCCGCAGGTAGCCGAAAAGTTGGGATTGACTCAAATTACTTATACCGAAGAAGTGCTGAACGTAGACGAAGCCACCCGACGCATCACCGTAAAGCGTCACATCGACGGCGGTGTGGAAACCGTAGAAGGTCCGTTGCCTATTGTACTGACCGTAAACGGAAGCGCGGCTCCCTGCCGTCCCCGCAACGCCAAGTTGGTGATGAAATACAAACGCGCACTCGGCGCACAGGAAAAAGCCGCCCTCATCAAGGAAGGAGCAGAACTGCCCTATGCCGCCCAATACGAAGCCAAGCCCTACTTGAACATTGTAGAATGGAGCGTAGCCGATGTAAATGGCGACACCAAGCAATGCGGTCTGTCGGGTTCTCCCACCAAAGTGAAAAAAATTGAGAACATCATCTTCCAAGCCAAGGAAAGCAAGACTTTGACCGGAAGCGACCAAGATGTAAAAGATTTGATTGTTGAACTGTTGGCTAACCACACTATCGGATAAAGACTATGAATAACGTATTTGTATACCTTGAACTTGAAGGCGCGAATGTAGCCGATGTAAGTTTGGAACTTTTAACCAAAGGCCGTAAGTTAGCCACTCAGTTGGGTTGCCGGTTGGAAGCCATCGCTGCCGGCACAGGCCTTACAGGAATTGAAAAACAAGTATTGCCCTTCGGAGTAGACAAACTCCACGTGTTCGACGCCCCGGGCTTGTTCCCCTATACTTCCCTCCCCCACACTTCTATTCTCGTCAATTTATTCAAGGAAGAAAAGCCGCAGATTTGCCTGATGGGAGCCACCGTTATCGGTCGCGACCTCGGTCCGCGCGTCTCTTCAGCCTTGACCAGCGGATTGACCGCCGACTGTACACAGCTCGAAATCGGTCCTCATGAAGACAAGAAGAACGGAGTGACTTACGAAAACCTGTTGTATCAGATTCGCCCCGCGTTCGGCGGTAACATCGTAGCTACCATTATCAACCCCGAACACCGCCCGCAAATGGCAACTGTGCGCGAGGGTGTGATGAAAAAAGAAATCCTCGATGAAAACTACCAAGGCGAAGTAGTGAACCACGAGGTAGCGAAGTATGTTCCCGAAACAGACTATGTAGTAAAAGTCATTGACCGCCACGTAGAAAAGGCCAAGCACAACTTGAAAGGTGCCTCCATCGTGGTAGCCGGCGGTTACGGCATGGGATCGAAGGAAGGTTTCGACAAGTTGTTCGAGCTGGCCAAGGAACTTCATGCCGAAGTAGGTGCCAGCCGCGCCGCCGTGGACGCCGGTTTCTGCGACCACGACCGTCAGATTGGCCAGACCGGTGTAACGGTGCATCCGAAACTCTACATCGCCTGCGGCATCTCCGGACAGATTCAGCACATCGCCGGCATGCAGGACGCCGGTATCATCATCTCCGTGAACAACGACCCGAACGCTCCCATCAACACCATTGCCGATTATGTCATCAACGGACCGGTGGAAGAAGTGGTTCCGAAATTAATTAAGTACTACAAAAAGAACAGTAAGTAATGGCAAACTTTTATACAGAAAATCCGGAACTCAGATATCATCTGAACAATCCGATGATGCATCGCATCTGCGAACTGAAAGAACGCGGATACGAAGATAAAGACAAGTATGACTATGCTCCGCAAGACTTTGCGGATGCCATGGATTCCTACGACAAGGTACTTGAAATCACCGGCGAAATCACCGGCGAAATCATTGCCCCGAACGCGGAAGGCGTAGACGCGGAAGGCCCCCACTGCGCCAACGGTCGTGTGACTTACGCCGCCGGAACCACCCAAAACCTCGACGCCATGGTAAAAGCCGGTCTCAACGGCATGACCATGCCACGGCGTTACGGCGGTTTGAACTTCCCCATCACTCCGTACACCATGTGCGCGGAAATCGTAGCGGCCGCCGATGCCGGATTCAGCAACATCTGGTCGCTTCAAGACTGTATCGAAACGCTGTACGAATTCGGCAATGAAGACCAGCACAGCCGTTTCATTCCCCGCATCTGCGCCGGCGAAACCATGTCTATGGACTTGACCGAGCCTGATGCCGGTTCCGACCTTCAAAGCGTCATGCTGAAAGCTACTTACGATGAAGAAAACAAGTGCTGGCGACTGAATGGCGTAAAGCGCTTCATCACCAACGGCGACGCTCACCTGCACCTCGTCTTGGCCCGATCGGAAGAAGGCACCAAAGACGGACGCGGCTTGTCCATGTTCATCTACGACAAGAACGATGGCGGCGTGGACGTCCGCCGCATCGAGAACAAACTCGGCATCCACGGTTCGCCCACTTGCGAACTGGTTTACAAGAACGCGAAAGCGGAACTTTGCGGCGACCGTAAGTTCGGCCTCATCAAATACGTAATGGCCTTGATGAACGGTGCCCGTCTCGGCATCGCCGCCCAGTCGGTAGGTCTTTCACAAGCGGCCTACAACGAGGGGTTGGCTTACGCCAAAGATCGCAAACAGTTCGGTAAAGCCATCATTCAATTCCCCGCCGTGTACGACATGCTTTCCATCATGAAGGCAAAACTTGACGCCGGTCGTTCCCTGCTGTATCAAACTTCTCGCTATGTAGACATCTACAAAGCATTGGAAGACATCGCCCGCGAACGCAAGCTCACTCCCGAAGAACGTCAGGAACAGAAACGATACGCCAAGCTGGCCGATGCGTTCACTCCGTTGGCCAAGGGTATGAACTCCGAATACTGCAACCAAAACACATACGACTGTATCCAGATTCACGGCGGTTCCGGTTTCATGTTGGAGTATGCCTGCCAACGCATCTACCGAGATGCCCGCATCACTTCCATCTATGAAGGAACCACCCAGTTGCAGACAGTCGCCGCCATCCGCTACGTGACCAACGGCACCTACTCGCAGATTTTGCAAGAATACGGCATGTTCCCTGTCAGTGCGGAAATGCAACCGTTGCAAGACCGCATCAAGAGCATGACCGGCAAACTCGACGCTTGTACCAACGCCGTGAAGGAAGCCGCCAATCAGGAACAGCTTGACTTCGTTGCCCGCCGTTTGTACGAAATGGCAGCCGTGTGCGTGATGTCACACCTGATTATTCAGGATGCCACCAACGCCCCCGAACTATTCAGCAAGTCGGCTTTGGTTTATGTAAACTACGCGGAATCCGAAGTGGAAAAGCACTTCAACTTTATCCGGAAGTTTACCGCCGAACAGCTTGACAACTATCGCCAATAACTTCATATAAGAAATAAGAGTTACCCTACAGGGAGGTCACTGAAAAACGATTGCTTTTTCAGTGACCTCCTTGTGTTTTTCGAATACGATATCAACAAAAAGAATGATCTGATTTAGGAATTATTTCATCATACGACAATATCGGCAAGTTAAATACATTCACAGAATACAGTTCTTTTTGCAAACTTCAATCGATTTTGAAGGAATGAGCCGTGAGAATTTTACAGAAAATACAAATATAGTGTCTTTATTTTGAAGGAAAATGATTAATTTTGCGTTTGTATTATTCATATAGTATGTACTATACCGGAAATAACAAACAGATTAAAGAACAGGCTTTATGTCGTACTCAAAATTGAAAGAAATCTCAGCTAACCTTTGGGGTAAGTATAACGTTCGCTTCATAGCCAATGCGGACGTGAACATAATCGTTGGTATTAACGGCAGTGGAAAAACCACGTTACTAAACGAGATATACAAATTGACTCTTGAAAATCTCAGCGATAAAAAACAAATAGTATTTGTACCATCTATAGATAATATAGCCATGCGCGACAAGCGAAAAGTGGCCAATGCATTGACACAGGAGCTTGAATTTTATATGTTTGACATGAAAACAGGCCCGTCAATGATGTATCATCGCATGTCCATGATTGATGCTACAGCAGAGAAACAAACGGTGATGAAAGCACGTATTGAAGATTTCTGTTCTATCATAAATTCTTTGTTCAAAGAAACAGGGAAACACATTAAAATCGAAGGAAACAAATTTAATGTGGTTTCTAAAGGAGAGATTATTCCCATTAGCGCTTTGTCTTCCGGTGAAAAACAAATGCTTTTGATTTTACTTCGCGTATTCCTTATGGACAGACAAGAAGCATTCGTACTGCTTGATGAACCGGAAAACTCGCTCGACATCAGTTGGCAATTTGAGTTGATTAATACTCTTGTGAAACTCAATCCTAATGCACAATACTTTATTACCACGCATTCGCCAAGTATCTTTGGTGACGGATGGGGTGATAAGATTATTTATATGGAGGATGTAACAACTCCAATCAGGTAAAGGATATGAATAGAATAGAAGAACAAGCACGTTACTATCGTAACATTCCTTTACGCAATAGGAGTATAAAGGCCGTTGTACATTTAGAGGATGCCGAGGATATGCTTTTCTGGAGTAACCAGCTTCAAGAAGTTTTCCCTGCAAATTACCACTTTATTACGTACTCAAAGAATGAAAAAGGTAATGACGTACATGGTTGTGAACAATGTTTGCGCTACAAAGCATATCTTACAAAGAATTTCTTTGTTTGCATAGATAGTGATTTGCGACAATTGAAAAGAGAAGAAGGATTGACGGCTGATGCTCTCATTGCTCAGACATATGCCTATTCATGGGAAAATCATTTTTGCGAGGCTGAACATCTCCAAGAACGCTTTGTGAAATCAGTTCCAAACTCTGACTTCGATTTTCAGATTTTCTTGCGAAATCTTTCTGCTGTTGTACATAAACCTCTTCTCTATCTTGTGCATTACAGCCGGGATTCAGAGCTAAATCAACAATGGAACATCACCCAATTCAATTCATGTCTGCCATTACAACCCATAATAAATGAGTTAACAGACAACGGTAGTGCTTATATTGAACGGGTGAAGCAGTTATTTGATGTTGCTCTTCAGAATCTTCAACAACCTGAAATTATGGCAAGCGAACATCTTGATGACAAGAATGCCTATCTTCATATTCAAGGTCATCAGCTATATAAACTTGTACTCCATATCGGAACAACGCTTTGTAAAGGAACAAGGGTGGCATTTAAGACAGATATTCTTGACAAATCTATTCATACAGACGGATACTTGGAAATAGACAGTGTACAGGCAGATCTCAGAAAAATAACTTCAGATAAGAAATAAGAGTGACCTCCCTTTCTTTTATCGCGATACATATATTCAAAGACAATTATAGTAACTATTCAGCGATAGGGCATGACGGGGCATCAAGCCCCGAATAAGGCTTGAATAGCATTGAATGGTGTCTGGTTGTGTTTCT
>CAYXZF010000027.1:0-26229 GCA_964469845.1 uncultured Phocaeicola sp.
GTCCGAAAATGTTGAGTAGATTTGAAGATCTCTTCATAAGAGATCTTCAATCAATTGACTGCAAAGTTACGAAATTTATTGATAAATACAAGGAATAAGCTGAATTTATTTTTTTAGAAACATCTTGCTTTTCATGCAAAAACAGGCGAAATGTTGAGCAATTGTTGAGCAGATTTACATCTCCCTAAAATTACACATCTGAAAATCAATTCATTACACTCGAAATTATTGATTGAAGATCTCTTATGAAGAGATCTTCAAATCTACTCAACATTTTCGGACACTGAGCCTATCAAAGTTGCAATGCGACTCTCACAAGAGTGTAATGCCCAACGGTACGCATCGCTTTTGTTCCAATGGTGTTTCCTTTTATATAATG
This sequence comes from uncultured Phocaeicola sp., assembly GCA_964469845.1. GTDB lineage: Bacteria > Bacteroidota > Bacteroidia > Bacteroidales > Bacteroidaceae > Phocaeicola. Next base: position 380 of record CAYXZF010000027.1, read on the forward strand.
TCTATACCGGTTTGATGTCCTGCAATTCCACCAACTTGTTTACGATGGCATAGATGGTCAGTCCGTTTGAAGTATGAATCTGTAATTTCTTCGTGATGTTTCGTCGGTGGGTGGTCACGGTGTTGATGGACAGGCAGAGTTGTTCGGCGATTTCCTTGTTGGCCATACCTCGCGCTACGCACGAGATGATGTCTTTCTCCCGATCGCTCAATATGACAGTCTTGTCCTCTTCGGACGGGGTCGCCTTGGCGGGAGGGATGGAGGCGGCGATGTTCCGGTTCTTCAACTCCTGCTCTATTTTTTCCACGGCGGGCACAAAGAGCTGCTCTTCCACCAAACAATGCGAATTGAGGTCCTGTTCGCAATTGATGATGTCGAACAAAACCGAGTTCAGCAGGTCGTTTTCCTTTTCGGGATAATACCGGATGATGATGTCTTTCAGTTCTTTCAGTTTGGAATCGATGTGGTTGTGTTTTCCGCCAAAGTTACGGATGCAATACGTGTCGTTCGGGCGGTCTTGAAGCAGTTCCTCTACGTAGGTGAATACTTTGCGGTTTTCGTATTCCATGTGACGTCGCACTTCGGTGACGTAACCGTCATAAAATTTCAGAATGAGAAAAGCCAAATCGTTCGTTCCCGAACAATCGATGGCATCTATCAGTTTGCGGCGGATGGTGGGCAGGCTGAAATTCAGGAAGTAGGAGTGTGCCCGCTTCAGGTAGTTTATCAGTGAGGGGAGGGAGATGTGCGAACAGTCGTCCTCCTTTCGGCTGATGAAATTGGCCACCGCCAGAAACGTCTGGCAATCCACTCCGGCATCCGTACATATCTCGCGGACGGTTTTCTCGCCGAATCCGAGCGAAATGCCGAAACGGCTCATCACCATCAGTAGCGAACTGTTGTCTCTAATCAGACTTCGCATCTTGTCTGTGGAAAGATACTTTTTCATGTAGTCACTTTTTTATAAAATCAGTTCTTTTTCTTTTCCGTCCATTGTCGCACGCCGATGGCCATGCAGATGAGTATGGCTATCCACACGAGGCTGAAGACGAACAAATAGTGATTGTACAAATACTCACCTTCTTGGGGGATTCTGTCGGTTATACAGACCGGGCATGGACATGACGGGTCGGATGGGTCATGTATCCGCCAGGAGAGAAACAGGTAGAGAATGCCGCTAAGGGCGACGATGGTTGCACACCACATCAAAGAACGCTCGGCTCTTGTCATCTTTTTGTTTCTTTTTGCTTGCAAAATTAGCCTCTTTCCGGGGGGCGTGCAATACTCAAATGTGGTGATTTTAACGATGTGAAAGAGTGTGTAAATACCTTATTTTTAAGTATTGTCGAGTAGTATGAAAAACTCTAATTTTGCAGCCGAAAACAAGACGATAAAAACAATGGATATGAAACTGAAACATTTATTAGGCGCATTGGGCTTCCTGTTGATACCTGCATACGCCGGAGCTGAGGAGGCTGAAAAAGAAACAGATAAGGAATATAAACAGTTCCGTATGGGCGGTTACGGCGAAATGGTGGCTGCCTTTAAGGATTATGGCATCAATCGTTTCAATGGTTCGCCTTATGGCAACACAAAGGTGGATAGAAACACCATTTCCATTCCCCGCTTTGTCTTGGCGTTGGATTATAAGTTCACTCCGAAGTGGATACTCGGTGCCGAAATCGAGTTTGAATCCGGAGGTACGGGACAGGCAGTGGAACTGGAAGCGACCGAAAACGGTGAATATGAAACGGAAGTGGAGAAAGGAGGCGAAGTGGCTCTCGAACAGTTCCACATCACTCGCTTGATTCATCCCGCTTTCAATGTGCGTGCCGGTCATCTCATTGTCCCTGTGGGTTTGACCAATGCTCACCACGAGCCTATTCACTTTTTCGGAACCGTGCGTCCCGAAGGCGAAACAACCCTCCTGCCGTCTACTTGGCACGAGACAGGAATTGAGTTTTTCGGTTCGTTCGGTCGCGGATATGCCCGCTTTGATTACCAAGCGATGATTGTGGCCGGGCTGAACGCCAACGGATTCAATCGCAACGATTGGGTGGCAGGCGGAAAGCAGGGATTCTTTGAAGAAGACAACTTTACTTCACCGGGCTATGCGGTGCGCTTGGATTATAAAGGTGTGCCGGGCTTGCGTGTGGGTGGCTCGTTTTATTACTGTGCCGATGCCGGCGCCAATAGCGACAAGGTGCAGACTTACGCTCAGGTAGGCAAAGTGCCGGTACGTATCTTTACCGGTGATGCGCAATATCAAAACCGATATGTTACGGCTCGTGCCAATGTGGTGTATGGCAATTTGGGCAACAGTGCCGCCGTGAGTAAAGTCAATGCCCGACAGAGTAATCTTTCGCCTTACAGCAAACTGACTCCGATTGCGAAAAATGCCGTGAGTTATGCTGCCGAGGCAGGAGTGAACCTCAGTGCCTTCTTCCCCGGTAAGAAGTGTCCCGTTGTTTATCCGTTTGCTCGTTACGAGTATTACAATCCGCAGGAGAAGGGCGAAGCCGGACAAACCATGGAAGTGCGCAACCAAGTGAACATGTGGACGGCCGGATTGAATTGGTTCGCTTTACCCAATCTGGTGGTAAAGGCCGACTACACCACGCGTCAGATTGGTACGAGCAAAGTCTTTGGCTCCAGCAAGTTCAATAGCGAGAATGAATTTGCCATCGGAATAGCCTATGTGGGTTGGTGGCTGTAAGGCTCTCATCTCCTTGATATTCACAACAGAAATTAATCATAGAAAAAGTCAGAAATATGAAAAAGAATGTATTTTATGTGGCGGCATTGGCCGCTGGTTTATCGTTGGCTGCATGCAGCGATGACAAGAGTGACAACGGAATAACGGAAGTCGAAAAGCTGGAATTGGAAGTGCTTGACCCGATAGTGAATCAGTATGCCGATGGAGTGGTACTTCCCACTTACAAGTCGCTGAAAGAAAAAAACACGACATTGTACGAAGCGGTGACCGAACTGTGTACCGCTCCTTCGGACAAAGCGTTTGAAAAAGCTGCGGAAGCATGGTTGGAATCACGCGAACCGTGGGAAAAGAGTGAAGCGTTCCTGTTTGGTCCGGTGGATGCCCTTGGTTTGGACCCCAACATGGACAGCTGGCCTTTGGATCAATCCGGCATTGAACAAATATTGAAAAGCGGCGATTGGAGCGCTTTGGAATGGAACGATGAAGAAGACGCCGAAGCGGCTCAGGGAGTACGCGGTTTCCACACGTTGGAATACCTGCTCTTCAAGGACGGTGAAGCACGTACCATCAGCGATGCCGATTATCAGGCGGCTCCCGAAGCTTGGTGCAACTACATGCGTGCCGTGGCCAACTTGTTGAAAAAGGATGCTTCGGAATTGTACGAAGCATGGGCGGAATCCTATGAAGGCGGTAACGCATACGTGGACATTTTCAAGAATCACAGCAACAGCACTTATCCTACGGCATTGGCTTGTGTAGAAGAAATCTTGGATGGTTGCATTACCATTGCCGATGAAGTAGGTAACGCCAAAATCGGCGACCCGTACAACCTTTATGTGGGTGGAAACACCACGGAAGCACTTTATGCCGTAGAGTCTTGGTACAGCTGGCATTCAAAGGATGACTATACCAATAATATCTACTCCATCCGTAACGCTTACTATGGTTCGCTGACCAATGGTGTATCGGACAACTCCCTTTCTGCTTTGGTTGCTGAACAAAACGCCGCTTTGGACAAGGAAGTGAAAGCCGCTATCACGGCTGCCGAGAATGCCATTCAGAGCATCCCGACTCCTTTCCGTAACCACATCAATTCTGCAGAGGCCGAAGAAGCGATGGACGCTTGCGCCGAACTGGTGGATGTTCTGGAAAAGTTGAAAGCCGAAATAAGAGGATACTTTGAGTAAATAAAGAATCAGCGATAGTTAAATAACAATGTTTATATGGCATGCAGATGGCGCGCCGATGGTTCTCTCCGTCAAGCGCCCTCTGTATGCTATCAAAATATGTAGGAATGAAGAAATTATATGTGGCGGCATTGGCTATGGGAGTCTGTCTCTCTGCCTGCGATGACGAGGGACTGGACGTGCGCGATGTCGAAGTACCTACGGGCTATGCGCTTTCGGCCGGGACGGCGACACTCTTCTTGAACTCGTCCAAAGCCTACGACTCGCCAGCCGACTGGGTGACGGGAACTTACCGCAGTCGGTTCTTCTCCGGTGACGGGCTTTATGACGACATTCGTACCAGCGATAACCATGCGGGTGGCGGATTGGGACCGGTCTATGCGGGATATTCATGCGGTAGTTGTCACCGCAATGCAGGGCGGACAAAGCCGGCATTGTGGAGTGAAGGAGGTTCGGGAAGTTATGGCTTCTCGGCCATGCTTATATATGTGACCCGTAAGAACGGGGCTTTCTTTCCCGACTACGGACGGGTGATTCACGACCAGGCCATCTATGGCGTAAAACCGGAGGGTAAACTCCGTGCCAAACTGAATTATGAAACGTTCCGCTTCCCCGACGGGGAGGAATACGAATTGTGTTATCCCGAATATGAAATCTATGAATGGTATGCGGACAGTATTGCTCCGCAGGATCTCTTCTGCACAGTGCGCATTCCGCTTCGTCACGTGGGCATGGGGCAGATGATGGCACTCGACCCTGCCGAAATCGAGACGTTGGCAGCCCGGAGCAATTATCCGGAATATGGCATCAGCGGACGGGCAAACTACATAACCGAACGGGGAGTAAAGAGTTTGGGACTGAGCGGAAACAAAGCGCAGCATGCCGACTTGACCGTGGAACTGGGATTCAGTAGCGACATGGGTGTGACCAACAGTCGGTATCCGGAGGAAATCTGTGAAGGACAGAGTCAGATGCAGGGAGGAAGTATGATGGGATTGTCGTATGACCAACTGGACATCTCGACCGAGGATATGGAGGATGTGGACTTGTACATGCAGACCTTGGGCGTTCCGGCAAGACGCAACGTGAACGACAAGACCGTGAAACGCGGCGAACAGATGTTTTACGAAGCAAAATGTCACTTGTGTCACGTCACGACCTTGCACACCAAACCGCGAGGCACTACGTTGCTCAACGGAACAGGCTTGCCTTGGCTGGGCGGACAGACCATCCATCCGTACAGTGACTTTTTGTTGCACGACATGGGGTCGGAGATTATGGGTGTAGGTCTGAACGACAATTACGTGAGCGGACTGGCGCGGGGCAACGAATGGCGAACCACTCCGTTGTGGGGCATCGGACTGCAAGAAAAAGTAAATGGACATACCTATTTCCTGCACGATGGACGGGCCCGCAACCTGATGGAGGCTATCTTGTGGCACGGAGGCGAAGGGGAAGCCTCGAAAAACCTCTTCAAGAACATGCCCAAGGAAGACCGGGAAGCACTGATTAAATTTTTAGAGAGCTTGTAAAAGTAAAAAGAAACAATCAAAAATCATCAATCATCAAATGAAAAAACTCATACTATCTGCCATCATCGCATCTTTTGCAACGGGAGCGATGGCACAATATGAAGCCGATACAGAGAATGGTGTCGTTTCGCTGGCAGGCCGTGAAGGCTTTGCCATTGAAACTAAAAAAGGTGACTTCGTGTTCAAACCTTATCTGTTGGTGCAGACCGCAGCCAAGTTCAATTGGTATGACGACGAAGGACTGGATAAGGCATACAATCAGGACAATGTGGCTAACTCCGGTTTTTCCATCCCCTATGCCGTATTGGGATTCACCGGTAAGGCTTTCGGCCGTGTTACCTTCAATCTCAGCATGAATGCGGCTGCTTCGGGAGGGGCGTTGCTGCAGCAAGCGTGGTTTGATGTACAGCTCAACCGTCGCATGGCACTTCGCGCGGGTAAGTTCAAAACACCTTTCAGTCATGCTTATCTGACCACATTGGGCGAAACATTGATGCCTGTGCTTCCTACCTCACTGACCGCTGCCGTCATCTTGCCTCATTCACTCAATGCTGTGACTCCCAACATCGGTACGGGCTTTGATTTGGGTGTGGAACTGCACGGAATGTTTTCCGACCGCTTCGGCTATGAAGTCGGATTGTGGAACGGTACGGGCGCATCCGTCAATTCGGCTACCAAAACGTTCAGCGATGACTGGCACATTCCTTCCTTGCTTTATGCAGGCCGATTGACCTACATGCCGCAGGGGGTCATGCCGGGTACGCAGGGTAATCCCAATCGCCTGAACGAAAACAAGTGGATGCTGGGACTTTCCGCTTCGATGAATGTGGAAAGCGAAAATGAGAGTACGAACGACTTTCGAGCCGGATTGGAATTTGCCATGTTGAAGCGCAAACTTTATCTGGCTGCCGAGGTGTACTACCTGAATGTGGGCTTTACCGACCGTCAGAAAATTGACGAAACGTATGACTTCCTGGGAGGATACGTGCAGGGCGGTTACTTTGTGGCGCCGCGTCTTCAAGCTGCCGTGCGTTACGATTTCTTTAACCGCAACGGATTGGATACCGATGGATTCTTGAATATGCCGGCGGTGGGCGTAAATTATTTCTTCAAAGGATGCAACTTGAAACTTCAAGCCATGTATCAGTACATCGGTCGTACAGGACACGATACCCAGCTCGACCGAGATAACGACAATTTGGGACTCGCCACCCATTCGGCTACGGTACAGTTGCAGTATTCATTTTAAGAACGAAGAACTTCAATCATTCATCAAAAATGAAAAAGACTTTTGCTTTTTTGATAATAATCTTTACCTTTGTATGCGCATCGTGTGACGATGGACGTATTTACGAAGAGAATGTATCCCTGCCCGAAGAAGGCCGTGTGGTAAAGCTGACGGGGGCGGTGAGCGGAGCGGGAAATTGGTCATCGGGTTATACGGTGGTCATTGCCGGCTTCAACGATGAAAGTGATTATGCCGTCATAGCCAAGGCGGTGCCTGCTGCCGATACCCGCGAAGTGGTGCTGTCCGGTATCAGCGAGGAAGTGACGAAATTGGAACTCTGTGTCATCAGCCGTCTGCGTAAGCGGGTCATTACTTTCCGTACGTTTGATTGTCCCGTCACGGCGGATACGATCCGTGTTGAGGCCGGTACGCTGGATGTAGGTATGTATGCCGCCATTCAAGATAGACTGTTCAATACGACTTGTGCCAATTGTCACGGGGCAAGTACGCAGGCAGCCGCCGGATTGTTTCTTACCGAGGGAAAAAGTCATGCCGCATTGGTAGGACAACCTTCGCTTAAGGTTCCCGGAGAGTTGCTGGTAGAACCGGGCAAGGCTTCCCGGAGTGTCTTGTATCAAGCACTGTTCACCGACCTGAGTGCCGGATGGAATTATGACCACACCAAGGAAGTTCTTTCTTTCGAAATGGAGGACGTGTTGGAAGACTGGATAGACGATGGTGCCAATGAATAAAAAATGAAAATGATGAAAGAGTATACAAAAACTGAAATATACAAATTTGAGATAAAGGGTGGAGTGTCGGAATATCATGCCATCTTTCGTGTGACCAATCCTCGTCTGACATTCGCCGAACAGGTGGAGAGCCTTATGCTTGCTTACGACTCCTTATTGAAGGATTTGGAGGGTGCCGTGGCGGTATTCAAACGTTTTTTTGTGAGCGATGCAGCCAATCAGGCCGATCGGTTGTTGGCTTTACAGACCGAAAGTTCGGATTGCGCTTTATCCATCGTGGAGCAACCTCCTCTTGACGGAACAAAGGTTGCGCTGTGGGTCTATTTGCAAAAGGGAGTACAAACCCGTACGCTTCCCGGCGGTTTGTTTGAAGTGAAGCATGGCGTTTATCGCCATTTGTGGAGTGCGGGAGGATGTAATCAGGCTTCCAATTCGGAATACCAGACTCGCCTGTTGCTCAATGATTATGTGATGCGGCTGACGGAACAGGGATGCCGATTGGCGGACAATTGCATCCGTACTTGGTTTTTCGTACAGAACGTGGACGTGAATTATGCCGGAGTGGTAAAAGCTCGCAACGAAGTGTTTGTCACACAGAATCTGACGGACAAGACGCATTTTATCGCCAGTACAGGCATTGCGGGACGTCACGCCGACCCGAATATCCGGGTGCAGATGGATACCTATGCCGTGGACGGACTGAAGCAGGAACAGATTCATTATTTATATGCGCCGACTCATTTGAACCCTACTTACGAATATGGAGTGAGTTTCGAACGAGGTACTTATGTGGATTATGGCGATCGCCGTCAGGTTTTTATATCGGGTACGGCCAGCATCAACAACAAGGGTGAAGTGCTTTATCCCGGTGATATCCGCAAACAGACGCTTCGGATGTGGGAAAATGTGGAAATGCTGCTTCGTGAAGCAGATTGCACTTTCGACCATGTAGGACATCTGCTGGTTTATTTGCGGGACATGGCGGACTATACCGTAGTGAAGGACATGTTTGAAGAACGCTTCCCGAATACTCCGAAAGTCTTTCTGTTGGCTCCGGTCTGCCGTCCGGGGTGGTTGATCGAAATGGAGTGTATGGCTGTCAAGGCGGTTCATGACGAGCGTTATTCCGTTTATTGATTTATCCATGAAGAAAGCCGTATTGTTTCTTTACGTGGCTTTGACGCTGACATTGGCGGTAGCCACTTTCGTGGAGTATGCGCAAGGAACCGCTTTTGTCGGCAAGTACATTTATCACAGCCCCGCCTTTTGTATAGGGTGGGGCTTGTTGGTTTTGTGTACGTTATGGGTACTCTTCCGGAAAAGGATGTGGAGACAGCTTCCTTCTTTGGGCTTGCATCTATCTTTTGTCGTCATTCTGACGGGCGCGTTGCTTTCCTTTCTTACCGCTCGAAAAGGGATGGTGCATCTGCGTCCGCAGGTATCTGTCACTCAGTTTATGGAACAGGAGACGGGACGTGTGCTTGATTTGCCTTTTGCTTTACGTCTGGATACGTTTTTCATTAAATACTATGCCGGAACGGAGGCTCCTTCCGATTATGTCAGTCGGGTAAGTACCTTTTCGTTGACGCAGGCAGATTCCCTTGTGTCGGAAATATCGATGAATCGGGTCTTGGATTATCAAGGCTATCGTTTTTATCAGTCGTCTTACGATGAGGACGAACGTGGAAGTTGGCTCAGTGTGAATTACGACCCGTGGGGAACAACGGTGACTTATGTCGGTTATGGAATGTTGGCGCTTTCGATGCTGGGCATCGTGTTGGTTCGCCGTGGCGAGTTCCGAAAGTTGTTGTCCCATCCGTTGTTGAAGAGAGGAACGATGTTGGTTGGGCTGTTCTTGGGTCTGAGTACTATGGAACTTTCGGCAATGACCAAGAAATTGAGTATTCTTTCCCGGCAAGAGGCAGACAGCCTGGCGGTAACTCAAGTTATTTATCACAATCGTGTCACACCTTTCCATACGTTGGCTTTGGATGTTGTGAAGAAGTTGTCGGGAAAGGAACATTTCGGAGGACTGACCGCCGAACAGATAGTGGGGAGTTGGCAACGATGGCCTGAGGAATGGAAGTACGTGCCAATTATCCGGATAAAGAATCAAGAACTTCGTCGTCGCTTGGGGATGGAAGATGCGGTTTATGTCCGTTTGGCAGACTTATTGGACGGTGAACATTACCGTCTTCGTGATTTGTGGCATCCCGAAATGCAGAACTCAGGCAGTAAGCCTTCTCCCTTGGCGAAAGCTATATTGGAAACGGACGAAAAGGTGGCTCTGATTCTGATGCTGCAACAGGGTACGTTGGTTCTTCCGTTACCGGCGGATGGAAGTGTGAAGCCGCTTTCCGAACCGAAAGTTCGTGCCGAACTGCTTTATAACCGCATCCCTTTCAGTAAAATCCTTTTTATGAGCAATCTGACGCTGGGTTTCTTGTTGTTCGGTTGGTGGTTGTGGCGGAGTATGCGGGGCGGGGGAGAGGCTAAGCGGATGGTTTCCTTTCAGGGAGCTTTGTTGCTGCTTTCGTTTCTGTTTCATGCTTTCGGCTATGGACTTCGCTGGTACATCGGCGGTCGCATACCTTTGAGCAACGGTTATGAAACGATGCAGTTCTTGGCTTTGTGTGTATTGCTGGTGGCTTTCTTTTTGCGTCGCGGATTTTTCTTCATTGTGCCTTTCGGCTTTTTGCTTTCGGGCTTTACGTTATTGGTCGCTTACTTGGGACAAATGAATCCGCAAATCACCCCTTTGATGCCGGTGCTGGTTTCTCCGTGGCTTAGTGCGCATGTGTCGTGCATCATGGTTTCGTATGCCTTGTTGGCTTTCATTTGGCTGAATGGCTTGTTGGGCGTGTGTGTTTCCCGCGAAGCCGAACGTTTGATGCTTTTCAGTCGTCTTTTGCTCTATCCCGCAGTATTCTTTTTGGGCATTGGCATTTTTATCGGTGCTGTTTGGGCGAATGTGTCGTGGGGACGTTATTGGGCATGGGACCCCAAGGAAGTATGGGCGCTCATCACCTTTATGGTTTATGCGTTGCCTTTTCATGCGGTGAGCCTTTCTTGCTTCCGCCGTCCGAAGTTCTTCCATGTGTATATGCTGCTGGCCTTTCTCACCGTGTTGATGACCTATTTCGGCGTGAACTTCTTTTTGGGCGGAATGCACAGCTATGCTTAATAGAGCAGGAAGCCCGCAAGTCCGCAGAGGACAATCATCAGAATGGGATTGACTTTGAAACGGCGTGTGCCGATGAAAGCTGCTGAAAAAATGAGGATGCTCATCACAAACTGATATTTGTCCGTCTGCCAACTGCCGAAGTTCTCGGCGGTCATCAACACGAGAGCTGCGGCAGCTAATAGCCCTACAACGGCCGGTCGAAGACCTCGGAAAACGGCTTCTACCAAAGGATGTTTTTGAAACTTCAGAAAGAAACGGCTGATGGCTATCATCAGGATGAAAGATGGTAGTACCACGGCAAAGGTGGCTGTTACGCTTCCCAATATGCCCCATGTCTGACTATAGCCGGCGTTCATGACGGCTGTGTAGCCTACGTAAGTTGCCGAGTTGATGCCGATGGGACCGGGAGTCATCTGACTGATGGCTACGATGTCGGTAAATTCGCCGGAAGTAATCCAGCTATGTTTGGTTACTACTTCGCCTTGTATCATCGATAGCATAGCGTATCCGCCACCAAAGCCGAACAGACCGATTTTGCAAAAGGTGAGAAAGAGTTGTAAAAATATCATTGTTCTTTATTTTAATTTTCCATAAACAAATCCGCCGATGCCTGCCAGGACGATGATGTATACCGGCGATACTCCAAACAGCCATATCAGCAGGGCGGATACGACGGGAATCCATACATTGTATTTATTGATTTTGGCTGACTTCGCCATGCTGAAAGTGGGAGCGGCAATGAGTGCTACCACAGCCGGACGGATGCCTTTAAATATATTTTCTACCGCTTCATATTGCTTGAATTCCTGAAAAAACAAGGCTATTCCTAATATAATGAGGAAAGAGGGAAGGATAGTACCCAGTGCCATGGCCAACGCTCCGGGGAATTTTCGGAGTTTGTAACCGATGAAGATGGAAAAGTTTACGGCGAAAACGCCGGGGACGGATTGAGCGACTGCCATCAAGTCAATGAAGTCTTCACGGGCTATCCATTGTTTTTTGTTGACGATTTCCTCTTCGATGAGCGGTACCATGGCATAGCCTCCGCCGATGGTAAACAATCCTATTTTGAAGAAGGTTCCGAAAGATGTAAGGTAAAAGTTCATGATGTTTTCTGTTTCATATAGGCACTGGGCGTCATGCCGTAGTGCTTTTTAAATAATTCTGTAAAATACTTCGGGTCGTTGTAGCCCAATATGTCAGACACTTCGCCCACGGTGTACTTCCGGCTTCTGAGCAGGATGCAGGCTTCGTTCAGTCGGATGTGCCGTACAAAGTCGCTGGGCGCTTGGTTGGTCAGGGCCTTTATCTTGTTGTAGAAGCTGCTTCGGCTCATGTTCAAAGCAGAACAAAGCGAATCTACATTGAAGTCGTTGCTTAAGTTCTTCTTGACCGTTTCTGTTACTTTTAGAATGAATTCCCGGTCTAAGTCCGCGCCGGGCACTTCTTTCACAAGTTCCTCGTTGGGGTAGTCCATGTGCGCGAAGCGTTGTCGCAGCAGTTCCTTGTTGGCCAGTATGCTGGCGATGCTTGCTTTCAGTATCTCCACATCGAAAGGTTTGGGCAGGTAACTGTCTGCTTTGACTTCGAGTCCGTGAATGATGCTTTCACGATTGTTCAGTGCGGTGAGCAGGATGACGGGAATGTGGCTGGTCTGTATGTCGTTCTTCAATGTTCTACAAAGGTCGTCTCCCCGCATGACGGGCATCAGAACATCGGACAGCACCAAGTCGGGATGTTCTTGGGTTATCAGGTCGAGTGCTTCTTTTCCGTTGGCAGCTTCCCGAATGCGATACGTTTCAGACAGCGTCTGCCGCAGGAAGTCCCGTAAGTCCATGTGATCCTCAACGATGAGGATGATGGGGGAAGTCCGGTTGTCAGATGAAGCCGGTCGATTACAGTCTTTGGGCAGCTTCTCTTCTTTGAGTCGGCTGAAATCCGTATCGTCTGTATATTGGTAAATCTGTTCGTCGTTGGACGATTTTTTATTTTGCTTGTATCGTTTGTCATTGATGGGGAAACGCAGTTGGAAAGTCGTACCTTTGTTTTCCTTGCTGTTCACGGTGATGTCTCCGTAGTGGCGTTTCACCAACTGATAAGTTTGTAGCATACCGATTCCGGTTCCTGTTATTTGCAGATTGACGGCATTGTCGCCCCGGAAGAGGTGCTTGAACATCTTCTTTTGATCTTCGGTCGATATACCGATTCCGGTATCGCTGATGCGGAGGAACCAATGTATTTGATTTCCGTATACTTTCACGCAGACTTCTCCGCCCGCAGGAGTGTATTTCAAAGCGTTGCTCACCAAGTTGTGCAGGATGGAGTCTGTCTTGTTTCGGTCTATCCATGCCATGAACGGTTCTTTCATCCCCTCTGTTTCGAGGCGGATTCCTTTCTGTTGTGCATACGGTTCAAACTGTTTTGTGAAGTCTTTCACGTAGCCGTTCAGTTCGCATAGGGTCACGTTTACTTCTGATGTGTACATTTCCTCTTTTTGAAATTCAATCAGTTTCGTGGCCAGTTCTGCCAATTTTTCAGTGCTTTGTATGGCCATATTCAGTTCGCTTCGTCCCTGGTCGGACAATGCTTCGCGTTGGCTGATTTCGCTCAGAGGTGCCTTGATTAGGGTAATCGGTGTACGGATGTCATGCGCGGTATTGATGAAGAAACGGATTTTCTCTTTCGATATGTTGCTTTCCTTGCGCATCCAGAGGAAACGCATTACAGCGATAGCAATAAGCGTCAGTATTACGGCGTAAATCATCATGGCCCAGATGGTGTGACTGAAAGGCGGTTCGATGGTGATTCGTATATTCCGCTCTTCCAGCGTACGGCCGTCGTCCAGCAGGATAGATCTAACTTTCAGCAAATACTCTCCCGGACTGATGTTGGTATATCGGATGAGGCTTGTTGGGTTAGGGATGCTCCATTCGTTGAAGAATCCTCCCAATTTCCACGAGTAGAGAACACGCGACGGACAATCGTAATTGATGGATGACACATCGACGGCGAAGGTGTTCTGGTTGTGGTGCAATGTGATTTCCCGGGTTTCGTCAATGGGTACTATGAGCGGTGAACCTTTTTCGCCCGGAAGTATTCTTTGGTAGTAGATGTTGAGGTCGTTGAATATCAGTTTGGAATGGAATAAATGCGGTAATTTAATGGGATTGCGTGCAACGAATATTCCGTCACTGCTACCGAAAGCAATGACTTCGTTGCGTGTGTGTACTCCCGCCGATGCGTTGAATTTGGTCGGCATCAATCCTTGTTCTCCGGTCCAGTTCAGAAATACTTTTTCTCGTTTCTTAAAGCAAGCCAACTCGTTTTCGGTGCTTATAAGCAGTTTATCCGAATCGTTTCCGGGCAAGATGCAATAAACATTGTTGGAGATAAGCGCAGAGTTGGTGGTGATGTAGTTTTCCAACTGGCGTGACTGCTTATTGTAGATGTACATGCCGTTTCCGTTCGTTCCGATGTAAGTCGTATGTTCTCCCTCTTGCAGGATGGCATTGATGGAACCCATGTTCGCTGTCAGGTTCACCGGTTCTATCTTTTTTCTCCGTTTGTCAAATTCATACAGTCCACCGGTGGTTCCTACCCATAGGTGATTCCGATCTCTGGCGGTGATGACGGTGATGGGATATTCCGTGTTGTAATGTTCCGTTTCTCCGGTGAAGATATTCAGTCGTCTCAGGTTGTTGAATCCTCCTGCCCACACGTATCCTTCTGCATCGCGATAAATGCTTCGGATGTATTTGTCCGAACGGATTTTCGGGTCGTGTCTGTTGTTCAAGGCAAGGTGACGAACCTTCATGCCGTTTTTTTCAATGCGATACATTCCGCTCATATATCCTCCCGCCAGAATGACTCCCGGTGTGGGTTCACACAATGAGGTAAATACATGGCTCTGCTCTTGCGGATCTTCCTCTTGTCGGTCGAGTACGTTTGTCCAGCGGCGTGTGCGGATGTTGTAGTGGGATATACCGTTTCCCGTAGCCACCCAAATGTCACCATCGGTGTCTTCCAATAGGTAAGTCACTTGATTGTTTACCAGTGCATTCGAACTCTTGCCCGAATGTTTCAACCATTCATATTCGGGATACTTTCGGTTGTACACGGTGATGCCTGACGGGAATACCGCCATCCAGATGTGTCCTGTTTCATCGATATACATATCCTTGATGATGTCGCCGTTCATCTTGTTGGGAGATTCGTAGTCGGCTTTCAGAAAAGGAGTCATGACCAGTGTACGCAGGTTGAGGTGGTACACCCCGTTTCCGTCCGTGGCTACCAATGCTTCATCTTGCTTGTCGGGCAGTATAGCTACCCGGTTGATGTTTATATCCATCGTGTTTTTGATGGATTTCAGAGTACGTTGTTTCGTGTGGTATATATAACATCCGTCCGAAAGTGTATTGATAAGCAGTTGTTGGGTGGGCGGATGGTAATAGAGGTGTCGGATGATGTAAAAGTTTTCCAGCGTCGGTTCTTTTTCCACCTTCAATTTTTTCCCTTGGAGTGTAACCGGATAGACATTATAGTTGGTTGCAAAGAAGTATTGGTTTTCTTTGACTTGCGCGATGCAGGTGATATTTTCGTGGATGCTGCTTTCCAATTGGAACATATCTCCGCTATCCGGCCGGTATATGTATTGTTTGGTCTTCGTACATAGCCATAGATTGTCATTGTAATCCAGCATTGTCATGGTGAGCGGCAAATCTTTCGTACCTTGTGTACGTTTGTTGAAATCCAATTGCAACTCAAACTTTTTTCTCATGGGGCTGTATCTGAAAAAGTTTCCATGCTCTCCCAGTATCCATACGTGTCCCTTTGAGTCTGTTTGCAACTTGTTTCTGTTGGGGTATTGCTGGATATTTTTTTCTTGGTTTTTCAGCGGATAGAATTCGTACACTTTTCCGTTGTATTGGCTCACTCCTTCGTAGGTAAGAAACCACATGTATCCTTTGTAGTCTTTTTCGATGGATATGACACGTCGACTGCTTTGCCCTTGTCCGGGGTCGAGATAACGGAAGAGTTGGGCATGTATAGGCGGAGCTGTTGCCAGGAACAACAGAAAACAAAGAAGTGACGGGAGTCTTTTAGCCAATCTTTTCAACATTTGTTTTCGTATTTATAATCATTACGTGATACAAAATTCTTAAAAAGAAACAAATATCCCAAAAAATAAAAGCGGTTAATTTTGTGAATTAACCGCTTTTTATGATTTTATAACACAAAAAGGTTATTTTTTGTTCTTTTCTACCCATTTTCTGGCATTTACAAACGCTTCAATCCAAGGAGTTACTTGGTCATTGGCCAATCTTTCCGTCGGATAGTAACCGCATTGCCAGGGGAAGATGGTGCGTTCGGGGTGCGGCATGATGGCCAGATGGCGTCCGTCCTTGCTGGCGATGGCAGCCACACCGTATGATGAACCGTTCGGGTTGCCCGGATATTCGTCATACGAGAACTTGGCCACTATATTGTATTCGTCTTCGGGGAGTGGCAAGTGGAACTTACCTTCACCGTGAGCCACCCAAGTGCCAATCTTGAATCCGCTCAACGAACCAAACATTACACTGCGATTGGTCGGAATGGTGAGCGAGACAAAGCTGCTTTCGAATTTGTGTGAGTCGTTGTGCAGCATTTTGGCTTTTTTGTCAGCCGGATGTTCGGGATTGATGAGGCCGAGTTCAATCATTAGCTGGCAACCGTTGCAAACGCCGAGAGACAACGTATCTTTGCGGGCATAGAAGTTGTCGAGGGCTGCTTTGGCTTTCGGATTGAAAAGGAACGCACCTGCCCATCCTTTGGCGGAACCGAGTACGTCGGAGTTGGAGAAGCCGCCGCAGAAAGCGATGACGTTCACGTCTTCCAGTGTCTCACGACCGCTGATTAGGTCGGTCATGGTGACGTCTTTCACATCGAAGCCTGCCAACCAGAAAGCATAAGCCATTTCGCGTTCGGAGTTCGTACCCTTTTCACGAATGACGGCAGCTTGGAGACCGCTGGCTTCGCGACGGTCGGGGTTTAAGCCCCATTGACTCAGCTTGCCGGTAAATTCGGGACCGAAAACCGGTTCCAATGGCTGTTGCTTGTAGTTTTCAAAACGCTTTTCGGCACAACCGTTGAAACTCTGTTTGCGGTCAAGCAGATAAGAAGTGCTGTACCACACGTCGCGCAAATGGTCGATGCCGAACTGATAAGTCACGCTGTCTTTGCTCACGAGGATGTGACGTTCTTCGGTCGGCACACCTATCTTCACGTAGCCTACACCTGCATCGTCCAATATCTTCTTAACCTGTGCCGCGTTTTCATCGGCTACTTGGATGACTACGCCCGGATTTTCGGCAAACAGTGTCTTCACGATGTCGGCACCCTGAATCTTATCGAGAGTGATTTCCATACCTCCCTCGGTATTGGCGAAGCACATTTCGAGTAAGGTTGTTATCAGACCGCCGGCAGAGATGTCGTGACCGGCCAGAATCAGACCTTCGTTCACCAACTGCTGAACGGCGAGGAACGCATCGCGGAAGTATTCCGGATTCTTCACGGTAGGAACATCGCTGCCTACCTTATTTAATGATTGAGCGAATGCCGAACCTCCTAATTGCAAACTGTCAAACGAGAAGTCGATGTGGTAAAAACGGCTTTTGGCTCTGTTCTTCATGACCGGAGATACAATCTTCTTGATGTCCGACACTTCACCTCCGGCCGATACAATCACCGTACCCGGACTGATAATCTTTTCACCATCCGGATATTTCTGGGTCATGGAAAGAGAGTCTTTGCCGGTCGGTACGTTAATTTGCAGGGCGCAGCAGAAGTCCGACAATGCTTTGACAGCCTTGTAGAGTCGGGCGTCTTCTCCCTCTTGCGCACGGCATGGCCACATCCAGTTGGCGGAGAGCGATACGCTGTCCAGTCCTTCGGCCATTGGCGCCCATACCAAGTTGGTCAGAGCTTCGCTGACGGACAAGACGGAACCGGCTTCCGGATTGGCCAAAGCCGCTTGCGGAGCATGTCCGATGGCGGTGGCGATGCCTTTGGTACCGCGATAGTCCAAGGTAACGGCACCACAGTCGCTGAGCGGCAACTGCAATTCGCCTTGACACTGCTGACGGGCAACGCGGCCGGTCACGCAGCGATCCACCTTGTTGGTCAGCCAGTCCTTGCAGGCTACGGCTTCCAGCTGGAGCACGCGCTCTACGTATTCATCCAATTGGGTGATGTCGTAGTTCACCACTTCATATTTACGTTCCACGTTCTTGTCTATCATGTAAGTCTTAGGCGATGAACCGAACATCTGGTCTACCGCCAAATCAAACGGGCGCACGCCATCAGCTTGTTCAAAGGCGAAGCGATGATCGCCGGTTGTTTCGCCTACGGTGTACATCGGGGCGCGTTCGCGTTCGGCAATCTTCTGTACGTGTTCTATCGCTTTTTCATCGATGAGCAATCCCATGCGTTCCTGACTTTCGTTGGCTATGATTTCCTTGGCCGACAGGGTTTCGTCGCCGATGGGCAACTTGTCCATGTGAATCAAACCGCCGCATTCTTCCACCAATTCCGAGAGGCAGTTTACGTGACCTGCCGAGCCGTGGTCGTGGATGGAAACAATCGGATTTTCGTCTTCTTCGCAAAGGGCGCGAACCACGTTGTAGGCGCGCTTCTGCATTTCGGCGTTGGCACGCTGAACGGCGTTCAGCTCAATGCCCGATGAATAACGGCCTGTTTCCACCGAAGAAACCGAACCGCCACCCAGACCGATGCGATAGTTGTCGCCACCGACTACCACCACTTTGTTGCCTGCTTCGGGAGTACCCTTCAAGCAGTCGCGTTGAGTGCCGTAACCTACGCCGCCGGCCAGCATAATCACTTTGTCGTAAGCATACTTCTCGTTGTTTTCCTGATGCTCGAATGTGAGTACGGAACCGCAAATCAAGGGTTGGCCGAACTTGTTGCCAAAGTCGGAAGCGCCGTTGGATGCTTTGATGAGGATTTGTTCCGGCGTTTGATACAGCCATTTGCGCACCGGCAGGATGTCTTCCCATTCGCGACCTTCTTCGCTGCGCGGATAGGATGTCATGTACACCGCCGTACCGGCGATGGGCCAAGAGCCCTTGCCTCCTCCCATACGGTCGCGGATTTCACCGCCCGTACCGGTCGAAGCACCATTGAATGGTTCTACGGTTGTCGGGAAGTTATGGGTTTCCGCCTTCAATGAAATGACCGACTTCACGTTCTTGATGACGAAATAGTCGGCGGTTGAATGGTCGCGTGGAGCGAACTGCTCGATTTCCGGACCTTCGGCAAAGGCCACATTGTCCTTGTAGGCAGAGATGATTTTATTCGGGTTTTCCTGTGTGGTTTTCTTGATCATTTGGAAGAGGGAAGATTCCATTTCCACACCATCGATGATAAATGTGCCGCCAAATATTTTATGTCGGCAGTGTTCCGAGTTGATTTGCGCGAAGCCGAACACTTCCGAGTCGGTCAGCTTGCGTCCCAAGTCGTTTTCCACTTTCTTCAGGTAGTCCATTTCCTCTTGCGAGAGAGCGAGGCCTTCCTGCTCGTTGTAGGCTTCCAGATTTTCGATGTAGAGGATGGGCTGAGGTTGGATGTTCACCGTAAAGATGTCTTGGTTCAAGCCTTTGTACAGACGTTGCAACATCGGGTCGTATGCTGCGTTTTCATCCTTTACGGGGAAATACTCTTCGATGCGGAGAATACCGTTCAGTCCCATGTTTTGAGTGATTTCTACAGCGTTGGTACTCCAAGGAGTAATCATTTCGCGTCGGGGACCGATAAAGCAACCTTGCAGGTTTTCTTCATTCTCTACCTTGGCTTCACCATAAAGCCAACAAAGTTTTTGGATGTCTTCGGCCGGGAGTTGTTGATGGGATTCCGTTGCGATGACACTCTGGGCTGGTGTTCTGAAAAATAGAATCATAGCACTTTTATCGTTGTTATGTTAATTGAAATTATCCATTAATAAGGTGCAAAGTTACATAAAAGACATAATCTGTGAAAGAATTTTTGAATCAAATATAGGTACTTTCGTAAAAAAGTGGCATCTTTGCACCCATGAATTGGATTGAACAAGTAACCATACTCGATTTGTTGGTGAAAGGACTCGTTATCGGCGTGGTTGTTTCCGCACCGTTGGGTCTTGTCGGCGTGCTTTGTATTCAGCGAACTCTGAACAAAGGGCGTTGGTATGGTTTTGTCACCGGCTTGGGAGCTGCGTTGAGTGACATTTGCTATGCCCTGATAACAGGTTATGGCATGAGTTTTATGGACGAATTTCTTACTCGCAATCAGGTGTTGCTTCAAATTGTCGGAAGTATCATGCTGTTTATATTCGGACTCTATACATTTCGCAGTAATCCGGTTCAGTCCATTCGTCCCGTTTCCTCGCAGAAAGGAACCTATCTTCACAACTTCGTGACTTCTTTCTTTGTCACTTTTTCCAATCCGCTCATCATCTTCCTGTTTATTGGTTTGTTTGCCCGTTTTTCGTTTGTGATGCCGGGCAGCGAACTGGGCTTTCAGCTGGTGGGTTATCTGGCGATTGTCATGGGCGCTTTGCTTTGGTGGCTCGGAATTACTTATTTTGTCAATAAGGTGCGCACGCATTTCAATGTGCGCGGCATCTGGATGCTGAACCGCGTCATCGGCAGTGTGGTGATGCTGGCTTCGGTGTTCAGCTTGATATATACGATTTTAGGAAAAACAATCTATTAAACTTGCTTTGAAATGTTTATTTCCCAACAACTGAAACAGCAGAACATCGCCGAATATCTGCTATACATGTGGCAGGTGGAGGATTTGATTCGTGCCTGCGGCTGCGATAGGGAACGCATTTGCCGGGAGCTGGTGTCCCGTTATCCTGCCGAACAGCAACCTGAGTTGGCGCAATGGTACGAAGACCTGACCGAGATGATGCGTCGGGAAGAGGTGACGCAACGGGGACATCTGCAAATCAACAAGAATGTCATCATCTGGCTTACCGACTTGCATCTGCAATTACTGGCTTCGTCTAAGTTTCCTTACTATAACGCGGCCTACTACAAGGCATTGCCTTTCATCGTGGAACTTCGTGCCAAGGGAGCCGATAAGGAGGAACCCGAACTGGAAACTTGTTTCGAAGCCCTCTACGGCATTTTGTTGCTGAAACTTCAAAAGAAAGAAATAGGTGAAGAAACCAAGCGGGCGCAAGAAGCCATTACCGCTTTGCTTTCCATGTTGTCCACCTATTATATAGAAGATAAAAAAGGAAAACTTGAATTATGAAAAATATATTGATAACCGGATCCAACGGACAGTTGGGCAATGAGATGAGAGTGCTTTCGGAAGAAAATAGGGAATATACCTGTTTCTTTACCGATGTGGCCGAACTCGACATTTGTAATGAACAGGCCGTAATGGATTTCGTAAAGGCGAACGATATCCATGTTATCGTGAACTGTGCCGCCTATACCGCCGTAGACAAGGCGGAAGAAAATGTGGAACTTTGTACCCGGCTGAACAGTGACGCCGTGGGTTATCTGGCTAAGGCGGCCGAGGCTAACGGAGCCGCGCTGGTGCAAATCTCTACCGACTACGTGTTCGACGGTACGGCTCATATCCCTTATAAGGAAACCGAGCCGACGTGCCCCGACTCGGTGTATGGAAGCACCAAGTTGGCGGGCGAGCAAAATGCTTTGACATTTTGCAGTCGGACGATGATTGTTCGTACCGCATGGTTGTATTCCACTTTCGGCAACAATTTTGTGAAGACCATGCTCCGTCTTGGTAAGGAACGCGAATCACTCGGTGTCATCTTCGACCAGATTGGAACACCGACTTACGCCCGCGACCTTGCCCGTGTCATCTTCGTCGCTATCCGTCAGGGTATCGTGCCGGGTATCTATCATTTCAGTAACGAGGGTGTCTGCTCGTGGTACGATTTCACCAAGACCATTCACCGCATGGCAGGCATCGCGACCTGTCGCGTGAAGCCGCTCCATACCGAAGAGTATCCTACGCCTGCCAGACGTCCGCATTATTCGGTGTTGGACAAGTCGAAAATCAAATCGACGTACGGCGTCGAAGTGCCGTATTGGGAAGATTCATTGCAGAGCTGTATGGCTCAGTTGATAATAGATAAATGATAGTTGGTAAATTTATGAATAACGAAATAGAAAGAAGACGAACCTTTGCGATTATCGCGCATCCGGATGCCGGTAAAACCTCATTGACCGAAAAATTGTTGCTTTTCGGCGGACAGATACAGGTGGCGGGTGCTGTAAAGAGTAATAAAATCAAAAAAACGGCGACATCCGACTGGATGGACATCGAAAAGCAGCGCGGTATCTCTGTGACCACGTCTGTGATGGAGTTTGACTATCGGGATTATAAAATCAATATCCTTGACACGCCGGGACACCAGGACTTTGCGGAAGATACGTACCGTACCTTGACGGCGGTCGATTCCGTTATCATTGTGGTGGACGGCGCGAAGGGTGTGGAAACCCAGACACGTAAGCTTATGGAGGTGTGCCGTATGCGTAATACGCCGGTCATTATCTTCGTGAACAAGATGGACCGTGAAGCCAGAGACCCGTTCGATTTGCTCGATGAGCTGGAAGAAGAACTGGTTATCGGAGTGCGTCCGCTCACTTGGCCGATTGAAAGCGGTCCGCGCTTCAAGGGGGTGTACAATATCTACGAACAGAACCTTAACCTGTTCCAACCTTCCAAACAGGTGGTGGCCGAAAAGGTGGAGGTAGACATTCACACCGAGGAGTTGGACAAGCAGATTGGCGCACCGCTTGCCGAAAAGCTACGCAGTGAATTGGAACTGATTGAAGGGGTGTATCCCGAATTCGATGTACGGGAATATCTGAAAGGCGAATTGGCTCCCGTGTTCTTCGGCTCCGCTCTGAATAACTTCGGTGTGGAAGAACTGCTGAACACTTTCGTGGAGATTGCGCCCGGTCCTCGTCCCGTGAAGGCGGAGGAGCGGGATGTGCAGCCCGATGAGCAGAAGTTTACCGGTTTCGTGTTCAAGATTACTGCCAATATCGACCCCAACCACCGTTCTTGCATCGCTTTTTGTAAGGTTTGTTCAGGCAGATTCTCGCGCAACACACCCTATTATCATGTGCGTCATGGGAAAACGATGCGTTTCTCATCGCCCACGCAGTTCATGGCGCAGCGAAAGACCACGGTGGATGAGGCTTGGGCAGGCGACATTATCGGTTTGCCTGATAACGGAACGTTCAAGATTGGCGATACGTTGACCGAGGGCGAAAAACTCCATTTCAAGGGATTGCCCAGTTTCTCGCCGGAGATGTTCAAATACATCGAGAACGCCGACCCGATGAAGCAAAAGCAGTTGGCCAAGGGTATTGACCAGCTGATGGACGAAGGTGTGGCGCAGTTGTTTGTCAATCAGTTCAACGGCCGAAAGATTATCGGTACGGTGGGACAATTGCAGTTCGAGGTTATCCAGTATCGTTTGGAAAACGAATACAACGCCAAGTGTCGTTGGGAGCCTATCAGTCTTTACAAGGCTTGCTGGATAGAGTGCGATGATGCCGCCGAACTTGAAACTTTCAAAAAGCGCAAGTATCAGTATATGGCAAAAGACCGCGAAGGTCGCGATGTTTTCTTGGCGGATAGCAATTATGTGCTTCAGATGGCGCAGATGGACTTCAAGCACATCAAATTCCATTTTACGAGCGAATTTTAAGCCGTGTGGTTTCATCCGACCGGCTATTGCTGTAAGGATAAAAGATGAAAAGCGTTCAGACCCCGAACGCTTTTCATCTTTTATCCTTACAGTCTTACCGCTTTCCAGTCGCTCACGGTTCCGGTTTCCGATGAAAAGCTGACGCCTATCCTATACAGCGTCCGTTGGTCGGCTTGGTAGGGACGGTCGTATCCTTTTTCCTCTATTTGTCTGATTGCTTCTTCGGCGGTTCCGTCCAGTTTGAATTCAAACACATACACGTATTCGGGTGTTTCGATGATGCAGTCCACCCTTCCTTCGTTTTGCTGTTTTTCGGTGTAGACGGTGTAGCAGCTCACCATGCGCAGCAACAGATAGAACGTGTAGTGGAAATAGCGTTCGCGTTCCCGCTCGTCCTCCTTGCGTCGCATGGAGTAGGGGATGCCTGCCAGAAACGAGGTGAGCAGTATGCGGAATTGTTCCGTGTCGCCCGCTTCCAGTGCGTCAATGATGTCTTGAACCCAACTCGTTATCTCCTTCTTGCTTTTCAGATAGTCGGTTGCCACCAGGGTGACGAATCCTTTCTTCACTTCGTTGTTGGGGAAATCCAGCAGAAATGTATTGCGTCTGATGTTTGCATCCTTGATGGTGAGGTATCCGCTTTGGAAAATCATGGGCAGTGGCTTTTCCACATCAGCCTTATAGTCGATGAACTGTCCGGGGTCGTAATACTTTCCGGTCAGTTCGTTCAGATTCTCCTTTGTGTGGTTGAGTAGACGGATTAGGTAAGTGGGTGTGCCGCTTCGGAACCAAAAGTCGTCCATTCGCGACGAGGCAAAGGCGTTCAGCAGGCTGAACGGATTGTAAATGTCCGTCAGTTTGGGTCCGAAGTGATAGCCGTCGTATTGCCGCTTCAGTTCTTCCTTCATCTTTTCGAGGGTGTAATGATAGGTTTCCGCCAGTTCGGTTATCGGTTCGTTGAAATAACGATACAGTTCTTCGGTGGTGATTCCGCAGAGGGCTTCGTATCGTGCGTCCATGCTGATGTCCGCCGGTTGGTTGAATCCGCTGAACACACTCACTTGCGAGAATTTGGTCACGCCGGTCAGCAAGACGAATTGCAGATGTTCATCGGCTTCCTTGAATACGGAGTAGATTCCTTTCAGCATTTCCCTGTTGTGGTCTTCCAGCAACCGGTTTTCTCCTTTTACGGTAATCGAGTGTCCGGTGTCAATCACATCCAGCAAAGGTTTGTCGTATTCATCGATGAGCACCACGGAGCGGCGTCCGGTTTTTTCGTGAGCGGCTTTCAGTACGTAGTTGAATCGAGTCCCTATCTCGTTGGCGTATGGATTTCTGCCATAGCGTTCTTCCCACTGTCCCAATGAGTCCATTATTTTGTCTTCCAACGCTCCCGGTATCGTGAAGTTCGCTCCGCCAAACGACAGATGAAAAACCGGATGCTCTGTCCAGTCCTTTTCCAAGGCGTCGATGTCCAGTCCTTTGAACAGTTCCTTTTTGCCTAAGAAATAGTTTTTCAGGGTGGAGATGAGCAGGCTTTTTCCGAAGCGTCGCGGACGACTGAGGAAGTAAATCTTTCCTTCCGTAACGAGTTTGTGTACCAAGGCCGTCTTGTCCACATATACATAACCGTCTTCGATGATGCGGTCAAAGCTCTGTATTCCGATAGGGTATTTCATAATCTTTCTATAAATTCAACAATCAAATAAACTCTCACATTCGTTTTCCTCTTTCGGGAAGCGTGGAAACTCAATGTATATCCGGCTGAGTGTCGTTAAAGGATGAAACTTCACCCGATTCTTTTGCAAAGAAACGAATTATCCGCCGAAATTCCTAACGATAGCCGCTGTTTTCGTAGCGATAAATCAAGAAAAACGTCCTTTTTTCAATTGTCTGTCGAAAAAATGATTTATATGATTTTTTTTTTACTTTTGCGCTGTCTGCTGAAAGGATAGATGCAGAAAAGATTATATTAATGCTAAATTCAAAAGAAATAAAATGATGAAATTTAAATTACTAAAGGTGGCGTTCGTTGCCGCTTTGCTTGTTTCGTGTGCTGAAAGCAAGATGTTGTTCGTGTTTCCAATCCGCCTTATACCGTAGTGTCTGACAGTATTTATACTCGTATGCCGGGTAAACTTCTCTATCAAAACGGAACAGCCTATTGGCAAGATCCCACATCTTCGGAAAACTTTGTACACGCCATCGATGTCCGGTCGGGAAATGAAATCGCGTGTTTTGCTAACATCGGACAAGGTCCGACCGATTTTTCGGTGGTGAACCTGTCTTTGTTTCCGGAAGGAGGAATTGTACTGAATGATATGGAAAAACCGTTGGAAATACGTTATCAAATGTCTTCCGATAAAGATTCCGTCATTTCTTCCGTCCGTAAGTATTCCAATGATAAAGATGCCACCAAGTTGCTGTATCTTACCGCCGACCGATTGCTTTATTTATCTCCCGATAAGGCGGAACTGTTTCATGTGGTCGAGGGAGATAGGTCTGTCTGTTT
>CAYXZF010000028.1:0-26222 GCA_964469845.1 uncultured Phocaeicola sp.
ATATGCCACACAGCGTTCCCCAAATTATTCTGTCTCTATTTTGAATCTCTATAAGATTTTCTATTTCAAGTTGGTGCTTTTTATCGGAGAATAGCAAATCTTGTGAAAGTAGCTTTTTTTGATAGTGTTCAAGCATGGCAGAGTAGTCCTTATACGAATGTAAGGCTTGCTCATATTTACCTTGTTTTTCAAGAATGCCGATTTTTATCGAAGCATACTTGAGTGAGTCTAAAGTGGAACCGGATAGGTTGATTGCCGAAAGAAGATTTAGAGCTTTATCGTGTTCTCCGATTTTAGAATAGCCTTGGGCAAAATTCATGGCTTCATCTTGAGACAATTTTAAGTCCGAATATTTGTCTAAAAAGGCTTTGATGTCATCAGGTGGACAAAATTCTATTGTATATGACAGTATGGAGGGGAAAAGATAGACTTCGCCATCCGGATTTTTTTGTATCAAAGGCAGGCAAATGGAAATAAGACTGTCTGCCGCCGATTGGTTATTCTGTATAATGTAACCATCAAGGGCATTTGTATAGCTCTTGATTTCAAGAATGTCTTTTCCAATGGCTCCATATAGATTTGCGGCTGCCATGTTATTGCAGATGAACTCGCTTGTTTTGTATTGTTTAAGAAATAGTGTACCCTGTGCTACAAATGTATGTGCTAACAATAAGGAATCGGTTATCATTTCCCTTAAATCACAACCATCCATGAAAGAACGCATTGCGGCATCATCATCACCTTGGTTCTGATAGATTCTTCCTTTATAATAATAGGTCCGAAGTTGCTCGTCCGGTGTCCCGTTTTTTATATAATAATCAATGGCCGGTTGAAGAACATCAAAAGTGGTAGTGTCAATATGGTTTTTGTCCAATGCCATGGACTTTAGGAGGGCATAGCGTGCGGATATGTCATTGCTACCTAACCGGGAAACATCCATATCGTTCAATATCGTGAGGACCGAATCCGGTTTATGCGTCATCAGACTATCGGCCAAATTCAGCCTGTCATAAATGTCATTATGATTATTGCAACCGAACAATACCAGAAAAGCGATGAACAATCCTAAATTGCCCGCATATTTAATTGAACGATACTCCATTTGCTTTAATGTTGTTTTTATAATGTAATCTAACCCGTTGGCGGAGTTAATTTCTAAAAATATTGTTATATAAAAGTTGTACATATTACAGATATTCAGTAAATTGGTAGTGAGCAAACTATTAATTAGAAATCATAGTATGCACAACTTATATGCAATATTCGTGAAAATTCTCGACATCTGCAAGAAATTTAGCAATGGTTTGGTAGATGGCAGAGGAAATACTCGTCGCCCAGGTACTTCTTTGATATCGCAATTATTGATTCAATCAATCGGAAAACGCAGTTTTTTGAGGACGCATTTTATAGGAAAACGCAGTTTTTAAAGGTTGTTTTTAATCGGAAAACGCACCTCATGTCAAAAAATATACTATCTTTGCACTAACAAAAAGGCAGTAACATGTTATACCGAAAGATTACAAAACGGATTGAGGAATATCTCTCTTCAGATTCTGATAGAATGCTGTTGATTGATGGTGCACGCCAAATAGGTAAGTCATATATTATCCGTCATATGGGCGAAAAGATGTTCCCGAACTATATTGAAATCAATATGGAAGAGGATAAATTGGGCGACCGCATTTTTGCGGAGGCTAAAACCACAAAGGATTTCTATATGGCTCTAAGTATTGTAGCAGGCGACAAAATGAAGGAGAAGAATAACACCCTTGTGTTCATTGATGAGATTCAAGCATATGATCATCTTCTTACTCTTGTGAAGTTCTTGATGAAAGAGAAGAAGTTTACCTATATTGCCAGTGGCTCTCTGCTTGGAGTGACTTTGAAAAATACCCAATCGGTTCCTATCGGAAGTTTGGATGTAAAACATATGTATCCGATGGATTTTGAAGAGTTCCTTTATGCTAATGGTGTAGGAGAAGTGGCTATTGGTGCTATGAGGGAGAGTTTCAGCAACAACCAGGCATTGTCTGATACGATGCATGATAAAATGTTGGACCTCTTCAAAAAATACTTGTTAGTTGGTGGTCTGCCTAAGGCTGTTGAGACTTTCGTGGAGAGTCGTAATGTAGTTGAAT
Source organism: uncultured Phocaeicola sp. (assembly GCA_964469845.1). Taxonomy (GTDB): domain Bacteria; phylum Bacteroidota; class Bacteroidia; order Bacteroidales; family Bacteroidaceae; genus Phocaeicola. The sequence continues at coordinate 2,139 of CAYXZF010000028.1, forward strand.
TCCGTTCCATTCAAAAAGAGGCTCACGATTTATACGGAGTTGATGCATCTAAATATGAGGAAGAACATAATAAAAAGTTGAAGATACGCCGTATCTTCGATATGATACCGTCAAACCTTGAGAATAAAAAGAAGAGGGTTATTATTAAGGATATTGAAGACAAAAAGTGGAAAAGATCTAATGACTATTTAGATGAGTTTGATTATCTAATCTCCGCCGGCATAGCTTTAGAAGTAAAGGCAATCAGTACCCCGACATATCCTTTGGTAGAGAATAGCGGCAAGAACTTGTTAAAACTCTATCTGAATGATGTAGGTATCCTATCCGGTATATTCTATCACAACAACATCAAAGCTGTTATGTCGGATATCAAGAGCATAAATCTCGGCTCCGTTTATGAAACTGTCGTAGCACAAGAGCTGAGAGCTCACGGATATGACTTATACTATTATGACAATAAGAAAAACGGTGAGGTTGATTTTTTGATTGATGATGCCGACAATCTTTCAAATACTCCAATTGAAGTGAAATCCGGAAAAGATTATACGGTTCATAGTGCTTTGGATAAGTTTATATCTAACAATGACTATAATATCAAGAAAGCATATGTATTATCAAATGAGAGAGAGGTCTTTGTTGATAATGGCATTACCTATGTCCCTATCTACTATATTATGTTTTTTCAAAATATATCCAATGTAGTAGAGGAGTTCTTGTACTAATACCAGAAAAGCGATGAGCAATTCTAAATTGCCCGCATATTTAATTGAACGATACTCCATTTGCTTTAATGTTGTTTTTATAATGTAATCTATTATAACAGTAAGTTGTGAGAATGCTATTACCGATGCCGGCTTACGTTTTACCTTGTCAGTCTGTCGGCTTTTCTTTTTGGATGACCATTACTTTGTCAATCCGTGCGCCGTCCATGTCGGCAATCTCCAATTGGAAACCGTTCCATTGAAGGGTTTCGCCGGAGTGGGGGATGTGCCCCAGTTGTTGCAAGATGAGTCCGCCCAACGTGTTGTAGTAGTACTCGCCGTACAAGTCCTCGCAGTCGAAGTGGCGGAGGAAGTCGTAGAAAGAACATTGCCCGTCGATGAGCCAACTGCCGTCCTTGCGGGGCAGGATGTCCGGCTCTTCCGTTTTTTCGGGCAGGGCACCGACCAGTGCCTCCAGCAGGTCTTTCATGGTGATGATGCCTTGCAGACTGCCAAACTCGTCGCAGATGAGTCCGTACTTGATGTGGTTCTTACGTATCAATTCCAACGCTTTGTAGACGTCCATGTTCTCGTGGAAGTATTGGGCGGGACGGATGACGTTGCGCAAATCAAACGATTCGTCTTGTAACTTGCCGAAAAGGTCTTTCAGGTAGACCGCTCCTACGATGTCGTCGAGCGTGCGGTTTCGGGTGATGGGGTAAACTTGATACAGATGCTCGCACACGATTCGGAATATCTCGGCGTTGCTCATGTCGATGTCGATAGCCACCACATCGTTGCGGTGGGTCATGATGGTGCTCACGCTGCGGTCGCCCAATGAGAACACACGGTCTACGATTTCCTGTTCTACTTCTTGCACTTCGCCGCTTTCGGTTCCTTCGTCAATCATCGATCGGATTTCTTCTTCGGTCACTTTCTCGGCTTCGGTGTTGATGTGCAACAGATTGAACACCAATGAGGTGCTTTTGGATAGCAACCATACGAAAGGAGAAGCGACGGTCGATAGCGTGTACATGGGGCGAGCCAACAGTTTGGCGATGGAGGTGGAGGCTGTCATGCCGATACGCTTTGGAATCAATTCGCCGAACAAGATGCTGAGGTAAGTGACCAGTACGACGATGAGCGACTGGGCTGTGATATGGGCGTATGTATCGGGGAATCCTTGACCGATGAGCCATACGCTGAAGTCATTGGCCGGTTTGTCGCCCGAATAGATACCGGTAATCAGCCCGATGAGTGTGATGCCAATTTGTACGGTGGAAAGAAACTTGTCGGGGTCGTTGGCCAGCTTCAAGGCTGTTCGTGCCGTCGCGCTTCCTCGGCGGGAGTCGTTCGTGAGACTGCTCTTGCGAGCGGATATAAGAGCTATTTCGGACATTGAGAAAACGCCGTTAAGCAAAATCAGTATCAGAATGATGAAAAATTCCATAAAGTTTGTTGCTGTAAGATGTTTCAATGGGCAAATATACGAAGAAAATATAAAACCACCGCATATTTTTAGTAAAGTGCGGGAAGAAGTGAGCCGGAAACATTATCTTTGTACAATGATTCTTAATTTAAAGTAATGATGCATCCGTTGGAACAATTCAAATTCTGCCCCAAGTGCGGTTCGGCGAACTTCCACGTCCATGACGGGAAGTCTAAGCGTTGCGACGCCTGTGGCTTTGTGTATTACTTCAATGCCAGTGCCGCTACGGTAGCCTTTATCCTGAATGAACGCGGCGAACTGCTGGTCTGCCGTCGGGCAAAGGAGCCGAAGAAAGGTACGCTCGACCTTTCGGGTGGTTTTATAGACTGCCATGAAACGGCCGAACAAGGCGTGGCTCGCGAGGTGAAAGAAGAAACCGGCCTTGAAGTGACGGAGGCCGTCTATCAGTTTTCGTTGCCAAACACCTATCTCTACTCCGGTTTCTTGGTGCATACGCTCGACCAGTTCTTTGTTTGCAAGGTGAAAGACACCTCTTCCCTGCGGGCGATGGACGATGTGGCCGATTCGTTTTGGATGTCGCTTGAGGCAATCAACCCCGATGACTTCGGACTTGACTCGGTGCGGGAGGGTGTAAGGCGTTTTTTGAATGAATATAACAGACACTAAAAGATGAAGAAAATAATAATTTGGATAGCTGCATGGATGAGCCTGTCCGTACATCAGGGATTGGCGCAGCAGGTGGTGACAAAAGATGCGTCGGGCGACCGGGAGTATGCCCGTGTGTGCCGCGAGTATGAACTCAAATCGAAAAACAGCGTACAGTTGCTGAAAGATTATCTGAAACAATATCCCGACTCCCGTCACGCCAATCGGATACAGAGCCTGATAGCTTCGGCTTATTTTGATGAGGGGAACTATTCGGAAGCTTTGGAGATATTCCGCCAATGCGACCTCGAAGTTTTGCCCGACAAGGAGCGGGATGAAGCCGTTTGCAAGATGGCGACCGCTTATTTGAAAGAACAGAATGTGCGGGAGGCCAAGGTGTGGTTTACGTTATTGAAAGACGTGAGCCGTACGCACACCGCCGACGCTACTTTCAATCTGGCTTACATCGACTACGTGGAAAAACAGTACGATGTCGCGTTGGAAGCCTTCGCTTCTCTGCAAAAAGACAAAGTGTATGCTTCGCTCGTACCTTACTATATAGGAGAAATTTACCTGCTACGTCAGGACTACCGTCGGGCAGCCGATGTGGCGGACGATTTCTTGAAGCGATACGACGGGCATAAGGATGAAGCCGAGATGCTTCGCATACAAGGCGAAGCCCGCTATGGCTTGCAAGATTATTTGGGAGCGGCCGTTTCGCTCGAAGCCTATTGCAGTTCCGTTTCCAACCCCCAACGGAAAACGTTGTATCAATGGGGAATGAGCTGTTATCACACCGAAGCCTATTCGAAAGCGGTGGAGGCTTTGGGACGAACCACGACCACGGAAGACGCTTTGTCACAGAACGCTTATCTGCACATGGGGCTGGCCTATCTGAATCTGATGGAGCGCAACCGGGCATGTATGTCCTTCGAACAGGCTTCCCTGCATGATTATGACCTTGGCGTGAAGGAACAGGCGTTGTATAACTATGCCCTGTGCATTCACGAAACATCTTATTCTCCTTTTGCCGAATCGGTGACGGTGTTCGAACGCTTTTTGAACGAATTTCCCGCCTCTCCCTATGTCGAAAAGGTGAACGACTATCTGGTGGAAGTGTATCTGAACACCCGCAGCTACGAAGCGGCTTTGAAGTCTATTGCTAAAATCCGACAACCGGGGATGCGTATCATGGAAGCCAAGCAGAAAATTTTATTTCGCCTCGGCACGCAGGCCTTTGCCAATGCCGACTTCCCCGGAGCGGTGGAATGCTTCAACCGTTCCCTGCAAATCGGTCAATACCATCAGCCTACCAAAGCGGACGCTTATTACTGGAGAGGAGAGGCGTACTATCGTTTGGAGAACTATCGGGAAGCGGCGAATGACCTTCGCCGGTATCTGGAGTTTGCCACCGACCGCTCGGAACAAGAATACGGGCTGGCTCTCTACAATTTGGGCTACACCGCCTTCAAACAGAAAAATTACAGCGATGCCTTGAACTGGTTCTCGCGTTATGTGCAACGAGGGGAAAGCAACGACCGTCAGGTGCAGGCTGATGCTTACAATCGCATCGGCGATTGTAACTTCTATGTGCGCGACTTTGATGCTGCTCGTCGCAACTATATCCGGGCGGCGGAAACCGAACCTTCCTTGGGCGACTATTCACTCTATCAGGAAGGCTTTGTGAAAGGCTTGCAGCGCGATTATGTCGGCAAAATTCAAACGCTGAACAAACTCATCACCGACTATCCCGAATCGCAATACATCGATGATGCCCTCTATGAACAGGGACGCGCCTTTGTACAACAAGAGGATAACGAAAACGCCATCGGCCGATACCAAATGTTGGTCAAGAATTTCCCCGAAAGTTATCATGCCCGTCGGGCGGCCAATGAAATCGGCTTGCTCTATTATCAGAATGACCAATTCCCCGAAGCCATCGCGGCTTATAAGGAAGTGGTGAAAAACTACCCGGGCAGTGAGGAAGCGCGTTTGGCGCAGCGTGACTTGAAGTCCATCTATATCGACCTGAACCGAGTGGATGAATATGCCGCTTATGTGTCGGGACTTCCCGGCGGTTCCGGTTTTGATGTAAACGAACGTGACTCGCTGACTTACGTCGCTGCCGAGCGGGTGTATATGCGTGGTGAGTTGGAGAATGCCCGAAACAGTTTCAGTCGTTATTTGCAAACCTTTCCCGAAGGAGCTTTCAGCTTGAATGCCAACTATTACATCGGCTTGATAGATTATAACGGAAAAAATTACGCAAGTGCTTCCGCTCATCTGGACAAGGTGTTGGAGTTCCCCGGCAACAAGTATTCGGAAGAAGCAATGCTGATGCGCGCCGAGATGGCATATCAAGCACAGGATTATGTCAGGGCACTGGATGTGTACAAACGATTGTGCGAACAGGCTTCGACAGCCGAACGCCGTCAGGTTGCCGAGACGGGGATGCTCCGCAGTGCGGCACAGACTGGTGATGCCGAGGAAATAGTCTTTGCCTCGACCGCTATCCTTTCGGGTAGCAAACTGACTCCTGAACTGGAAAACGAGGCGCGCTACTATCGTGCCAATGCTTTGGTGGCAAGCGGACAGCCGCAAGTGGCAATGGAAGATTGGAAAGCCTTGTCGAAAGATACCCGTAACGTGTATGGCGCGGAGGCGAAATACCGGATGGCGCAAGGTTACTTCGATGCGGGCCGGACGGCTGAGGCCGAAAAGGAAGTGCTGGAATACATTGACGCAAGCACGCCCCATGTTTATTGGTTGGCTCGCGGCTTCGTGCTGTTGGCGGATGTGTATATGCAGATGGGACGTAACTTGGATGCTCGTCAGTATCTGCTTTCGTTAAAGCAGAACTATCAGGCGGAAGACGACATTGCCGGCATGATTGAAAGTCGGTTGGAAAAACTGAAAGAATGACAAACCTAAAAACAGATAGAAAATGAAAAAAAGACTGATGATGGCAGGTATCTGCATGATGTCGCTGAGTGCTGTTCATGCGCAGCAGGACACTACACTGAACCGCACGGTCATTGTGGAGAACGAATACAACCCGACGGTGATGGATGCTTCGAAAATCAATGTCCTTCCCAAAGTCAATGAGCCGAAAGTAGCGAAAAAGAATATCGACTATGCCACTTCGCTTCGTCCCGTTTCTTCGTGGAACTACCAAATCATGTCGCCTGTGGTGCGTGAATGGGAAGCCGACAGACCCTCGCGCGGTTATCTCCGTGCCGGATATGGGAATAATGGCAATGTGGATGTAAAGGTCGGCTATCTGTGGGACCTTACGCAACAAGACCGTTTGAATGTGGCCGCTTCGTTGGACGGATGGAACGGTGATTCGCGAAATGAAGATAAGGAACTGGGCGATTGGACTTCCCGTTTGTATCATGCGAAAATCGGCATGGACTACAAACACTCTTTCCGAAAAGTGGACATGATGTTGGGAGGCAGCTTCCGTTCGCAAGTGTTCAACTATATGCCTTTTGCCTCTTTCCCTTCCTTGACGGAAAGGGAGGAAGGTGCTACGCGGCAACATCAAACATTGGGTAACGGATACATCGGTTTCGTTTCGACCGATGAGGAAATGCCCGTCCGGTTTGCTGCCGAAATGGGGGTTCATTATTTCAAGATGAAATATGCGACCATGTATCAAGACGCGGGTAATGAAACGAATTTTTACCTGAAAGGCGATGTTTGGAAGATGGTAAGCGATGCAAGTCGGTACGGATTGGGAGTGAAGTTTGATAACTATGCTTATTCGGCGGAGACGGACGGTGCCATGGCTCTTGATTTGAATCCTTATTATGCGATGGAAAAAGGAGGCTGGCGCATTCGCTTGGGAGTGAATGTAGACTGGTGGCACGGTGACTATCCTTGGTGGAATGATGACAAGAAGAAACTGTACGTTTCGCCGGATGTTTCGCTCGAATATCAATTCTCAAACAGTTATATGCTTCATACCAAAGCCGGAGGAGGCCGAAGCACCCATAGCTTTTATCAACTGACCACCGGATACAGTCCTTATTGGATGACTGACGGGTTGCTTCCGACTTATGCTACTTTGGATGCGGAGTTGGGATTGAAAGGCTCTCCGGTCAATGGCTTGTGGTTTGGCGTAGCGGGAGGCTATCGGGTGACGGAACATGATTTTGTGCCGGGCTTGACGGCCGATGATGTCGCATACTTTTCGGCGGTATCGGAGTGCAAAAGCAAAGTTGCTCACGCTCGTGCCGAGGTGAAGTATGATTATAAGGATGTTTGGGGCGTCTATTTGAAAGGTGCTTATTTTGATTGGAAGTTGGAAAAAGCGGAGTCTTGCGGCTTGTTGCCCGAAGCGGAGTTGAATTTGGGTATCCATGTCAAGGTGTTGGAAGACCTTGATCTGGACTTGGGCTACGATTACGTGAAGCGTGCGGATGCAGATTGCTATGAACCCGTCAGCAATCTGCACATCGGAGCCGACTATGTACTTTTGAAAAATTTGAGTCTATTCGGCAAAGTGAATAATCTGCTGAATAAGGAATACGTCAGAGCGGATGCCTATCCGGTACAGAAGCTGAACTTCCTCGCCGGCTTGTCCTTGCAATTCTGACAGAAAAGAGACCTTTTTGATTTTTTTAAAGAAAAAAAGCAGAAACATACCTTAATATATAGGTGTGATTCTGCTTTTTTTCCTACTTTTGCCCCCAAATTTAGAAACTATGCAGAAAAACCTAGTAATCGTAGAGTCACCTGCCAAGGCTAAAACCATCGAGAAATTCTTGGGAGATGATTATAAAGTCCTTTCCAGTTACGGACATATCCGCGACTTGAAGAAAAAGGAATTCAGTATAGACGTAGAAAAAGGATATGCTCCTGATTACGAAATACCGGAAGACAAACGGAGATTGGTGAAGGAATTGAAGGCCGAAGCCAAGAAAGCGGATATGGTTTGGCTCGCGTCCGATGAGGACCGCGAAGGAGAAGCCATTTCCTGGCATTTGTTTGAAGTGTTGGGACTGGATCTGAAGAAGACCAAACGTATCGTGTTTCACGAAATTACCAAAACCGCCATATTGAAAGCGATTGAGAATCCTCGTGACATTGATGTCAATTTGGTCAATGCGCAACAGGCTCGACGGGTGCTCGACCGTATTGTAGGTTTTGAACTTTCTCCGGTGTTGTGGCGCAAGGTAAAGCCTGCTTTATCGGCGGGACGTGTACAGTCGGTGGCTGTTCGTTTGATTGTGGAACGCGAACGCGAAGTGAACAGTTTTGTGAGCGAACCTTCTTTCCGCGTGATGGCTTTGTTCGATGTACCCGGAGCAAACGGCGAAAAGACGGAGGTGAAGGCGGAACTAGGCCGACGCTTCAAGACCAAGACTGAAGCGCATGATTTTCTGCAAAGCTGTCAAAACGCGACGTTTGATATTACGGACATTGTGACCCGTCCGTCAAGAAAGTCTCCGGCACCTCCTTTTACTACTTCCACTTTGCAGCAGGAAGCAGCCCGTAAGTTGGGATTCTCGGTGTCGCAGACGATGGTGGTGGCACAGCGCTTGTATGAAAACGGACAGATAACCTACATGCGTACCGACTCGGTGAACCTGTCGGATTTGGCATTGGATGCCGGCCGTCAGGTTATATCCTCGTTGATGGGCGAAAATTACGTCAAGACCCGCCGGTATGCCACCAAGAGTAAAGGGGCGCAAGAGGCGCATGAGGCTATTCGGCCCACATATATGGCGAATGAAACGGTTACTGGTTCTGCGCAAGAACAGAAACTGTATGAATTGATATGGAAGCGGACCGTCGCTTCGCAGATGGCGGATGCCGAACTGGAAAAGACCACGGCTACCATTTCCATCAGCAACAGTACGGATAACTTTATCGCGACGGGCGAGGTCGTGACCTTCGATGGTTTTTTGCGTGTCTATAAAGAATCGTATGACGATGATAGCGAACAGGAGGATGAAAGCCGCCTGTTGCCTCCGCTGGCTGTCGGACAGGAGTTGAAGAGCCTTTCCATTCAAGCCGTTGAACGCTTCTCGCAGTGTCCGCTTCGCTATACGGAAGCCAGTTTGGTCCGTAAGTTGGAAGAACTGGGCATCGGTCGTCCTTCTACTTATGCGCCCACCATCTCCACGGTGCAACAGCGCGGGTATGTAGAGAAGGGAAACAAGGAAGGTGTAAAGCGTAACTATGATGTGCTGACCTTGAAGCACGGAAAGATAACGGAAACCACCAAAACCGAAACCACCGGTAACGAAAAGGCTAAGTTGCTGCCTACGGATGTGGGTATCGTGGTGAACGATTTCTTGATGGCTTATTTCCCCGAAATCATGGATTATAACTTTACGGCGACCGTGGAAAAAGAATTTGACGAAGTGGCCGAAGGTGAAAAGGAATGGACGGGATTGATGGATCATTTTTATAAGGGATTCCATCCGTTGGTGGAAAAGACCATGAATTTCAAGAGTGAACACAAAGTGGGCGAACGGATGCTTGGCACCGACCCGGTGAGTGGAAAGCCGGTTTCGGTCAAGATTGGCCGTTTCGGTCCCGTTATTCAGATAGGTTCGGCGGAAGATGAGGAAAAACCTCGTTTCGCTCAGTTGTCCAAGGGCATGTCTTTGGAAACCATCACGCTGGAAGAAGCACTCGATTCTTTCAAGTTGCCGCGTACGTTGGGCAACTTAGAGGATAAGCCGGTAAGCGTAGGTGTCGGTCGTTTCGGCCCTTATGTGCGTTATGACAAGCTGTTTGTTTCCATCCCCAAGGGAGTGGACCCGATGGAAGTCTCGTTGAAAGAAGCTGTGGAATGGATTAAAGCAAAGCAGGAGGCCGCGGAAAATAGGGTTATCAAGACTTTTGATGAAGAGCCGGACTTGCAAATCTTAAACGGTCGTTACGGCCCTTATATCGCTTATCAGAAGAAGAACTATAAAATCCCTGAAAACATTGAACCGAAAGACCTTAATCTGGAAGGTTGTTTCAAGGTGATAGAACTCCAAAAGTCCAGAAACGAAACCCGTAAGGTGAAATATAGTGCAAAGAAGAAATGACACGCATTTTCTTAATCGGGTATATGGGCGCGGGCAAGACAACGCTGGGCAAGGCGTTGTCGCGCGACTTGGGTTTGGCGTTTATCGATTTGGATTGGCGCGTCGAAGAACGCTATCGGAAGTCGGTGCAGCAGATTTTTGAAGAAAAGGGTGAGCAGGGTTTTCGTGAGATAGAACGTCGGATGTTGCACGAAGTGGCCGAGTTTGAAGACGTCATTATTTCGGCAGGCGGAGGGACTCCTTGCTTTTTCGACAACATGAAGCACATGAACGAATGTGGCGAAACGGTCTTCTTGGAAGCCGCTCCTGAGGTCTTGTTCCGTCGGCTGAGGCTGTCTTGCCAGAATCGTCCGTTGGTGGCGTCGAAGACTGACGATGAGTTGCAGGCGTTCATTTGCGAAAGCCTCCGGAAGCGTCTGCCTTTCTATCGGGAGGCGAAGCATGTGTTCTGTGCCGATGAACTGGAGGATAAGGAGCAAATAAAACAGTCGGTGGAACGATTCAAAAAACAAATGAAGTTATGAAAGAAAAATTGACAGTCATCAAGGTGGGCGGAAAGATAGTGGAGGAAGAGGAGACGCTGAATCGTCTTCTGTCCGACTTCTCGCTCATTCCGGGATATAAAGTGCTGGTACACGGGGGAGGCCGTTCGGCTACCAAACTGGCGGCGCGGTTGAATATCGAAAGCCGCATGGTGAACGGACGTCGCGTTACCGATGCCGAAACGCTGAAAGTCGTGACAATGGTTTATGGCGGTTTGGTGAACAAGGACATCGTGGCGGGGCTTCAAGCCAAAGGCGTGAATGCCATGGGACTGACCGGCGCCGATATGGATGTCATCCGGTCGGTGAAGCGTCCGGTCAAGGAGGTGGACTATGGCTTTGTGGGTGATGTGAAGCGTGTCAATGCCGAATTGCTGGCGACTCTCATCCGGCAGGGGGTTGTTCCTGTCATGGCACCGCTCACTCACGACGGAGAAGGACATATGCTCAACACCAATGCCGATACCATCGCCGGCGAAACGGCTAAGGCGTTGGCGGCTTTGTTTGATGTGACTCTGGTGTTTTGTTTTGAAAAGAAAGGTGTGCTCCGCGACGAGCATGACGACGACAGCGTCATCCCCGTCATCACTCCCGAACTCTTCGAGAAATATGTGCGGGAGGGGGTGATTCAGGGAGGCATGATACCGAAACTTGAAAACTCTTTCTCGGCACTTGACGCGGGCGTGTCGCAGGTGGTGATTACTCAGGCGTCGTCCATCTGGGGAGAGGAAGGAACGGTTATTCGGAAACGTTAATCTTTCCGTTTGCTCCTTATCCGGGTAAAGAGGATTACGGGCGTTTTTATCGGCTGCGGAAGTCAAAACATTGTTTCTGAAACTCTCGGCCGGAGATGCATGCCGCAAAATTTTAAAAACGTCTCCACGAAATAAAAAAAACGTGGAGGTGTTTTTTTATTTCGTCTAAGTGTTTACGGCGGAAGACGGCGATGGCCTTTTTATCAGGCTATTTCGGTCCGGAATCCTCGCAACTCCGTCCGCAGTGTGCGGGCTTTTCCCTCCGTTACTTCATCCAGTATTTCCCAAAACTTCGGTCCGTGATTCATTTCGCGCGTGTGCGCCAACTCGTGCAGCAGCACATAGTCCATCAAGTGGGGCGGCAACAGCATCAGATAGCACGATAGGTTGATGCTGCCTGTCGCCGAGCAACTTCCCCAGCGGCTTCGGCTTCCTGTAATCTTCACTTGCCGATAGCGGAATCCGTAGCGTGCCGCCAATTCGGTCAGTAGGGGAGGCAGATACTCTTGCGCCCGCTTCTTGAGTGCCCGCATCACGGCGTTGCGCATCAATCTCTGAATTTCCGTGCGCTCGAAATCCACTTGACTCGGATAGCGGATTATCGTTTCTTCTTTGCCGAAGTGCAGCATGAAACGGTTCAGCGCACCCTCTTCCATCTTCAGACGGAAGCAGGGGGCATCTATGCGGAAGTCCGGTCCCCATGCTTTGGGCGCCGCCTTCTCCCATTTCTCCAACAGCCGCGCCCGATACTCCTTTACTACATTCAGTATCTTGCCGGTCTGGCAGTAGGGAGGCACGGTGACGTACAGTCCGTCGGGCTTGGTGCGCATGCTGATGTTTCGTGCGGTGCATCGGGTGCGGATGACGATTCGACCGAAATCCGGGTCGGCTACGATTCTTTGGGTTGCCATATCTGCCGATGCTTGTTAGAATGAGGCCGGTACTTCTTCTACCGTCACTCGGCGGTCGCTTTTCTTTACCGTGACCTTCCCGCCCTCTTTGCTCAAGTTGAAAGGATTGGCGGAGTCGGTCTGCCGGTCTACCACCATCAGCACGTGCTCTTCGGCAAAGCGGGAAACGTCCAACGTGATGAGGCTGTCGGGCATGATGCCGTCCAGCAGAAGACTGTCGTTGATGTATATGCCGTAGGCTTCGCCGGCAAAGTCTGGAGCTATTTCGATGTGGTAACGGCCCTCGTAGGTCATCACTTTGTTGGCGTCGCGTTTCAATGCGAACGACAGGTATAGAAATATGCCGCAAACAAAGAGAACGGCGATGCACAGCACGGCGTTGAAAACCATGAAGTTCTTGTTGATATTGCTTCTTTTTCTGCTCATTGTGTGATAAGTTTTTGCAAAACTATAAAAAAAACAGCGAAATCTTGTGGCACTGACGGATAATTTGTATATTTGCAACGAAATGGATGAATGGTGGGGCTTGATTAAGCCCTTTTTTTGTTCTTAATAGTGAATAAATGATAGACAAAAACGTGGTAAGCGGGATTGTGAACGAATGGCTGGAAGATAAGGAATACTTTCTGGTGGACATCGCAGTAAGCCCGGATGACAAAATCGTAGTGGAAATCGACCATGCCGAAGGAGTGTGGATTGATGATTGTGTGGAACTCAGCCGATTCATAGAGTCTAAACTCGACCGTGAGCAGGAAGACTATGAACTGGAAGTTGGCTCGGCAGGCATCGGTCAGCCTTTCAAAGTGTTGCAGCAGTATCTGATACACATCGGAAAGGAAGTGGAAGTACTGACACGGGATGGGCAGAAACAGTGCGGCGTGCTGAAGGAGGCCGACGAACAAGGCATTGTTCTGACGGTACAAAAGAAAGTGAAGCCCGAAGGAGCCAAACGTCCCAAGTGGGTGGACGAAGAGGTGAGCTATAAGTATGAAGAATTGAAATATACGAAATATCTAATAAGTTTTAAATAAAATTATGGCCAAGAAAGAAGAAACAATCAGTCTGATTGATACGTTTTCGGAATTTAAGGATACGAAGAATATAGACCGCACCACCATGGTGAGTGTGCTGGAAGAAAGTTTCCGCAGCGTGATTGCGAAAATGTTTGGCACAGACGAGAATTACGATGTTATCGTCAATCCCGACAAGGGCGACTTTGAAATATGGAGAAACCGTGTGGTAGTGGCAGATGAAGAGCTGACCGATACCAACCGGCAGATTTCGCTCAGCGAAGCACGAAATGTGGATGCTTCGTACGAAGTGGGCGAAGAAGTGACGGATGAGGTGATTTTTGCCAAGTTCGGTCGTCGCGCCATCTTGAATCTGCGCCAAACATTGGCCAGCAAAATCCTGGAATTGGAAAAGGACAGCTTATATAATAAGTATAGTGATAAGGTCGGAAACATTATCGCTGCCGAAGTCTATCAGATTTGGAAGAAGGAAATTCTGCTTCTCGATGATGAAGGCAACGAGTTGCTCTTGCCTAAAACGGAACAGATTCCGACGGACTTCTACCGGAAGGGAGAAACGGTGCGTGCCGTAGTGGCACGGGTGGATAACCGTAATAACAACCCGAAAATCATCTTGAGCCGTACATCACCCATGTTCTTGCAACGATTGCTCGAAATGGAAGTCCCCGAAATCAACGATGGGCTTATCACGGTGCAGAAGATTGCCCGCATCCCCGGCGAAAGAGCCAAGATTGCGGTCGAAAGCTATGACGAACGCATTGACCCCGTAGGAGCTTGCGTGGGCGTGAAGGGCAGCCGTATTCATGGCATTGTACGTGAACTGAGAAACGAGAACATCGATGTCATCAACTATACGGGAAACATCCAACTCTTCATTCAGCGCGCTTTGAGCCCCGCCACCGTGTCGAGCATCGTGCTGCACGAAGAAGAAAAAAAGGCGGAAGTCTATTTGAAACCCGACCAAGTGTCATTGGCCATCGGTAAGAGCGGTATGAATATCAAGCTGGCCAGTATGCTGACCGAATACACCATCGATGTATATCGTGAACTGGACGAGAACGCTCAGAACGAAGATATCTATCTGGATGAGTTCAAGGACGAAATAGACGAGTGGGTTATCAATGCCATCAAGGGTATCGGACTGGATACGGCCAAGGCAGTGCTTAATGCCCCTCGCGATATGCTTATCGAAAAAGCCGACTTGGAAGAAGATACCGTAGACGATGTGCTGAACATCTTGAAAGCAGAGTTTGAGGAAAATTGAAAAACGTTGATTGATAGTTGAAGCAGATGATTGTCCGACCGAACATCTGCTATCCACTATCATCGGACATAAATCAAAAGGAATGACAATAAGACTGAACAAAGTAACAAGAGATCTGAATGTAGGAATAACGACGGTAGTTGAATTCTTGCAGAAGAAAGGGCATACCATTGAGGCAAGCCCTAATGCGAAGATTACCGAAGAACAATATGCTGTGCTTGTGAAGGAGTTCAGCACAGATAAGAATTTGAAAAAGGAATCGGAAAAATTTATTCAGGAACGGCAGTCCAAAGATCGTAACAAACCTACCGTTTCCATCCAGACCGAAGAGCCGAAAAAGGAAGAAGTGAAGTTGGCCGTAGCCGACGACCTCCGCCCGAAACTCAAGCCTGTGGGAAAGATTGATTTGGACAATCTGAACAAGCGGTCCGCCGTATCGATAAAAGAAGAACTTGCGAACTCGTCCGAAGTAATGAAAGAACCTGTGTCGGAAGTGAAAAAAGAGAATATGCCGGTTTCTACTGAAGAGAAAACGGATGCAGAAGATGTGAAAACACAAGAAGGACCAATGGAAAAAGAAACTTCGGAAACAAAGAAAGTAGAAAAGACGGGAGACGATGGCGTGTTCAAAATTCGTCCGACAGAGTTTAAGTCGAAGATTAATGTGGTGGGTCAGATTGACTTGGCCGCTTTGAACCAGTCTACCCGTCCCAAAAAGAAATCGAAAGAGGAAAAGCGCAAGGAAAGAGACGAAAAGGAAAAACTTCGTCAGGAACAGCGCAAGCAAATGAAGGATGCCATTATCAAGGAAATCCGTAAGACGGACGAAAAAAGTGGCAAGAGTGCCGACGAAGAGGCCGGCAAGAAAAAGAAACGGAACCGCATTGGCAAGGAACGCGTAGACATTAACGCTGCCGGAAACCAAGGCGGAAACAATAATTCCCGTAAGGAAAACGGAAAGAACGGCGGTGCCGGCAACAATAACTCGAAAAATCAGAACAAACCGAACAAAGACCGTTTCAAGAAACCGGCTCCGAAAGTGGAAGTGAGTGATGAAGACGTTGCCAAGCAGGTAAAAGAAACGCTGGCTCGACTGACCAACAAAACCAAAAATAAGGCGGCTAAGTATCGCAAAGAGAAACGTGAAAACGTGCGCGACCGTCTCATGGAACAGGAAGAGCTGGAGCAGGAAGAAAGCAAAGTCTTGAAATTGACAGAATTTGTGACAGCCAACGAACTGGCAAATATGATGAATGTGCCGGTTACTCAAGTTATCGGTACATGTATGAGTGTTGGTATGATGGTGTCCATCAATCAGCGTTTGGATGCCGAAACCATCAACTTGGTGGCGGAAGAGTTCGGATACAAAACCGAATATGTCAGCGCGGAAGTGGCGCAGGCTATCACCGAGGAAGAAGACAGCGAGGACGACTTGCAGCCGCGTGCACCGATTGTTACCGTGATGGGTCACGTAGACCACGGTAAGACTTCGTTGCTCGATTATATCCGTAAGGCAAACGTAATTGCCGGTGAAGCGGGTGGCATTACCCAGCATATCGGTGCTTACAATGTGAAGCTGGAAGATGGACGACACATTACGTTCCTCGATACGCCGGGTCACGAAGCGTTTACTGCCATGCGTGCCCGTGGTGCCAAGGTGACAGATATTGTGATTATCATTGTCGCTGCCGATGATGATGTGATGCCGCAGACCAAAGAGGCCATTAATCATGCCATGGCGGCGGGTGTGCCCATCGTCTTTGCCATCAACAAGATAGATAAACCGGCGGCAAATCCTGACAAAATCAAGGAAGAATTGGCGGCCATGAACTACTTGGTGGAAGAGTGGGGCGGCAAATATCAAAGTCAGGACATCTCGGCCAAGAAAGGTTTGGGTGTGGAAGAATTGTTGGAGAAGGTGTTGCTTGAAGCCGAAATGCTGGAACTGAAGGCGAACCCCAACCGCAAGGCGACCGGTTCCATCATCGAATCTTCCTTGGACAAGGGACGTGGTTATGTGGCTACCGTATTGGTAAGCAACGGTACGCTTCGTGTGGGCGACATTGTATTGGCCGGAACTTCTTACGGTAAGGTTAAGGCGATGTTCAACGAACGTAACCAACGTATTAAAGAAGCAGGTCCGGCCGAACCGGTATTGATTCTCGGTTTGAACGGTGCTCCGGCTGCAGGTGATACGTTCCATGTTATTGATACCGATCAGGAAGCTCGTGAAATAGCCAACAAGCGTGAACAGTTGCAACGCGAACAAGGACTCCGCACGCAAAAGATGCTGACCTTGGACGAAGTAGGCCGTCGATTGGCTCTCGGTGATTTCCATGAACTGAACATCATTGTGAAAGGTGACGTAGACGGTTCTGTAGAAGCGTTGAGCGACTCGCTTATCAAGCTGTCTACCGAACAGGTTCAGGTGAATGTCATTCACAAGGGTGTAGGTCAGATTTCAGAATCGGATGTAACTTTGGCTTCGGCTTCGGATGCCATTATCGTTGGTTTCCAAGTACGTCCCTCCGGTTCAGCCGCTAAGTTGGCCGAGCAAAACGGCGTGGATATTCGCAAGTATTCGGTCATCTACGATGCCATCGAAGAAGTGAAGGCGGCTATGGAAGGTATGCTTGCTCCTACTTTGAAGGAACAGGTAACCGCTACCATCGAAGTACGCGAAGTCTTCAACATCAGTAAGGTAGGCTTGGTGGCCGGTGCGATGGTGAAGACCGGTAAGGTGAAACGCTCCGACAAGGCTCGTTTGATTCGCGATGGTATTGTGGTCTTCACCGGCGCCATCAATGCCTTGAAACGCTTCAAAGACGATGTAAAGGAAGTGGGTACCAACTTTGAATGTGGTATCAGTCTGACCAACTGCAACGACATCAAGGTGGGCGATATCATCGAAACTTACGAAGAAATCGAGGTTAAGCAAACTTTATAAATGAAATATTGAGAATGAAGAGTGAAGAATGAAGAATTTCCATCCGCATGGTGTTCTTCATTCATCATTCTTCATTCTTCATTAAAGAAAGATGGAACTGATAGACATTATCATATTGGTATTGATTGGGGTAGGTATCATTCACGGAATGATGCAGGGATTTTTGAAGCAACTGGCGGCGGTCGTGGGACTGGTGGCCGGTTTGCTGATAGCCCGTGCCTTGTTTGGCGTGGTGGCGGCACAATTGGTCGATGCGTTGGGCACTTCCACCACCATTGCTCAGATAGTGTCGTTCATCCTGATTTGGATTATCGTACCGCTCATTTGTATCATGGTAGCTTCGGTGCTCACCAAGGCATTGGATGCCATTCATTTGGGGTGGCTTAATCGCTTGTTGGGCGGTTTGTTTGGTGCAGTCAAGGTGATGTTGTTTGTCGGATTGGCCATTCATGTGTTGGAATACCTTGACCCCAAGGACGAGATTATTAGTGAAACAAAGAAGGACGCATCTGTGTTATACAGACCCGTGGAGGAGTTTACGGATATATTCTTCCCGGTCTTGAAGGATGTGGCCGATAAAATAGTAAGTTAGTATATGCAAGAAGAACCCAATAAATATGTGAAAGAACTGACGCAGGAGAAGTACAAGTATGGCTTCACTACGGAGGTTCACACAGATATTATCGAAAAGGGGCTGAACGAGGATGTCATCCGGCTTATCTCGATGAAGAAGAATGAGCCGGAGTGGCTGTTGGAGTTCCGCTTGAAGGCATATCGCCATTGGCTGACGATGGAGATGCCTACCTGGGCACACCTCAACATCCCCGAAATAGACTATCAAGCCATTTCGTACTATGCCGACCCTACTAAGAAGAAAGAGGGACCGAAGAGCATGGATGAGGTAGACCCGGAACTGATAAAGACATTCAATAAGTTAGGTATCTCCCTTGAAGAGCAAATGGCACTTAGCGGCATGGCGGTGGACGCTGTGATGGACTCCGTTTCGGTCAAGACCACTTTCCGTGAAAATCTGATGGAAAAAGGCATCATCTTCTGTTCGTTCAGCGAGGCGGTGCGCGAACATCCCGATTTGGTGCAGAAGTATCTTGGCTCGGTGGTGAACTATCGCGATAATTTTTTTGCCGCCCTCAATTCGGCCGTGTTTAGCGACGGCTCTTTTGTTTATATACCGAAGGGAGTACGCTGCCCGATGGAACTTTCTACCTATTTCCGTATCAATGCGGCCAACACCGGTCAGTTTGAACGTACCCTCATTGTGGCGGATGATGACAGTTATGTCTCTTATTTGGAAGGCTGTACGGCTCCTCAGCGTGACGAGAACCAGTTGCATGCGGCTATCGTGGAAATCGTGGTGCACGACCGTGCAGAGGTGAAATACTCTACCGTTCAGAATTGGTATCCGGGTGATGCCGAAGGAAAGGGAGGTATCTACAACTTTGTGACCAAGCGCGGACATTGCAAAGGAGTGGACAGTAAGTTGAGTTGGACACAAGTGGAAACCGGTTCTGCCATTACTTGGA
The DNA here is from genome assembly GCA_964469845.1 of uncultured Phocaeicola sp. GTDB lineage: Bacteria > Bacteroidota > Bacteroidia > Bacteroidales > Bacteroidaceae > Phocaeicola. Next base: position 20,978 of record CAYXZF010000028.1, read on the forward strand.
AGTATCCCAGCTGCATTCTGACGGGCGACAATTCCGTTGCCGAGTTCTATTCCGTTGCGGTGACTAACAACTACCAGCAGGCCGATACCGGAACCAAGATGATTCACATTGGCAAGAATACCCGAAGCACCATTGTAAGTAAGGGCATCAGTGCCGGAAAAAGTCAGAACTCCTATCGCGGTTTGGTACGTGTGTCTGAAAAAGCCGACAATGTGCGAAACTACAGTCAATGCGATTCGTTGTTGTTGGGTAGCGAATGTGGCGCGCATACCTTCCCTTATATGGATATTCACAATGAGACCGCGATTGTAGAGCACGAAGCCACTACCAGCAAAATCAGCGAGGACCAGTTGTTCTATTGCAACCAGCGAGGCATCAATACCGAAGATGCCGTGGGCTTGATTGTAAACGGATATGCCAAAGAGGTAATCAATAAACTTCCGATGGAGTTTGCGGTAGAGGCGCAGAAACTGTTGGCCGTATCGCTGGAAGGAAGCGTTGGATAAAATAATTGTTTCTGATTCTTGATTTTTGATTCGAGGGTATATCCCGGCCGAAAGGCAATCATAAATCATCCGTCAAAAATTATAAATAAAAGACTATGTTAGAAGTAAAAGACTTACATGCCAGTGTCAATGGCAAAGAAATATTGAGAGGCATCAACTTGAGCATCAAGAAGGGCGAGGTTCATGCCATTATGGGGCCGAACGGTTCGGGAAAGAGTACACTTTCATCGGTATTGGTCGGTCATCCGGCATTTGAAGTGACCAAAGGAAGTGCCACTTTCGATGGACACGACCTGTTGGCGATGAGTCCCGAAGACCGTAGTCATGCAGGTTTGTTTCTTTCGTTTCAGTATCCGGTGGAAATTCCCGGCGTAAGCATGGTGAACTTCATGCGTGCCGCGGTAAACGAAAAACGCAAGTACGAAGGCAAACCGGCTTTGACCGCCGGCGAATTTTTGAAACTGATGCGTGAAAAGCGTGCGGTAGTAGAACTTGACAACAAATTGGCTAACCGTTCGGTAAACGAAGGTTTCAGCGGTGGTGAAAAGAAGCGTAACGAAATTTTTCAAATGGCGATGTTGGAACCGAAACTGAGCATTCTCGATGAGACCGACTCCGGTCTGGACGTTGATGCGCTTCGTATCGTGGCCGAGGGAGTGAACAAACTCAAGACACCGGAAACCGGTTGCATTGTCATCACTCACTACCAACGTTTGTTGGACTACATCAAACCGGACGTGGTTCACGTGCTCTACAAAGGCCGTATCGTCAAGACAGCCGGTCCGGAATTGGCATTGGAGATTGAAAAGCATGGTTTCGATTGGATTAAGAAAGAAGTGCAAGAATGAAAATAGAACAGCAATATATTGACCTCTTTTCGCAATGCGAAGCCATGATTTGCAGGCACAGTGCCGAGGCGATGAATGCGCTGCGCGTACAAGCCTTTGCCGACTTTGAGCGATTGGGCTTCCCTACCCGGAAAGAGGAGAAATATAAGTATACCGATGCGGCTGACTTCTTCGCTCCGGATTACGGCTTAAACTTGAATCGGCTTGATATACCGGTCAATCCGTATGAAGTCTTCAAGTGTGATGTGCCGAACATGAGCACCGCCCTTTATTTCGTGGTGAACGATGCTTTCTATAGCAAGGCCTTGCCCAAGACTCCGCTGCCCGAAGGAGTGATTCTCGGCAGCTTGAAAGATTTGTCGGCGATGCATCCCGAATTGGTCAAGAAGTATTATGGCAAGTTGGCGGATACGTCGAAAGATGGAATCACCGCATTCAACACCGCTTTCGCGCAGGATGGCTTCTTGCTCTATGTGCCGAAAGGAGTGGTGGTGGACAAGCCCGTTCAACTGGTAAACATTCTGCGTGCCGATGTCGATTTCATGGTGAACCGCCGTTTGTTGGTGGTGCTTGAAGAAGGGGCGCAAGTCCGTATGTTGGTGTGCGACCACGCCATGGACGAGGTGAATTTCCTCTCTACGCAAGTGGTGGAAGTGTTTGTGGGAGAGAATGCCGTGCTTGATTTCTATGAATTGGAAGAAACCCATGAGCATACGGCTCGTTTCAGCAACCTGTATGTATGCCAGGAAGCGAACAGCAACGTGCTGCTCAATGGCATGACCCTGCATAACGGTACTACCCGTAACACGACCGAAGTGACCTTGAACGGACGTGGAGCGGAAATCAACCTCTGCGGCATGGCGATTGAAGATAAGAACGAACATGTCGATAATCACACTTTCATCGACCACAAAGTGAGCGACTGTGTGAGCAACGAACTCTTCAAGTATGTGCTCGATGAGCAGGCGGTAGGAGCTTTTGCCGGTAAGGTGTTGGTGCGCGAAGGTGCTCAGCGCACTTCTTCTCAGCAGACCAACCGCAACCTTTGCGCTACTCGCGAGGCTCGGATGTACACTCAGCCGCAACTGGAAATCTATGCCGATGATGTGAAGTGTTCGCATGGAGCCACCGTGGGACAGTTGGACGAAAAGGCGTTGTTCTACATGCGTCAGCGTGGCATTTCCTTGAAGGAGGCGCGTTTGTTGCTGATGTTCGCCTTTGTGAACGAAGTGATTGACACCATTCGTCTGGATGCCTTGAAAGACCGTCTGCATCTGTTGGTCGAGAAGCGCTTCCGCGGCGATCTGAACAAATGCCGTGGATGTGCCATATGTAAGTAAAAAACGTTCCCCTCCTGCCGTGTCGTTCTTCCCTTTGTGCGGAATGCCATCGTAGGAGGGATTATAATAGAATTATGTACAATATCAATCAGATAAGGGAAGACTTCCCCATTCTCGGTCGGGAAGTGTACGGCAAGCCGCTTGTCTATCTTGACAATGCTGCCACTACCCAAAAGCCGCGTTGTGTGGTCGAAGCCATTACCGATGAATACTATTCCGTCAATGCCAACGTGCATCGGGGGGTACACTTCTTGTCGCAGCAAGCCACGGAACTGCACGAAGCCTCCCGCGAGACGGTACGTCGCTTCATCAACGCGCGTAGCACCAATGAAATCATCTTTACCCGAGGCACTACCGAAAGCATCAACCTCTTGGCTTCTTCGTTTGCCGAAAGTCGGATGCAACCGGGCGATGAGGTGATTGTTTCCACCATGGAACATCATAGCAATATTGTTCCTTGGCAGTTGCAGGCCATGAAGCGCGGAATAGTCGTCAAGGTTATTCCGATGAATGAGAAAGGGGAACTCCTTCAAGAAGAATACAAGAAACTTTTTTCCGAAAAAACCAGATTGGTTTGTGTGGCTCACGTGAGCAATGTGCTTGGCACGGTCAATCCCGTCAAGGAGATGATAGCCGAGGCTCACGTCCGCAATGTGCCCGTTTTGGTGGACGGGGCACAGAGTGTCCCTCATATGAAGGTGGATGTACAGGAACTCGACGCCGATTTCTTCGCTTTCAGCGGACATAAGGTCTATGGACCTACCGGAGTAGGAGTGCTTTACGGCAAGGAAGAATGGCTCGATCGTCTTCCTCCTTACCAAGGTGGCGGCGAGATGATACAAACCGTTTCTTTTGAAAAGACCACGTTCAATGAACTTCCTTTCAAGTTCGAGGCCGGTACGCCCGATTACATCGGTACCACGGCCTTGGCGAAAGCGCTCGATTATGTGTCGGCCATCGGCATGGAGCGAATCGCAGCCCACGAATACGAACTTACCCGATACGCCATGCAACGCTTGAAGCAGATAAAAGGTATGCGCATCTTTGGCGAAGCGGAGCACAAAAGCGGCGTCATCTCGTTCTTGGTGGGCAATATCCATCACCTCGATATGGGTACGTTGCTCGACCGCTTGGGGATTGCCGTGCGCACCGGTCACCATTGCGCCCAACCTCTGATGCAGCGTTTGGGCATTGAAGGTACCGTCCGTGCGTCTTTCGGTTTGTATAATACCCAAGAAGAAGTAGACATCCTTGCTGCCGGCATCGAGCGGGTGAGCCGCATGTTTTGATGTCCGGAGAAGCCTGCATTTGTCTTTCCCCGCTTTTTGATTTCCCTTAGAACCGGGTTTAAAAAATTGTTCGCAATGCTTTGGACATTTGTCCGAAGCATTGCGAACGAATGTCCGAAGTGTTACGGATGAATGTCCGAAGTACTTCGGACATATTTGTTTTCAGCCTGCTGTCGGTTATGTAAAAGGGTATATTTTTGTTTCTTTAGGATTAATTAAAAAGTATTGCGTGGCACAGTTTATTTTACAGAACCGTCAAATAGGAAATCTACTCATTATCTTTATTCTTCACCACCATTCTTCTTATCACGTTCTTTGTACTCTCGGAGTTCTTGCTCTACCATATCCAGACGTTTTGTCAATTTTTCAACAGAAGGCAGTTTATCCTTAATTTTGATGCCCTCATAAGTGGCAACGCCCATGGGATTCTGAATGCTGTCAAAAGCCCATTCCACCTTCGTCTGGTCTTTCGACTTGCACAGAAGAAGTTCTATGGTTGGATTGTCACCTTGTTGACGCAGTAGTTTGTTGCACGCTGCCACATAGAAATTCAACTTTCCCGCAAACTCTGGCTTGAAATCCACCACCTTCAATTCGATGACAACATAGCAACGAAGTCGTATGTGATAGAAAAGCAAATCGGGGAAATAGCCATCAGCACCTACAACGAGTTCTGGCTGTCTGCCGACATAAGTAAATCCATTTCCCAGTTCAAGTAAAAAGCGAGTTATATCTTTTGCTATCGCATTCTCTAAATCACGCTCGTTATATCCTTTTTCCAACATGAGGAAATCAAGCCTGTATGGGTCTTTCAATACACTTGCTGCAAGTTGGTTTTGGTGTGCAGGTAACTGAGAAGCAAAGTTCGTTATTGCTTTCCCTTGCTTATCGAAATCATCATTATCGATGACATCTTCCAACTCACGCTTACTAAGTCCCTCATCTATTATGCGTGCCATATAGTAGAAGGCTTCTTCTACGGATTTACATTTAGACGTAAGCAGTAGGTGATGTTTCCAAGGGACAATTCCAAAGATAGGCGACATGCCTCCATCGTCAATTATAGAGGAAATTCTATTAGGGGAGACAATTTCTGCACCTAGTTGGTGCAATTTTGTAGGATTCTGATTTTCTGCCAGTTGTAATTTTGCACCTAATTGCCGCAAAATTACTTTATGGTTCTCATCACCCATATAAAACTCGTACCATTCCTTCATATAATAAAGGTTGCGAGCAGAGAATCCTTTTACGTCAGGATATGC
>CAYXZF010000029.1:0-25903 GCA_964469845.1 uncultured Phocaeicola sp.
CCAGGATCTAATGTTAATAGTGCTTCGATGCTTCCATTGTTGTCTAGCTCATAACCGACAGCAACAATCCAATGCCCATCATTTTTATTGTAGTCTATACCGACTATGACAGGTCTATTATTATCTATATGAGATATGATGATTCCCTTAATATCGTCTTCTTCTTTTCCTATGTTATTTGCTGTTATATACTTGGAAAAATGTTTAGTGAGGATTTCCTGTATTTGTTCACCTTTTAAACCTCTTCTATAAAGCCCATATTCATTTAGTGCATTTATAAAACTATCAATTCACTTATCCTGAAATAAAAGAGGTCGGCCCCCACTTGCGGGAACCGATCTCTTATTAGTTATTCATCTTGATTACTCTACTTCGTTATAGTCAAGAACCGTCTTGCGATTGGCCAAGATACGGTCGTACTCCTCTTTCGAGCCTACGATGACCTTATCGAACTCACGCTGTCCGGTACCGGCCGGAATCAAGTGACCACAAATCACATTTTCCTTCATACCTTCGAGTCTATCCACCTTACCATTGATGGCGGCTTCGTTGAGCACCTTCGTTGTTTCCTGGAAGGAAGCGGCCGACATAAAGCTGGATGTACCCAAAGCGGCACGAGTGATACCCTGAAGAATCTGAGTAGAGGTTGCGGGAATGGCTTCGCGCACTTCTACCGGCTTCAAGTCACGACGCTTCAACATACTGTTTTCGTCGCGGAGCTTTCGGGCTGTCACAATCTGACCCGGCTGGAGATTCTGCGAATCGCCGGCATCGACAACTACCTTCTTGCCCCAAATGCGGTCATTCTCTTCCATGAATTCCAACTTGTCTACCACCTGCAGTTCCAAGAAACGAGTATCACCCGGTTCATCGATTTGCACCTTACGCATCATCTGACGAACAATAATTTCAAAGTGCTTGTCGTTAATCTTCACACCCTGCAAACGGTAAACATCTTGTACTTCGTTCACGATATATTCCTGTACGGCGGTGGGACCCTTGATGGCAAGAATGTCCGCCGGGGTGATGGCACCATCGGAAAGCGGAGTACCGGCACGAACGTAGTCGTTCTCCTGCACCAAGATTTGCTTGGAGAGATTTACCAAATACTTCTTTACCTCACCGGTCTTCGAAGTTACCACGATTTCGCGATTACCGCGTTTAATCTTACCCATCGTGATTTCACCGTCGATTTCCGATACCACAGCCGGATTGGACGGGTTACGGGCTTCGAACAATTCGGTAACACGGGGAAGACCACCGGTGATATCGCCTGCCTTACCAACAGCGCGCGGAATCTTCACGAGAATGTCACCCGCCTTGACGGTCTGACCGTTTTCGATGACCACGTGACCGCCTACCGGGAAGTTGTATGTACGAATCAGTGTGCCTTGTTCCGACATGATGTGAGCCGAAGGAACCTTGGTCTTATCCTTGGATTCGATGATGATGATTTCACGAAGTCCGGTAGCGTCATCGGATTCTACCTTGTAAGTGACGTTTTCAACCATCGCTTCGAACTCAATCTTACCGGCAGCTTCTGTGATGATGACGGCGTTGAACGGATCCCACTTGGCAATCAGTTTGCCCTTTTCCACAACTTCACCATCGGCCGCATACAACTTGGAGCCATAAGGCACGTTATGGGTAGAGAGAATGATGCCTGTGTTTACATCCACGAAGCGGACTTCGGCCAAACGGCCTACCACCACTTTCACTGATTCACCGGTTTCATCGACGGTATCTACCGTACGAAGTTCTTCAAATTCCAGACGGGCGGGGTTCTTGGCAACAATGCTGGCATTGGCAGCCATGTTGCCGGCGATACCACCGGCGTGGAACGTACGGAGGGTAAGCTGAGTACCCGGTTCACCGATAGACTGTGCGGCGATAACACCCACAGCTTCGCCTTTCTGCACCATGCGGCTGGTGGCCAAATTACGTCCGTAACATTTGGCGCAAACGCCCTTCTTGGATTCGCAAGTCAATACCGAACGGATTTCTACACTTTCAATCGGAGAATCTTCGATTTCCTGAGCGATGGCTTCGGTAATCTCTTCACCACCTGCCACAATCAGTTTACCGGTGGTAGGATGGATAATATCGTGTACGGATACACGGCCGAGGATACGTTCGTACAGGGTAGCGATGACTTCATCGTTATTCTTCAAGGCTGTACAAACAAGGCCGCGCAATGTTCCGCAGTCTTCTTCATTAATAATCACATCGTGCGATACGTCTACCAGACGACGAGTCAAGTAACCGGCATCGGCAGTCTTCAAAGCGGTATCCGCCAAACCCTTACGAGCACCGTGAGTAGAAATAAAGTATTCAAGCACGGACAGACCTTCCTTAAAGTTGGAAAGAATCGGGTTTTCGATAATCTGCGCACCTTCAGCACCCGCTTTCTGCGGTTTGGCCATCAAACCACGCATACCGGAGAGCTGACGAATCTGTTCCTTAGAACCACGAGCACCGGAATCAAGCATCATAAATACCGAGTTGAAACCTTGGTCGTCGTTCTTGATGGTTTTATAAAGGATGTCGGACAGGTCGCTGTTTACGTGCGTCCACGTATCGATAACCTGATTGTAACGTTCGTTATCGGTGATGAAACCCATGTTATAGTTCATCATGATTTGTTCGATTTCTTCGTTACCGCGCTTCACCAAATCTTCCTTTTCCTTCGGAATGATGATATCGCCCAAGTTGAATGACAAGCCACCCTTGAAAGCCATCTGATAACCCAAATTCTTGATGCCGTCGAGGAACTCACAAGCACGAGCCACACCGACCGCCTTGATAACATCGCTGATGATGTCGCGCAAAGACTTCTTGGAAATAATCGTGTTCAAATAACCGACTTCGGCCGGAACGATTTCGTTCACGATGACACGACCTACAGAAGTTTCCTTGATCATCTTGTCTACAATGTTGCCGTTTTCGTCCAAGTCCTTGGCTACGACACTGATGATGGCGTGAATGTCTACCTTGCCTTCGTTATAAGCAATCAACGCTTCTTCGGGACCGTAGAAAGTCAAACCTTCACCCTTGGCACCCTTACGGAGCTTGGTGATGTAGTACAAACCGAGTACCATATCCTGTGCGGGCACGGTGATAGGTGCGCCATTGGCCGGATTCAGGATATTGTGGGCTTGAAGCATTAACATTTGAGCTTCCAATACGGCTTCGTTGCTCAAAGGCAAGTGAACCGCCATCTGGTCGCCATCGAAGTCGGCGTTGAACGCCGTACATGCCAACGGGTGCAACTGAATAGCTTTACCTTCAATCATGTGCGGTTGGAACGCCTGAATACCCAAACGGTGCAAGGTCGGCGCACGGTTGAGCAATACGGGATGTCCCTTCATCACGTGTTCGAGGATGTCCCAAATGATGGCTTCCTTGCGATCGACAATTTTCTTGGCACTCTTCACGGTCTTCACAATACCGCGCTCTATCAACTTACGGATAATGAACGGTTTGTAAAGTTCGGCGGCCATGAGCTTAGGAAGACCGCATTCCCCCATTTTCAATTCCGGTCCTACAACGATAACCGAACGTGCCGAGTAGTCTACACGCTTACCCAACAAGTTCTGACGGAAACGACCTTGCTTACCTTTCAAACTGTCGGACAAAGACTTCAAAGGACGATTGGCGTCGGTCTTCACGGCACTTGACTTGCGCGAGTTGTCGAACAACGAGTCTACAGCTTCCTGCAACATACGCTTTTCGTTACGCAAAATCACTTCCGGAGCCTTGATTTCAATCAGTCGTTTCAAACGGTTGTTACGGATAATGACACGACGATACAAGTCATTCAAGTCGGAAGTGGCGAAACGACCACCGTCCAACGGAACCAACGGACGCAGCTCCGGAGGAGTGACAGGAATGATTCGCATAATCATCCATTCAGGCTTATTGCGTCCGCGAGAGGCACGGAACGATTCCACCACCTGAAGACGCTTCAAGGCTTCGTTCTTGCGCTGCTGTGAAGAATCACGGCTGGCCTTGTCGCGAAGTTCGTAAGAAAGTGCGTCCAAATCCAGCTTAGTCAGCAGTTCGTAAATGGCCTCGGCACCCATCTTGGCAATAAACTTGTTGGGATCGGTATCCTCCAGGTATTGATTGTCCTTGGGGAGTTTGTCCATCAAGTCGAGGTACTCTTCTTCCGAAAGCAGGTCATATTGATTGATACCTTCTTCCGCGGCTACACCGGCCTGAACAACGACATAACGTTCATAATAGATGATAGCATCGAGCTTCTTTGTGGGCAATCCCAACAAGTAGCCGATTTTGTTCGGCAAAGAACGGAAGTACCAAATATGTGCCACAGGCACTACCAACTGAATGTGACCGGTACGTTCGCGACGCACCTTCTTTTCAGTGACTTCCACACCGCAACGGTCACAGACGATTCCCTTGTAACGGATGCGTTTGTACTTGCCGCAATGACATTCATAGTCCTTTACCGGTCCGAAGATACGTTCGCAAAACAAGCCGTCGCGTTCGGGCTTGTAGGTACGGTAGTTGACCGTTTCGGGCTTCAACACCTCACCGAACGAGCTTTCCAGGATTTCTTCGGGAGAAGCCAATCCGATGGAAATCTTCGAGAAATTACTCTTTATCTTTGTTTCTTTTCTAAAAGCCATACTTACTTATTTATATTGTAAAGAGTTTATTTTATTATTCAAGGTTCACGCTCAAGCCCAAGCCTCTCAATTCATGCAACAAAACGTTGAGAGATTCCGGAATGCCCGGAGTCGGCATCGCCTCGCCTTTCACAATCGCTTCGTAAGCCTTGGAACGTCCAACCACATCGTCCGACTTGATAGTCAAGATTTCCTGAAGGATATGAGCCGCGCCAAACGCTTCAAGCGCCCAAACTTCCATTTCTCCGAAACGCTGTCCACCGAACTGCGCCTTACCACCGAGCGGCTGTTGAGTAATCAACGAGTACGGACCGATGGAACGTGCGTGCATCTTGTCTTCCACCATATGACCGAGCTTCAACATGTAAGTAACACCTACCGTTGCCGGCTGGTCGAACTGTTCGCCGGTACCTCCATCATACAGATAGGTCTTACAATAGCGCGGCAAACCGGCCTTGTCTGTCCAAGCATCCAAATCGTCCAATGAAGCACCATCGAAAATAGGAGTGGCGAATTTCACACCCAATTCCTTACCGGCACGTCCCAATACGGCTTCGAATATCTGACCGATATTCATACGTGAAGGCACACCCAACGGATTCAATACGATATCTACCGGAGTACCGTCAGCCAAGAACGGCATATCTTCTTGACGAACTACGCGCGACACGATACCCTTGTTACCGTGACGACCCGCCATTTTATCGCCGACACCGATTTTACGCTTCTTAGCAATATAAACTTTAGCCATCTGAATGATACCTGAAGGCAATTCATCGCCAATCGTAATGGCAAACTTCTTGCGCTTCAATTCCGCATCCAGTTCCTTGTATTTCTTCAGATAGTTCATCACCAAGTCACGAATCATGTCGTTGCAGTGCGCATCCGTTGTCCATTTGCTGAGCTGGATGATGGTATAATCCAAACCTTCCAATTCGCGCTTGGTAAACTTCGCACCCTTGGCAATCACTTCTGTTCCCATATAGTCTTTCACACCTTGTGACACCTTGCCGTCAGTCAATACCAACAACTTGTCCACCATGATGTTCTTCAAAGCCGCTGCCTTTTCTTCGAACTCTTCGTTCATCTTCGGCAGGAGAGCCTTATCGGCATTTTTCTCGCTACGAGTCTTGATGACACGCGAGAAAAGTTTCTTATTGATAACCACACCGCGCAAAGAAGGAGAAGCCTTCAGTGAAGCATCTTTCACATCGCCGGCCTTGTCGCCGAAGATGGCACGGAGCAATTTTTCTTCCGGAGACGGATCGGACTCTCCCTTCGGAGTGATTTTACCGATAAGGATATCACCGGGTTCAATGCGCGCACCGATACGCACGATACCGTTATCGTCCAAATCTTTGGTCGCTTCTTCGCTGACATTGGGGATATCGGAAGTCAATTCTTCCATACCGCGCTTGGTTTCGCGCACTTCCAAAATATATTCATCCACATGAACGGAAGTCAATATATCTTCGCGCACCACGCGTTCGTTCAATACAATCGCATCCTCATAGTTATACCCCTTCCACGGCATGTAAGCCACCAAAAGGTTTTTACCCAACGCCAATTCACCGTTTGCGGTAGAATAGCCTTGTGTCAGAATATCTCCCTTCTTAACGCGCTGTCCCTTATCGCAAATCGGACGAAGGTCGATGGTCGTACTTTGGTTGGTCTTGCGGAATTTCGGTATACGATATTCCTTCAAGGCCGGTTCAAAGCTGACAAATTCTTCATCGGCCGTGCGTTCATAGAGAATACGAATGGTCGTTGCATCCACATATTCCACCACGCCGTCACCTTCGGCGGCAATCTGTGTACGAGAGTCTTCCACCAACTGCTTTTCGATACCTGTGCCTACGATAGGAGCTTCGCTGCGAAGCAAAGGAACTGCCTGGCGCATCATGTTTGAACCCATCAACGCACGGTTAGCGTCATCGTGTTCCAAGAACGGAATCAATGAAGCGGCAATAGAAGCAATCTGCTGAGGAGATACGTCCATCAATTCCACTTGATCCGGAGTAACGACCGGATAGTCTGCGTCTCGACGAGCCTTTACTTTCGTGCGGATGAATGTACCGTCTTCATTCAAAGGTGCATTACCTTGAGCGATGATTCTATCTTCTTCTTCTTCGGCTGTCAGGTATTCGATGCCTTCCGGCGTAATATCTACTTTACCATTGGCCACTTTACGATACGGAGTCGAGATGAAACCAAGTTCATTAATCTTCGCATATACGCACAAAGAAGAAATCAAACCGATGTTCGGACCTTCCGGAGTTTCAATCGGACAAAGACGTCCGTAGTGAGTATAGTGTACGTCTCGCACTTCAAAGCCGGCACGTTCACGCGACAAACCGCCGGGGCCAAGCGCAGACAAACGACGCTTGTGAGTAATTTCGGACAACGGGTTGGTCTGGTCCATGAACTGCGACAAAGCGTTCGTTCCAAAGAACGAATTGATAACCGATGAAATGGTCTTTGCATTAATCAAATCAATCGGAGTAAACACTTCGTTATCGCGCACATTCATGCGTTCGCGAATGGTACGCGACATACGAGCCAAACCGATGGCAAACTGGTTAGACAACTGTTCGCCTACTGTACGTACACGACGGTTGCTCAAGTGGTCGATATCATCCACATCTGCCTTGGAGTTAATCAACTCAATCAGATACTTGATGATTTCGATAATATCTTGTTTTGTCAATACCTTGACATCCATGTCGGTCGTTAAGCCCAACTTCTTATTGATTCTGTAACGACCCACTTCACCAAGGTCATATCGTTTTTCAGAGAAGAACAAATTGTTAATTACTTCACGAGCACTCGCATCATCGGCGGGGTCTGCGTTACGCAACTGACGATAGATGTAAAGAACCGCTTCTTTTTCCGAGTTACTCGGGTCCTTCTGCAATGTATTAAAGATGATTGAATAATCAGAAGAGTTCACTTCTTCCTTATGAACAAGGATGTTCTGAACTCCCGATTCAATGATTTCATCCACGTGTTCCGGTTCAATCACCGTTTCACGGTCGATAATCACCTCATGACGTTCGATAGTAACCACTTCACCGGTATCTTCATCAACGAAATCTTCAGTCCATGCTTTCAAGACACGTGCAGCCAGTTTTCTTCCTACAATTTTCTTCAAGTTGGCCTTGTTTACTTTCACTTCTTCGGCCAAGTTGAAAATTTCCAGAATATCCTTATCATTTTCAAAACCGACAGCTCTCAACAGAGTTGTTACCGGCAATTTCTTCTTACGGTCGATGTACGCATACATCACACTGTTAATGTCCGTAGCAAATTCAATCCAGGAACCTTTGAACGGAATGATACGCGCAGAATAAAGTTTGGTACCATTGGCGTGAGTACTCTGACCAAAGAACACACCGGGAGAACGGTGCAACTGCGAAACAATGACACGTTCGGCACCATTGATAACGAAAGTACCCTTTGGAGTCATGTACGGAATAGGCCCCAAGTACACATCCTGGATAACGGTATCAAAATCTTCGTGATCGGGGTCAGTACAATAAAGTTTCAGTTTGGCTTTCAAAGGCACACTGTAAGTCAATCCGCGCTCAATGCAATCATCAATGGAATAATGGGGCGGATCAATGTAGTAGTCCAAGAACTCAAGAACAAAATTATTACGGGTGTCTGCGATAGGGAAGTTTTCTGCAAACACTTTGTACAGTCCGTCGTTCTTACGGAGTTCAGGCGGGGTATCCAATTGTAGAAAGTCTTGGAATGACTTCAACTGCACTTCCAAGAAATCCGGATACTGCATCGGATTCTTGATGGAAGCAAAATTAATTCTTTGATTTTCAGTATTTGAAGACATCTGATATATGTTTTGTAGATCTTAATATTAATAAGACGCAAAAAGGTTAAGAATCCTCCTACTGAGGATTCCTAACCGAAATACCCTTTTACAGGTCAGTATTACTTAAGTTCAACTTCAGCACCGGCTTCTTCAAGAACCTTCTTCAAAGATTCTGCTTCGTCCTTAGCCAAGCCTTCCTTTACTGTGCTAGGAGCACCGTCTACCAAGTCCTTAGCTTCTTTCAAGCCAAGACCACATGCTTCCTTCACTGCCTTAACCACCTGCAATTTAGCAGCACCTGCGTTCTTCAAAACTACATCGAAAGATGTCTTTTCTTCAACAGCAGCTGCACCAGCAGCGGGACCAGCAGCAACAGCTACAGCTGCAGCAGCAGGTTCAATACCATATTCTTCTTTAAGGATAGTTGCAAGTTCATTAACTTCTTTTACTGTCAAGTTAACTAATTGTTCTGCAAAAGCTTTCAAATCTGCCATTTTTGTATGATTTTAATTGTTTGTTACTTAATTGATATTTTGAATTTGATTATTCGGGACGTTCGCCCAGAGTCTTCAAGACTCCATGAATGGTGTTACCACCTGATTGGAGAGCAGAAATAACATTCTTTGCCGGAGATTGCAACAAAGCAACGATGTCAGCAATAACTTCATTCTTGCTCTTGATGTTAGCCAGAGCTTCAAGCTGGTCAGCACCTACATAGATACCTTCTTCTGCGTATGCAGCTTTCAATGTAGGTACGCCATCCTTGTATTCCTTCAACAACTTAGCGGGAGCATTAGCTACTTCGCTAAACATCACTGAAGTTGTGCCCTTCAAAGAGTCAAACAAAGCTGAATAATCAACTTCTTCGATACTCATCAAAGCCTTGTGAAGCAATGTATTCTTCACAACAACCATCTTGATGCCAGCCTTGAAACACTTTCTTCTCAATTCGCTGGTTGCAGCTGCATCCATGGCAGTTGTATCAACCAAGTAGAAATGTCCATACTGTTTTACCACATCAGCCAACTGGCCAATGATTACGCCTTTATCTTCCTTTCTCATGATTTCCTCCTTTTATTAGATTTCGTCTACTGATTTGGGATCAATTTTGATACCCTTACTCATTGTACTTGAAAGATAAATGCTCTTAATATAAGTACCCTTAGCTGCGCTCGGTTTCAATTTGTTGATCATTGCGATAAATTCCTTCGCATTGCCACAAATCTGTTCAGGTGTGAAAGATACCTTACCGATTGATGTGTGAACGATACCGGTCTTATCAACCTTAAAGTCAATCTTACCTTGCTTAACTTCTTTCACAGCCTTAGCTACATCCATTGTTACAGTACCGCTCTTCGGGTTCGGCATCAATCCGCGAGGACCGAGCACACGACCGAGAGCACCGATCTTACCCATGATAGACGGCATTGTGATGATTACATCTATATCTGTCCATCCACCCTTAATCTTTTCAATGTATTCGTCAAGACCAACATAGTCGGCACCTGCTTCTTTTGCAGCAGTTTCAGCATCGGGAGTACAAAGTACCAACACACGTACTTGCTTACCTGTTCCGTGAGGCAATGAAACGACACCACGAACCATCTGGTTAGCCTTACGCGGGTCAACACCCAAACGTACGTCAATATCCAATGAAGCATCGAACTTAGTAAAAGTGATTTCTTTTACCAGCTGAGCAGCTTCTTTCAGTGAGTATGCTTTCCCTGCTTCAATCTTTTCTGCAGCCAACTTTTGATTTTTTGTCAGTTTACCCATTATTAATTGAAGTGTTTATTAATTATTACCCGGGAATTCCCCTTTTACAGCGATACCCATACTTCTAGCTGTACCAGCTACCATAGTCATTGCAGACTCGATAGTAAAGCAGTTCAAGTCCACCAGTTTGTCCTGAGCAATCGTACGAACCTGTTCCCAAGTAATTTCGGCAATTTTCTTACGATTAGGCTCTGCAGAACCACTCTTTTGCTTAGTAGCTTCCAACAATTGGATTGCCACAGGAGGAGTCTTGATTACGAAATCAAAAGACTTGTCTGCATAGTAGGTAATGATTACAGGCAATACCTTACCTGCCTTGTCCTGGGTTCTGGCGTTGAATTGCTTGCAAAATTCCATAATGTTAATACCCTTGGAACCCAAAGCAGGTCCTACGGGAGGTGATGGATTTGCAGCGCCTCCTTTAATCTGTAATTTGATTAGTCCAGCAACTTCTTTAGCCATTTTTCTTTATTTTTTATATATTAATTATAACGAAAGAACCAATGCACGTAACAGAATACATCAAGCTTCTTTCTCGACATCCACAAAGTCAAGTTCCAGCGGCGTTTTACGGCCAAAGATCTTAACCATCACTTTCAGTTTCCGTTTTTCCCCGTTTACTTCTTCAATGAGTCCACTGAATCCGCTAAAAGGACCTACGGTTACTTTCACAGTTTCTCCTACGGTGTAGGGGATATTCAAATCCTCACCGTTTTCCTGGAGTTCATCCACCGTACCAAGGATACGATTCACTTCCGATTGTCTGAGAGGAACCGGGTTTTCGGAACCACCCAAGAAGCCCATTACGTTAGGCGTGTTTCTCAAATGATGAGCAACTTCACCAAACAAGGCAGCTTCGACCAAAACGTAACCGGGAAGATAGCTTCTTTCCTTTACAATTTTCTTGCCGTTGCGAACCTGAACCACTTTTTCGGTCGGAATCAACACCTGAGATACGTAGTCACCAAGATTACCGTTCCTGATATCAGCATCAAGATACTCTTTCACCTTGCTTTCTTTTCCGCTTACGGCACGTAAAACGTACCATTTCTTTTCGATCTCAGACATGTTTACATTCTTTTTAATGTGGATAAACTATATCCTCCATAACAAACTGGAAGACTGAGTCCATAAGGAAAACTACCAGCGCAATAAGCAGGGAAGCATATAAAACAACTACTGCGCTACTGGAAAGTTCTGAACGAGTTGGCCACGATACTTTATGGACAAGTTCGTCATAAGATTCCTTACAATAATTTGCTAATCTCTTAAACATATTCTTTTCTTTATTAGCACGGGAGGAGAGGCTCGAACTCCCGACACCCGGTTTTGGAGACCGGTGCTCTACCAACTGAGCTACTCCCGTAAAAATCAGTTCCCAACCATTCGACCGGGAACTGACATTTTATCTAATAAGATATTATTCGAAGATTTCAGTAATCTGACCAGAACCTACTGTACGACCACCTTCGCGGATAGCGAAACGGAGACCTACGTTCAAGGCTACCGGATAGATCAATTCAACCTGAATTTCTACGTTATCACCAGGCATAACCATTTCTACGCCTTCCGGCAAAGTGATTTCACCTGTACAGTCCATTGTGCGGAGATAGAACTGCGGACGGTAGCGGTTGTGGAACGGAGTGTGACGACCACCTTCTTCTTTCTTCAAAACGTAGATAGAAGCTTTGAACTTAGAATACGGCTTAATCTGACCCGGCTTACAAAGCACCATACCGCGCTTGATTTCGTTCTTGTCGATACCACGGAGCAACAAACCTACGTTATCACCGGCCTGACCTTCATCCAGCAACTTACGGAACATTTCAACACCGGTTACAACAGACTTCTTATCTTCACCCAAACCGAGGATTTCAACTTCATCACCTACGTGGATAGCACCAGTTTCGATACGACCGGTAGCAACTGTACCACGACCTGTGATTGAGAACACGTCTTCAACCGGCATCAAGAACGGTTTATCAACTGCACGCGGAGGCAACGGAATCCAAGTGTCGCAAGCTTCCATCAATTCCATAACCTTATCTTCCCACTGAGCAACACCATTCAATGCACCAAGTGCAGAACCACGGATAATCGGAGTGTTATCGCCATCGAATTCGTAAGCAGAAAGCAATTCACGCATTTCCATTTCTACCAATTCCAGCATTTCTTCATCATCAACCATATCGCACTTGTTCAAGAAAACAACCAAACGAGGTACGTTTACCTGACGAGCCAACAAGATATGCTCACGAGTCTGAGGCATCGGACCGTCTGTTGCAGCACAAACGATGATAGCACCGTCCATCTGAGCAGCACCTGTAACCATGTTCTTAACGTAGTCGGCATGACCCGGACAGTCTACGTGAGCATAGTGACGGTTAGCAGTTTCATACTCTACGTGAGAAGTGTTGATAGTGATACCGCGTTCCTTTTCTTCCGGAGCATTATCGATTGAGTCGAAAGAACGCAATTCAGAAAGACCTTTCTTAGCCAATACTGTAGTGATGGCAGCAGTCAAAGTGGTTTTACCGTGGTCTACGTGACCGATAGTACCAATGTTAACGTGCGGTTTTGAACGTTCAAATTTTTCTTTAGCCATAGCTTTAAATTATTTGTTTATTTGATTAATAATCAGCTTTTACGTTACAAAGAGCTGTTAACGAGATTTGAACTCGTGACCTCTTCCTTACCAAGGAAGTGCTCTACCACTGAGCTATAACAGCATTATCGAGGTGGGCAAAGATGGATTCGAACCACCGAAGGCGTAAGCCAGCAGATTTACAGTCTGCCCCATTTGGCCACTCTGGTATTTGCCCTTAAAGAATTTTCCTTTCGAGCCTCTTGTCGGATTCGAACCAACGACCCCGAGATTACAAATCACGTGCTCTGGCCAACTGAGCTAAAGAGGCTTTTCTTTTCTTTTCTATCTTTACAGCCGCATCCCGGAGGACTTAGCGGCTGCAAAGTTAGACATTTATTTTTAATCACAAAAACTTTTCGTGTTTTTTTTATTTTCCACGAAGTTTTTCTTTTGTTTTGGTCAATTGTTTGGACAATGCATCCACGCATTCGTCCACGGATTCTTCAAATGTATCGCTCACCTTCTCCGCAAAGAACTCACCGTTCAGTGCCAAGACCTTAATGCCGATCTCCTTATTCATTGCGGTTTCAGGCTTCACTACCTTTAATGACACCTCCACTTTCTTTATATCGTCACAGAATTTCTCTAATTTAGCAACTTTCTTCTGGATAAAATCCTGAAGTTTTTCAGATGCATCAAAATGAATCGCTTGAATTCTTACTTCCATAATTACCTCCTTTTTTACGCTCTTGGATGAGCTTGTTTATAAACTTTTTTAAGCTCTTCAAAAGTTGTATGCGTATAAATCTCCGTTGTTGTCAAACTTTCATGCCCCAACAGTTCTTTTACAGCCCTGAGTTCGGCATTATGATTCAGCATTGCGGTAGCAAACGTATGCCGCAGCACGTGCGGACTTCGTTTTTTCAGCGTAGCAACCTTCGAAAGATGTTCTTTCACCAATCTATAAACCCCGACCGGATACATCCGCTTTCCGCTTTTCAATACAAAAAAAGCGTCCGTTCCATCCGGGAACGCCTCATTCCTTACCTTTATATAAGCAAGCAAATCTTTTTTAAGTTCATCCCCAAACGGAATCAACCGCTGCTTGCTCCGCTTTCCTGTCACCTTTATCAACCCGGAAGAAAAATCCACATCCACGTCATTCAGTCCTATCAATTCAGAAAGTCGCATGCCCGTAGCATAAAAAATCTCCAAAACCGTCCGGTCTCGACAACCTTCAAAATTCCTTTCAAAAGGAAGTTCATCCAGAAGCCTGTTCATCTCCTTCTCTTTTAAGAATGCAGGTAAAGGTTTCTTTTTCTTCGGACCGATTACTTTCAGCATTGGATCCACCTTTATCTTTTCTTTCCTAAGCAAGAAGCGAAAAAACGAACGCAGCGAACTCAGTTTACGATTCACCGTGGTAGCCAAACTTCCATTCTCCATCAGAAAAACCATCCAACTACGAACCAAGTCAGCATCCACTATCGTGAATTCCAATCCTTCATCCTCACTTTTAAAGAACCCTTCAAACTCTCGCAAATCCGTTCCGTAAGCTACAATTGTTTTCTCAGAACAATTCCGCTCAAGCCGAAGATACTCCAAAAAAGACTTTATCAACATAAGAAACGTTGCACTTTATAAATTATGCAACGAATATATGAAAAAGAATTCAAACTTTCAAAGAAAATCCGCTTAAATTATTCTTCGATTTGCTGAAGCTTCTGAACATAGACTGCACGTTCCTTCTTAAGTCTGTTAATCACAGACGGTTTATCGAACTGCTGTCTTGCT
Source organism: uncultured Phocaeicola sp. (assembly GCA_964469845.1). Classification (GTDB taxonomy): domain Bacteria; phylum Bacteroidota; class Bacteroidia; order Bacteroidales; family Bacteroidaceae; genus Phocaeicola. The sequence goes on from CAYXZF010000029.1 coordinate 14,636, forward strand.
CTCAATTCTTTTACGACACCTGTCTTTTCAAATTTTCTCTTAAACTTCTTCAGCGCTTTTTCAATGTTTTCGCCTTCTTTTACTGGTACTACAATCATTTGTTTATTTATTAAATTATGTTGTTATTAATATTTTCGCACTCTAATTGCGGCGCAAAATTACACATACTTTCTTTATTTACAAAACTTTCCCCCATTTTTTATTGAAAATGAATCAGAAATCGTATCTTTGTCTTTCACTAAAACAAAGAATATGGAAACAAAAGCAGAAATCAAGAACAGAATAACCGCTCTGAGGAAGTTTATGCAATCCAACGAGCTGGCCGCTTTCATCGTCCCCAGCACCGATCCGCATTCCGGCGAATACGTGCCCGAACATTGGGAATCCCGTAAATGGGTCAGCGGTTTTACCGGTTCGGCCGGCACCGTTGTCATCACCATGAACAATGCAGGACTGTGGACCGACTCCCGCTACTTCATTCAAGCGGAAGAGCAACTGTCCGGCGCCGGTATCCGCCTTTTTAAGGATCGCCTGTCTGAAACGCCCACCATCGAACAGTGGTTAGGAAGTCAATTGAACAAAGAAGAAAGGGTAGGCATGGACGGATGGGTTAACTCCATGCAGGAAGCCGCATCCCTTCGTAAAGGACTGGAAGCCTACGGATTGAAGTTGGTCATTGCCGATGACCCGTTTGATAGCATTTGGACCGAACGACCTCCCCTCCCCCACGTACCGGTATTTATCCAAAATATCCGACAAGCCGGCGAAGCTTGTTCGGAGAAAATAGCCCGCATCCGCAAAGCTGTCACCCGAAACGGTGCCTCTGCCATTGTTCTTTCGGCACTGGATGAAATCGCTTGGACGCTCAACCTCCGCGGAAGTGACGTTCATTGCAATCCCGTCTTCATCAGCTACCTGCTGATTGCTCCCGAATATACCTTATTATATATTAAGGAAGAAAAAATCACCGATGAAGTGCGTTCTTATCTCCAAGAACACCAAGTGGAAGTCCGGCCGTACACCGCTTTCGCCGAAGAGGTAAAGACCTTCTTCCGAACCGGTAACGATGTGCTACAGATTTCTCCGCTGGCCAACGAGGCACTCTATGAGCTGGCCACCCGGCACGGACAGGTACAAGTGGCTTCGTCGCCCGTCACGCTGATGAAAGCGGTGAAAAACCCCACCGAACAAGAGGGCTTCCGCCGAGCAATGGAACGCGACGGTGTGGCGATGGTCAAGTTCCTGCGTTGGCTGGAGAAAGCCGTACCCGCAGGAGGAGAAACCGAGCTCACCATCGACCGACGGCTTTATGAGTTCCGTTCCGAACAAAGCGAGTTCAGAGGCATCAGTTTCGACACCATCGCCGGTTATAAGGAGCATGCCGCCATTGTCCACTACGAAGCGACTCCCGAAACGGCGTTTCCCTTGAAACCGGAAGGACTTTTACTACTGGACAGCGGAGCGCAATACACGGACGGAACGACCGACATTACCCGCACCATCGCGCTCGGACCGCTCACCCATGAAGAGAAGACAGACTATACCCTTGTATTGAAAGGACATCTGCAACTTCAAAACGCCCATTTCCCGGCCGGCACCTGCGGCACACAGCTCGACATTCTGGCACGCATGGCCATGTGGAAGAGGGGCATCAACTACCTGCACGGCACAGGCCACGGCGTAGGACACTTCCTCTGCGTTCACGAAGGGCCTCATCAGGTGCGCATGAACCACGTCCCTACCCCATTGGAACCGGGCATGATTCTGACCGATGAGCCGGGCATCTACAAGGCACACCGCCACGGCATCCGCACGGAGAACACCCTGCTCATCGTCCCGGCACAGGAAACCGAATTCGGCGAGTTCTATCAGTTTGAGCCACTCACCCTCTGCCCCATCGACAAGACTCCCATCGTGACCGATCTGCTGACCGATGAGGAACTGTCGTGGTTCAACGACTATCATCGCAGCGTGTACGAACGCCTCAGTCCGTTGTTGGACGCGGACGAACAGGCTTGGTTAAAAGAAGCGACTTCCCCCCTTAAACGATAAAGAATAACAATATGGCACTCATCAAATCAGTAAGAGGATTCACTCCTCAAATCGGCGAAAACACTTACCTATCCGAAAACGCAACCATCGTAGGTGATGTCACCATCGGACGCGATTGCAGCATCTGGTTCAATGCCGTTCTTCGGGGCGATGTCAATCCCATTCGCATCGGCAATCGTGTGAACATTCAGGACGGAAGCGTCCTACACACCCTCTACGAGCGTTCGGTGGTCGAGATTGGCAACGATGTTTCGGTAGGTCACAATGTCACCATCCACGGCGCGACCATCAAGGACGGCGCCCTTATCGGCATGGGGTCTACCATACTGGATTATGCAGTAGTGGGCGAAGGAGCCATCGTGGCCGCCGGAGCCTTGATACTGAGCCATACGGTCATCGAGCCGGGCACCCTTTGGGCCGGCGTACCCGCCAAGTTTATTAAGAAAATTCCTGTCGAACAAAGCCGCGAACTCAACCAAAAGATAGCCAACGGTTATCTGATGTACGCTTCGTGGTTCAAAGAAGAAGAATAAGATTCTTTATCAAACGCAGAGACACGGAAATCCGGAAAGCATATTCCTTTAAAAATGGACTTCTCCGGGTTTCCGTGTCTCTGTATTTGCGATACATTACATCGGAATCAACATAAATGTAAATTCATAGTCGGTATAAGGAACCTGATATTCCGGACGGGCAATGCGTCCCCAACTGTCTTCACAGCCCAAACCGGCTTGAACGAGGTCGATGCAGAGGTTGGTAAGGTCGGCTTCCTCCACTTCGGGAGAGTGACCCTGCATTTTGAACGCTCCTTCGTCCAGCGACTCGATGGTGTAGTGAAGAGCCGATGCCGAAAAAGGAGCGGCGGCTACGACCTTCACGCCGCGACCGGCAGCATTCAGCGTCTTCCACCAGCGAAGGTCGCTCTTCGTTCCGTTTTCCTGCGGACGGATGTAGGAATAGAACTGTTCACTCACCGACTGTCGGTAAATGCCGAGGTCTGCATTGGCTTTACGGTCTATGTAATTTTCCACCGGTCCGCGACCGTAGTATTCCACACGGTCGAACGAACGAGGCAACTGCATCTGCATACCGAAGCGGAAGAGATTGGACACCTTGGCAGACTTGTCTGCTGTCATTTTCTGTGTCACCTTTATCGTGCCTTCATTATTGATGAGATAAGTCAGATTCAGACGAGCAAACACTTCGGGCAGTTCGTAAACCGCTTCCACTACCGCCTGTCGGTCTTCCATACGCGACTTCAAGGAAGTCAGCTTAATCACCGGAGACTTCCACGCAGCATATCTCCGCTGGAGGTTCGCGCCAAAGTCGTTGTCGGTCGGAGCACGCCAGAAGTTCGGAGTCAGATAAGCTCCTTCTTTCATCAAGTCCATCCCATTCACCTGATATTTAGTCAAATAACCGTTCTGTTTATCAAACTCAACGCGGAAGTTTTCACCGTCTACGATAAGATAGCGGAAGTCGTTCTCGCGAAGCACGGGTTCTACCACGGGCAGATTGCTTCGGGTGACATTTTTCAGTTCCATTGCCGGTGCCTGATAAGGATTCAGTACCAACTGTTGGTGGGCGACGGTGTGTCCGGCAGGAAGCACGCCTTCGGTATTCTTCAGTTTGTAAGCCACGTTAAGGAGCCATTCGCTGCATTCGCAAGTCTTACCGATGGGCAGCTTCACCCGCACTTTCTGTTGAGGTGCCACCTTCAAGTCTTCCATCCGTCCGCTGCGCATGACCTTACCGTTCTTCAGCACCTGCCATTTCAGGTAATAAGCCGAGAGGTCACGGAAGAAGTATTCGTTGAAAATGTCGACTTCCCCGTTCTTCAAGTCGGCCGGAGTCGTCCAGATGTTCTGATAGAAATAGCCCACTTCGTACATGTGAGGATTGGGTACGCGGTCGGGGCTGACCAAACCGTTGTCGCAGAAGTTAAGGTCGGAAGCATCGAAACGATTGAAGTCACCTCCATAGGCATAAATCATCTTTCCGTTTTTACCAATCCAACGGACGGACTGGTCTACAAAGTCCCAGATAAACCCGCCTTGATACTTCGGATACTTACGGACGAGTTCCCAATACTCCTTGAACCCGCCTTCCGAATTGCCCATGGCATGAGCATATTCACACTGAATGAGCGGCTTCCGGTATCGTTCGTCCTTGCTGTATTGCTCGCAGCCGTCATAGCCCAGATACATCGGGCAATAAATGTCCGTCTTTCCGTCCTTGCCCGCCTGCTCGTACTGCACCGGTCGGCCAGGGTCTTCGGCCTTTATCCAATCATAGGCAGCTTCAAAGTTGGCACCGTAACCCGCCTCGTTGCCCAATGACCAAATGATGACACTCGGATGATTGAATCCGCGTTGCACGTTGCGTTGGTTGCGTTCCATGTGCGCCAACGCGTAGTCCTTTCGCTTGGCCAAGGTCTTTTCGCCGTAGCCCATGCCGTGGCTTTCGATGTTAGCTTCGGCCACTACATACAGACCGTATTTATCGCAGAGTTCATACCACAGGTTATTGTCCGGATAGTGACAAGTACGCACCGCGTTCAGGTTGAATTGTTTCATCACCCGAATGTCCTGTTCCATTCGTTCGGGCGAAAGAACGTAGCCGCCGTCGGGGTCCATTTCGTGACGGTTCGCCCCCTTGAACAGGATAGGTTGGCCGTTCACCAGCACTTGTCCGTCTTTCAATTCCACCTTGCGGAAGCCCACCTTGACGGGAATAACCTCTCCGCTGCCCTCGGCAGAAGCATAGAGAGTGTACAGATAAGGCGTTTCTGCCGTCCAGCGATGCGGACTCTCCACGTGAAGCACCGCGCTGCCCGACTTGGTTTGAGCGGTCGCCACTTCCTTGCCGGCGGCATCCTTCAGCGTGAGTTTCACCCGTCCGCTGCCCTTCATCCGGAGGGCGACGTTCAGCGAACCGTTCTTGTATTCACCGTCCAAGTCCGGCGTGACACGGATGTCTTCGATGCGCTTCTTGTCGCGGGCATAAAGAAAACAGTCGCGTCCCACCCCGCTGTATCGGAAGAAATCTTGGTCTTCCAAGTAAGTACCGTCGCACCAACGGAAAGTCTGGAAAGCAATCAGGTTCTTCTGCCCCGGCTTCAAGTAGGAAGTCAAATCGAACTCCGCTTCCAGTTTACTGTCTTCGCTATATCCCACGTACTTGCCGTTTACCCACAAATACATGTTGGAAGTGACGGAGCCGAAGTGGGCGATGATGTCTTTTCCTTTCCACGAAGCAGGCACGGTAATTTCGCGCCGATAAGAACCTACATGGTTGTTTTCGGTAGGCACGTAAGGCGGATTGTTCGTATATTGGTTGCGCCAAGCATAGCCGATGTTCACGTAGATGGGGTCGCCATACCCGTGCAGTTCCCACATGCCGGGCACAGGCAGGTCGTCCCAGCCCTTGTCGTTGAAACCGGTCTGCCAGAACCCGACGGGACGGGCGTCGGCATCCTTCACCCAGTTAAATTTCCAAGTGCCGTTCAGGGTCATGTAATTGGCGGATTGTTCTTTGTCGCCCCGCCGGGCGGCATCGGCCGACTCGTAAGCAAAATAATGAGTGTGCATCGGGGCACGATTGACGGCATTGACCTCCGGGTCTTGCCATTCCTTGAAAGATTGCGCTTCCACGGGGAGGGCAGTCAGCAAAAGCATACTTGCAAACAGATGTTTTCTCATGATATTCTTTATTCTTTAAAAAATATAAAATCAGATTTTCCGCATTTCTACGCCTCATCAAATTCAGAAAAGCGCATTCGATATACATTGGTCTCCTTGCGCTCAAATCCCAACGTTTGATAGAGTCGGTTGGCAGCCACCCGTGCGGGGCTGGAGGTAAGCATCAGCAAGGGGATTTTCCGAGACTTCACGAACTCCATCGCATGAGTCACCAGCAGCCTGCCGAGTCCGCGGCCGCGAAAGGCTTCGTCCACCACTACGTCTTCTATCCAAGCCTTGCCGCCGGTGGGACTGAGATAAGTCCCCACGGTCAGCATACCGGCAATGACGTTATCCTGCATCAAGAAGAACAGGTGGCTGTTTTCCGCCGCCAGCAACTGCCGGCACTGCGTTTCGGTCAGTGTCACCGGACGCGAAGTCAGTTGGTTCAAAAAACGGCAGATGGCTTCGCGATACTCTGCGGTATAAGCGTTGATTTCAAGAATGGTTGTCATGGTTTGTCAGGTTTAAACAGATGAATTACAGAGGATGGGTAAACACAAAGCGTGCGCCGTCCCGATAGTCGGTGTCCAGCCATATTTTCCCTCCCAACTTTTCGACGATGACCCGCGATATGGAAAGTCCCAGTCCCGTGCCTTGTACAAATTCGTTCAGTTTTTCAAAACGTTCAAATATCTTCTCCGCCTTTTCGGGAGGAACGCCACAACCCGTATCGGTAACGGCAAAGCGCAGTTGGTGCGCTTCTTCGTCCACCTCCAAAGAGACCTGTATGAAGCCTTCGGAGGTAAATTTGGCGGCATTGGTCAGCAGATTGACCAGCACCTGTTTCAGGCGACGGGCATCGGTGTTCACCAAACATCGTTCCACCGGCATATCGGTCCGAAATCCGGCATTCGTCTTGCGGACTTGTTTCACGGTGAGGATGGAGTGATTCACCACTTCCACCACATCCGTTTCCGCCAAGGTCATCTTGATGTAGCCCGATTCGATGCGCGAAATGTCCAGCACATCGCCTATCAGTTCCAGCAGGAAGTCCGAGTTCGTCTTGATGATGTCGCAAAACTCCTTTTGTTCGGAGGGGCTGAACTCTCCGCTGGTGAGCACTTGCGAAAAGCCCACGATGGCATTCAGCGGTGTGCGTATCTCGTGGCTCATGTTGGCAAGGAAAGCCGATTTTAGTTTGTTGGCTTCTTCCGCCATCTCTTTGGCTTTCAACAGCTGCTTTTTCGAAGCGATGAGGTTTTCGCTCAGCCTGCGCATACGGAAAGCATAATAGCCGATGCCCAGCACCAGCAACACCAACGAGCCGAACACACCCAACAGAACGAAAATGTGTTCTTTATGTTCTTCGATGAATCCTTTCGAGGCATTGACCTGTTCGGCGGTCTTCACACGCACCGGGTCGCTCAAGCCGTATTCTTTCATCTTTCGCATGTCGAAACGGAAAGTGCCGTCCACCAGAATCTGTCGGGCGGCGTCGGGACGCTTTTTGTCCAAGTAGTTGTACACCATCTCCGCCATCTCGTGTCCCTGATTGTGATAGCAGGGAGAGTATCCGCCTATCACCCAGTGTCCCAGTCCGATGGTGGTCAGGGTGAAGGCGGGCAGTTGGGGGTTGGCATCGTGCAGGATGTAAGTGGTATTTCCTACGATGTAGTTTTCGGTACTATCCACTCGCCAAGTACCCATCAAGAGGCAGGTACTGTCGGGCAAGGTTCTGATCTCCTCGCTGACCTCCATGAACGAGCCCGTCCGCCCGTCCAGCAGAATGGTTTCCAACTGCGGGTAATGTTTCATCTCCTTTTTGAACAGTGCCTGCATCGCCACTCCGCCATACGTGTTGTCCGAGACGAAAGCTATCCGCCGGGTGTGAGGGAAATAGTCCAGAATGAGGTCGATGTTCTTCCGGATGTCGTACACATACACAACACCTCCCACGATGTTGTGTCCCCGTTTGTCCTTGAAAGGACTGATGCTGAGGGGTGCCCAGCTGTGCAATTCCGTTTCGGCGGGTGGCAAAAGCACGGTGTTTTCACTGATAAGCATTCCCATGACCGGCAGTTCCTTTATCCACTCTTCTTGCAGGGAGAGGTAGGTAGCCCAGGCTTCCTGCCCCATCATGATGACCAGTTCGGGCTTTTCGGCGTGCGTGTTTCTTTCGAGCACGTCCTGCATGGCCGCTTTCCACTCGTGCAGTCCGGACAGGTTCTTGCTGTTGATGCTTTCCACCGCGAAATGATAGCGTCCGCCCATGCGGGTGTACTCATTGACAAAGGTATGCAGGTGGGAAGACATGGAGTGTGTGTCGGGATTGTACGACGTCACGACCACGACTTTGGGCAGAACTTCATTCGCGTTCACAACCAAAGGCAACAACAGACACGCGACAATCAGCCGGATGGTTTCCCACAGTTCGGATTTGCTTGTCATATTCTTTTTTATCCCGTTACTCTATTTCCACTAATCTGAACACTTGCAGGCCGCTCTTGCCGTAAGCCGCGTAGAGGTATCGGTCGTCAAAGTCCGCGCCATTGACCGCCGAGTTTGTACCTTCTATCTTGAATACTCCGCTCTCCGTTCCGTTTGTATAGCGTTTCAGTCCGTTCGCTCCCAAACAGAGATAGATGTGGTCGCCGTCCGCACACGCCACGTTCTTGCCGTTGGCAGGCGTAATGATGTCGCCGCCGAGGGTCGTTACCGGAGCGGCGAGCCGATTGTCGTCCGCATGGTAGAGCGTTGTCCGGGCTTCTGCCGACTCTCCTCCCAACTTTTCGATGTCGAGCGTCAACATCTTGTCACCGTTTCGATGAATGAACTTGCCATGACCTTCCTTGACCCGTTCCACATCGACTTTTTCGGTGTTTTTCAGCCAGTCGGCGGCGGTTATTCGTTGGAAGCCGCCGGTGGCAGCCACCAAATAGGAGTCACCGGAGCGCACCACACAGTTGGCGTCGCTGCCTTCCAAAGCCACCGCCTTGATGGAATTAAGTTCTTCGGGGAAGCGGTTTTCTTCCGGTCGGACGGAAGCAAGGAAAGCACCGCTCTTCCTACCGCCTGCCAGATAGATTTGTCCGTCATCCGGTATCAGGTGATTAAAGTCTTGCGTTTCGGACTTCATGGAAGAAAGAATTTGAGGTTCCCCCGATTCAAGACTGATGATGTCCACCCAACCGTTGTAACCGGAGCCTCGCTCGTGATAAGACACGTAAGCATAGTTGCCGGACATCTGAACGCAAGTGGCGGAGAGATTGTTCGTTTCTGCTTCGGGGCTGATTAAATCGGCGATATGTTCGAGCATCAAAACCTTTTGAACCGGTTTTTCCGGTTGCACGGGCGTGTCGGGGACTTCCGAACCGCCGGGCTGTTCCGGTTGGTTTGAGGTGCCGCCGAATCCGGGGCCGCATTCCGTTGCGGGAATATAAATCGGGCTGTCGGTCGGATTAATCAGGATGTTCGACAGAAATTCCACTTCGTTTTGGCTTCCGTCATCGTGCAGCCGGTCATAAAACAAGGCAAGGTGTCCGGTAAATGTTCCTCTCAAGTCGTTGCCGTTTACGTATAAATCGGTAGTTCTTACTACGGCAATACCTTCCTGCGGTCCTTCAATGGAGGTTGAGTTGTAATTGGCGATGTGCAGTCCGCCCAAATCGAGCAGGCAGTTTTCTGCCGCAATCAGTCTGACATCGGAAGTCGTCTTCGTGAGGGGCGACTGTATGTAGCCGCCCGATAAGGCTTGCAGTATCACGTTATTGGTCAGGTAGAGGTTTTCACTGAATACGGCAGCGCATCCGATGGTCAATGAAGATTGGCTGTTCAGTTCAAATTCGGATGCAGTCAGTTTGCCTTCCACCTGCATAGAGACACTGTTTGTCAGAGCACCTTTCGTTTCGATGGTCAGATTCTTGCCTACGTACACTTCCGCATTGTTGTTTACATCCAGAGTCTCTGTACGAAGGTCACCGCTTACATACAGCTTGCCACCTACGCTCAGCTTTTGCGTAATGGTCAGGTCGCCGGTGGTCATGAGAACCGTTCCGGCATTGATGGTCAGATTGGAAAGTGCTTCAATCGTTCCGCCATAATTATAGATTTCGATGCCATTGCTTAATTGACCGATAGCACTACCGGCCAACTTTCCACCCGGAAGAATGTAAATTTTGCCTGCGCCCCAATAACCATCTAACTTCAACTCGCCGGCTATATACCATTCGGCGTTGTTCAAGTTCAAGTTCGCGGCGCATTCGTCACCGGCTTTCAATACGAATTTCGTTCCGACGGGAGCCCACGGTTGGATGGTGGTCATGTCTATGGCATCTTCCGGAATTTCGGGTTGTGCGGGCATGACCGGTCTATCGATTTGCCGACCGCTTCTACTTACAACCGATGTGCCGCCATTGTAGAGCGTCACGCGCTTGGCAAGTTCCGTCGGGTCATTATAGACGGTGACGGGGGTGACATTGATTTTCGATGAAGTAACATCCTTGTTTGCCACCTCGCTGTCCGAACAAGCGGTAAACAGGCTGATGCCCGTCAGGAGTGCAGCAACCCAAAAGTTGTTTTTGAACGTGTTCGTTCTTTTGACTGTTGTCATTTCTCTCATAAATTGTTCTATCAAACGTTTATGGAATTATCCGGATGGATAAGCGATACAAAAGTAATGAAATTAATCTGATATCATTCTGTTTCTGTAAAAAACAATGAAGAAACTTTGCACCATATCATCATCAATCATTGATATTTGGCGGTACAATCTTCGAGGAGGTGACACGAATTGAAGCCTCACAGATTCTTTCACACCTTGCATTCACTCCTTTCACCACTCTTTAACGCACTGATTTTCATAATCTTCGTGTGAAGGGAGCTTCAAAAAGCTCCTTTCACCGTTTCACACCGACACGAGAACACATGCATCCGTATAAAGATGCTGAAATGCACGTCGTGTCACTTCGGTGACACTGTTCTGCCATCGAGGTGGCAGTACTCTGCCAACATGATTCACTACCTTGGCACTTAGGTAAAGCAATCCATTCACAGTGTCTTTAACGGAAACGAAAGAGCTTCCAAGCTGTTCTTTTTTTCTCATACTATCGGCTGGAGAAAACATTCCAAGCACTCGGCGTACAACACATCCACACCCGACAAGGGAACGCTTATCTTGTCGCATCGGTGTGAAACGGTGAAGGGACTTTTTCGAAGTTCCCTTCATATAGGAGTTTTGAAAATCAGCGCATTAACGGGTTGTGAAAGGAGTGAATACAAAGTGTGAAGAATACGTGTGGGGGTTCAATTCGTGTCACCTCCTCAAAGATTGGAAGCGGCCGCAGAGTTTTTTTGAAGGATTAAGGATACTTTATTTCGTTTGATTAATTTGATATACGATTTCAGATTCAGCGGCTAACGGGAGCGAGCATTCTTCCTCCATCGTATATTTCCGCGTCCGACAGTTTAATAAAAAAATTTTGTTCAACGTATAAACCAATCCGCTTAAATTCCGTTCTCTCACCTTAGGTTTCAA
>CAYXZF010000030.1:0-23626 GCA_964469845.1 uncultured Phocaeicola sp.
AAGCGTTGCGTCAGATAGAAGAGAAAGGTTATGCCCGTCCTTACGAAGCGGACGGTCGCCCCTTGTTTAAAGTGGGGGTCAGCTTCTCCTCCGAAACGGGAACGGTGAACGATTGGAAGGTGGAATAATCCGTTTTTTCCATTATTATAGAAAATATATTTTTTATCATCTACAGTTATTATAGTCAAAAAGAAATAGTTTGCGTAAGATGCGTACATTCTATGAAGAGTGGCAGATGATTCGTGATAAGGACAGAAACGAATGCGTGATAGAACAGCGCATGGTTCAGAATGTGAAAAAGTTTATTATGATATTCTGCAAGGACTTTACATTCGTAGGCAACCAATATCATTTTGGGAAAAACGGTGTGGAAGAGTTTCCTGATTTGCTGTTTTTCAGCAGAGAATTAGGTGATGATAAATTGAAACAGGCAGCCATAAAGGTTGTACGGCAAGTTCTAATTTAAAACTATGCATAAATGGGAATCGTGGACATAGACACTGTTGTTGCAAGACTTCATGAATTGGAGGAAGAGAATTCAAGGTTGAAGGTTCTTCTCACCAAGTACGGAATACCATATGAAAAGAAACAAGAACCTATTACCGTTGTATCCCGATTTGAGAATAAAGACTCTGCAATGCAACGCTTATCATTGCGAGAAAAAGTAAAACTGTTTCGGACACTTTTCAAAGGACGTGAGGATGTCTTTGCTAAAAGGTGGTATAGCGATGTTACGAAAAGAACCGGTTATCAACCTGTATGCGAGCGTGAATGGAACAGCGAGTTTTGTGACAAGCGAAAGTATAAGTGCACAGAATGTCCCAACCGCCTTTTTTCATCATTAACCGATGAGCATATTTATAATCATCTTGCAGGTAAAGATAATTATGGCAGAGACGTTGTAGGTGTCTATCCGATAATGAGTGATAATACCTGCAACTTTCTATGTACAGACTTCGATGATAAAAGTTGCGAACACGGTTTTCAAAATGATGTTCTTGCATTCGTTGGTGTTTGTAAGGAATGGGGAATACCTTGCTATATAGAACGTTCTCGTTCCGGTAACGGTGCACATGTTTGGATTTTCTTTGAAACGCCAATCACTGCCGCAAAAGCAAGAAAATTAGGAAAGACCATCCTTTCTGAAGCGATGAACAAAGATGCTCGTCTTTCTTTTAATTCCTACGATAGATTTTTCCCGAATCAAGATACTTTACCCGAAGGTGGGTTTGGTAATCTTGTGGCTCTGCCATACAAGGGAAAGCCAGGCGTGACGGAAACAGTGTCTTTGTTAATGAAGAGTTTCAGCCATATACAGACCAATGGGACTTTTTGCTCAAAGTTCAAAAAATAGATGAAACAAAAACTACAGATGTCATTCTAAAGCATAAATCATCCATAGGAGAACTAACAAAAAGCAGTGAAAGCAGACCTTGGGAAACTCCTAAACCAACAACCATTGAAAAAACAGATTTCCCGTCAAACGTTACCATAATAAGGGCAAATATGCTCTATATTCCGTTGGCCGGATTATCAGCAAAAGCAGTTAACCATTTCAAGCGTGTAGCAGCCTTCTATAATCCGGAGTTCTATGTTAGGCAAGGGATGCGTTTATCCACGTATGACATTCCACGCATAATTTCTTGTTCCGAATTGACAGATGATTATCTTGCCATACCTCGTGGTTGCGAAGATGATGTTATAGATATCTTAAAACATTATAATGTAGAGTGTATGGTTGAAGATAAAACCAATCATGGGCGACAAATTGATGTGGCATTCAAAGGAACACTTCGTAAAGAGCAACAAACAGCGATGGGCTGTATGCTTCCGCACAATATCGGGACACTATCTGCAACAACTGCTTTTGGAAAGACTGTGTTTGCTATAGCAATGATAGCCGAACGCAAAGTAAACACATTAATATTGGTTCATAGAAAATCATTGCTTGATCAATGGAAAAAACATTTAGAAGATTTTCTGGAAATCAATGAAATTGTCATAAATGATGAAAAGAAGCGAAAGAGTAAGAAGCAACAATCTTCAATAGGAACTCTTTATTCGGGTAGGAACTCTATACATGGAATTATTGATATAGCCTTGATACAATCATGCTTTGACCGTAATGAAGTGAGTTCGTTTGTAGAGAACTATGGTATGGTAATCGTTGATGAGTGTCATCATGTATCATCTGTCAGTTTCGAACAGGTTCTTCGCAAAATGAAAGCGAAATATGTCTATGGTCTTACAGCGACTCCTATTCGTAAAGATGGTCATCAGCCTATTATCTTCATGCAATGCGGTAAAATCCGATTCACGGCAGATGCTCAAAGCCAAATGAATAATCAAAGTTTCTCACGTATTCTTATACCGCGTTTTACAACATTCCGAAATATATCCTCGGATAATAAAACATATACTCAGATTGTTGAAACGATATCAAAAGACGAAGCAAGAAACAGACTGATTATTGATGATGTGCATAAGGCAATAGTCGATGGTCGCACACCTATTGTTCTTACAAACCTAACCTCACATGTAAGAGTACTTGCCGATATGTTATTGCCTTATGCCGACAATGTACTGACTCTTGTAGGTGCAGATTCCACAAAAGGAAAAAGGTGTGCAATGGAACGTTTGCAGAACATACCCGTTACAGAATCATTGGTAATTGTAGCCACCGGTAAATATATCGGTGAGGGTTTTGATTATCCAAGACTCGATACGCTGTTCCTTGTACTGCCAATATCGTGGAAAGGCAATATCGCTCAATATGCAGGAAGGTTACATCGAGAATGTAAAGGTAAAAGTGAGGTACGAATTTACGACTATGTAGATGTAAGAGTTCCTCTATGCGATTCGATGTATCGTAAACGATTGAAAGGGTATGCATCTGTTGGGTATGGTACAACATCTACAAGCGACAAGGCAGAAATATCAAAACATGAATTGATTTTTGACGGTAACACTTATAAGGCTGCATTCCATCAAGACCTTATTGGCATAAAGCAAAGTCTTGTGATTTCTTGCCAAAGGATAAAATACAAATATTCTCCTCGTCTTGTCTCTCAACTCCGAGATTTATTGTACACTGGGATAGAAATAGCCATACATATCAAGGAACAGGGATATAATGAGGAGGATTTATCAAATGCTGGGATTGATATCATACATAGAGAAGACTTGTCTATACAATGTGCTATAATAGACAAGTCCATAGTCTGGTACGGCAACGTCAATTTCTTTGGGTATAACAACGAAGAGAATAATGTCATGAGAATATGTAACGTTTCAATTGCGAGTGAATTGTTGAATGTTATATACGAAGATAATTCCTTTACTGTGTCCCTATAGATAGTCTCAGCTCTTATTCCTATATACTAAAAAAGCCCGCCATAGAAATGAAATTCTTCAATGGCGGGGCTTTTTTATGATTTTACTTTAGTAGTTCTTCTCACAAGCAGTGTTGTTGTCGGTCTCAATCTTAGGTATTTCCCAAGTCCAGCCTTTTGCATCGGCCTTCTTTTCCAAGAATGTACAGAAGGTGATGTCGAAGTTGCGACCGCGGACAAGGTCAATGTTCAGACGTTTCAAATCAAAAAAACGCTGGCCTTCACCCCAAAGCTCGACACGACGGCTGTTCATGATTTCCTGAATCAAGTCGCCGTTGCCTGCCACGTATTCTGGGTCACGTGTTATTTGGAACTTGGTGAATACTTCCTGAGCCTCTGTCGTTTGACCGTTGCGTGCCAATGCTTCCGCCTGTGTCAGGTACATTTCTGCCAAGCGCATGAAAGCTACATCGCCCACGGCATTGGAAGAGGAACGGGCTGTATACTTGCGGTTTTGGTATGCAATTTTCTTGAATGAGGTTAGAGGAACATCCGCTTTACCTGTCGGGTCCCACCATGCGCGGCGCAAGTCTGTCTCGGACATGGTGTCGTAGGTGTCGGCGTTGATGGCCTTTACGCCCTGACGGATGGCGGTAGACGAGAAGTTCCATGACATATATGCGTAGTAGGAGTAGAAGTAAACGGTTTGGTCGGCTTGTGTCATGGCGGCATACATTGCTTCGTCTGTGTCCGAAGTGATGTCGGAGAAACCGCAGTACAACTGGTCGCTTTCCATCAGTTTACCTCCTTCTTCTTCAGCCAATCGGATGGCCGTGGCGGCATATTCGGCTGCTTTGGCATAGTCGTGCATGGTCAAGGCGACACGTGCTCGCATACCGTAAGCACTCTTGGCACTGTAGTGGTTCAAATTGTTGATTTTCTTGCCTTCCAACAAACTGCACGCTTCTGCCAAGTCGGCATTAATCATCCGGTAAGTCTCTTCCACGCTGTGACGAGCCAATTCGCCGGTCTTGTGTTCTACATCGCGATAGGGAACACCGGGTTGCGAGTTGTTTCCGCCTTGTTTATAGCGGTCGGCGTAGAGTTGTACCAATTGATAGTGTGCGAAAGCGCGAATCACCAAAGCTTCACCTTTGATTTGCTCGTACAAGGCTTTGTCCGAATCGCCTAAGGCGGAAACATCGGTGTTTTCTAAGGTTTCCAATAAACCGTTGGCATTCATAATCCATTGGTAGTGAAGTCGCCAGATTACCGTGTTGTAACCATTCTGTTCATTGGTGTTGCACTGCCAGCCCAAATAAGCGGCTTTCATCCAAGTGTTGGTTTGCCAAGTGATGTCATCGGCTTCAATGTCGATACACATGTTGATGCCGGGAAGACCACCCAGACACTGGTATTCCGATTCTTGAGAAACCATTTGTCTGTGGATGCCGTTCAAACCCAAATACAGTGTTTCCATGTCTTGTGCGATGGTTATGTTGGAAATCGCGTCTGTCGGTGCTGTATCCAAATAATCGTCTGCACAGCCAGTGAATGACAAGGCACCCGCCATTGTCAATCCCATTGCGAATAATTTATATCTTTTCATTGTCCTTTTCCTTTCTTGTCATTAGAAGCCTACATTCAAACCGATGGTGATGGTGCGTGCAGGCATGTATTCATTATATGTATAACCTCCGAAGTTAGACATCGGGTTCAAGCCTTGGCGAGCCTTTATCATAAACAGGTTTTCGGCTGTCAGGCTCAGGCGTGTGCTCTTGATGCCACCCAATTTCTTCAGCAAGCCCTTCGGGAATGTATAGCCCAAAGATACGGAACGCAAGTTCAAGTAGTCTGAACTGGTGAGCCAACGGGTAGAATAGGTCTGGGAAATGTTGGTATGATGAGAAGAGGTCGCATCGATACGAGGAACATCGGTGATGTCGCCCGGTTGCTTCCAAGCCTTTAACAAATCGGGGCTTTGGGCGTAGCCATATTCCTGTACGCTCATCATGCCGGCGTAAGCGGCGTCTATCAGCTTGCCGCCCAACTGGTAAGAGAACGTGGCGGCGAGGTCGATGTCCTTGTAGCCCACTTTGAAGTTGAAACCGCCGAATACATCCGGTGTGGAAGTGCCGCTCCAGTCATACTTGGCGTATGTATAAGAGTTGGTATAAGTTTTTCCGTCCACTGTTACCAACGTCTTGGCGAAAGCTTCATTGCCGTTGTACTTTTCTGTATCGGGAATCCACAGACCGTCACCGGTGGCAGGGTCTACGCAGCCCCATTGACGCAACCAGAACTCATAGATGGATTTGCCTTCCATCCATTTCTTTGAACCGCTGATGTAACCGTTTTCTTTCATTTCGTCCGGCAACTTGACGATTTCGTTCTTGACGAAAGTGGCGTTGGCGCCTACGGATACAGCCCATTCTTTGTTTTTCAAGATGTCGTAGTTCAATTCGATTTCCACTCCCGAGTTGCTTACCTTACCGATGTTCTTGACGATGGAAGAAACACCGGTAGATGTCGGTTGGGATACGTTGAACAGCAAGTCTTTGGAGTCTTTGCGGAAGTATTCGATGCTACCGGTCAGGCGATTGAACAAGCCGAATTCGATGCCGAAGTCGGTCGAAACCTGAGTTTCCCACTTCAGGGCGGGGTTGGCTATGGAGAACATGTAAGCACCGGCTTCGCTGCCGTTGTTCTGACCCAAAGCATACAATGATTGGTACGGATAGTAATCGCTGTATCCGTCGCTGTCCAGAATCTGGTCATTGCCGGTTTCGCCATAAGATGCGCGGAGTTTCAAACTGTTTACCCATTCTACGTCTTTCATGAACTCTTCTTCGGATACACGCCAGCTGGCACCGAAGGACCAGAAGTTGCCCCAGCGGTTGTCTTTGTGGAAACGTGAAGAGCCATCGCGGCGATAAGAAACCGAGGCGTAGTATTTGTCGGCATAGTCGTAGTTCAGACGGGCGAAGTAACCTTCCTTCTTGTATTCGTTGGTGTACGAAGAAACTTCGGATATGTTCACGAAGTTGTCAAATTCGTAGATGCCGTTTACAATTTGGGTGTTCTTCATGTTGTACAAGTATTCGTACTTGTATGAATAGTTCTCGTGACCGACCATAACGTCTACGGTATGCTGTCCGAAGTCGCGGTTGTAGGAAACCAATTGGTTGAAGGTCTGGCTGATGGAACGTGTAGACAGAATGTTCATACGACCGGCGGGAGAACCGTCGCCTACCAACGGGTTTTCGTACACCTTACGGCGACGGTCGGCATTGTTGTAAGAGTAATTGCTGGTCAGGTTCAAACCTTCTATCGGGAAGAAGGTCACGTAAGTGCTTACGTTCTGTTGGTTGCGTGATGTCTCGCGCAGGTTGAATTCTGTTTCCGCGAATGCGTCGCGACCCGCGTCGGCCAAACGCTGACCGTCGTAGTCGTATACGTACTTTGAGGGGTCGTTCGTTTCCTTGCCATCGGAATCTACATACGCACCGGTTTCCAGATTATGCTTGTGAATCGGGTAGTTCGGAGCCATGTGACGGATGAAACGGGTCAGGTTGCTGTAAGAACTGCTGCTGCCGGACTCAGCGTTTGAGTATTGCGAAATGACGCGTGACAAAGACAGGTTCAAACCGGTCTTAAACCACTTCACCGGATAAACATTGTAGTTCAAACGGCCGGAGTAGCGTTCAAAGTCGGTTTTCTTCATGTAACCGTTGTCGTTCAAGTAGCCTACCGAAGCGTAGGTGTCGCTCTTGTCGGTCTTGGTGTTATAGCTCAACAGGTATTCCTGACGATGGCCGGTGCTGTAGGCTTCGTCTTCCCAATCCAAGTCGTCGCCCCACTTCAAGTTGTTCATGCTGGCGGAAGGATTGATTTTACCGTCTGTGCCAACGATGGCGTTGTTGGCTACACCCTTGAACGGGTTGTAAATCAGCAACTCGCCCAGTCCTTCTGTGGCCGATTTTGCGGCTTCCGCGGCATCCTTGCCTGCGCTGACGTATGCGTTCTTGCGCATGAGCCATTGGGTTTCAAACCAATTGGTCAGTCCCATCTTGGCGTAGTCGCTGTAAGCGATGTTGGAAAAACCTTGGTTGATGGTCAGGTTGAAATTGGTACCGCCGTTTCCTTTGCCCTTCTTGGTGGTAATCAAAACCACGCCGTTACCGGCCGAAGAACCGTAAAGTGAAGTGGAAGCGGCATCTTTCAAGATGGTCATGGATTCGATGTCGGCGGGGTTGATGTCGCCCAAAGAGCCGTTATAAACTGCGCCGTCCACTACATAAAGCGGAGCGGAAGAAGCATTAACCGAACCGAAACCGCGGATGCGGATGGAAGCGGATTCGCCCGGCTGACCGGTGGCGGAAGTTACCTGAACGCCGGTGGTGTTACCTTCGAGAGCCGAAGTCACGTTGGTGATGACGCGTTTTTCGAGGGTCTGTGCGCCTACGGTAGAGGCGGAGCCGGTAAATGAAGATTTTTTGGCGGTACCGTAAGCCACGACTACCACTTCGTCAATCACTTGTGTGTCGGGATTCATCACGATTTTCTGAGGCGAGGAAGTGGTGATGGGGACTTCTACCGTTTTCATACCTACGAATGAAATCTGCAACGACTTGCTACCGGCAGGGATGTTGTTGATTTCATACTTGCCATCAATGTCCGTGATGATACCGATGGTGGTACCCTTAATCAAAACGGATGCACCGATGATTGGCTCATCTGTGTCGGCATCGACTACCATACCGGTAACCTTTGTGACCTGAGCCGTAGCCATTCCGATGGCGATGCACAGGAAAGCTAATAGCATTTGTAGTTTTTTCTTCATAAAAACTCTCTTTTAAAGGTTTAACTTAAGGTTAAATGCTAAGTTCCCGCAGAACTTGGCGGACTTCTTTGCATTTGTGAACGATTGCAAAAATACACAAACGAAACTTCCTTGCAAAAAAAAGAGATTTTTTTTTTGCAAGGAAGCGTGAAAAAACTTCGGATTTTAACTTTTAGGCACTCCTTTTCCTCCTCAGAAGTACCTGAGGATAGGGAATGGTTGGTCGGAAAGTGGTTCTTTGAAGCTCGTTTTCAGACTCGATAGCGGTAGAATGCGGGTAGAACAAAGGGCGAAATCCCTTGACGAGTCCCTTCGATTTATAAATAATTAAGATAATTACTGCCATGCTTCCTGTCGCTTTTATCGGAATCCGGGGAAAGTGGCGCAAGTACTGCGGGTACTTGGCGGTATACGACTAAGCCGACGAAATTCTTCTCCCAAGATTCTTGTGAAAAGATGCCGGCGTTTTTAAAATATGCCGAGGCGTTTTCCGAACGGACCGAAGTGTTTTTTTAAAACGTGGCGAGGTTTTCGGAAGATAAAGCGAATGAAGTGCCGGTAGAACGAGTGGAGGCGGACGCCTTGTCCGTTTATCGTTTTTTCCAGAAAGCCGGACTGAAAAGCAACAAGACGGTGAACAACTCCAGACGTCCGATGAGCATATAGGCTGCGCTCAGCCATTTGGCGGCGTCGGGCAGAGCGTTCCACGAGAATGCGGGACCGCATTTGCCGATGCCCGGTCCCACATTGGCAAGGCTGGAGATGACCACACTGTATGCGTCGGCGAAATCCAATCCCAATATCATCATGACGAACCATCCGGCGAAGACCAACAGCAGGAAGACCACCACAAAAGCCAAAACGGTGGACTTGGTATCGGTCGAGATGCTGTTCCCGTTTACCCGTACCGGCAGCACGGCGTTGGGATGGAGGATATGCTTGAATTCGTTTCCGGCGATGCGTGCCAAGATGACCGCCCGGATGCACTTGATGCCTCCGGTGGTGGAACCGGCGCAGGCTCCGCAGTAGGTGATGACGGTGGTGAGCATCCACAACGGGGGCACCCACTGCATGTAGTCGGCGGTGATGAAACCGCAAGTGGTCTGGATGCTGACTACCAAGAACGAGGAGCGGCGGAAGGCTTCTTCCATTCCCATCGGCGAACTAATCATCAGTCCCGCGGTGAATACCAAGGTGAAGCACAGCAGGGTGCTGACATACCAATGCAACTCCGTGTCGTGAAAGACTTTTCGGAAGTTCCCTTTCAGAAACAACAGGTACAGCAGGGAGAAGTTGATGCCGGACAGAAACATGAACGCGGTGGTGACGTATTCGATGTAGGGCGACCGGAATGCGGCGATGCTTGCCTGCTTGGTGGAAAACCCTCCGGTGGCGGTGGTGGTCATGGCGTGGCATACGCTGTCGAACAGTGACATGTCGCCTGCCCGAAGCAGGACGGTCTCGGCGATGGTCAGCCCCAGATAGATGGCCCAAATCCACTTGGCTGTGACGCTGATGCGCGGGCTTACTTTGTCGAGCTTCGGTCCGGTGGCTTCGGCGGCAAAGAGCTGGATGCCCCCCACACCGAAGATGGGCAGGACGGCGATGGTGAAGATGACGATGCCCATGCCGCCAATCCATTGCGTCAGGCTTCGCCAGAACAGCAATCCGTGAGGCAGTGTTTCGATGTTGTTCAAAATGCTGGCTCCCGTAGTGGTGAAGCCCGACATGGTTTCAAAGAAAGCGTTGGTGAGGTCGGGAATGTAACCGCTTATATAATAAGGTAACATTCCGAAAATGGAAAATACAATCCACGCCAGCGTGACGACCACATAGCCGTCCCTGCGGCTGAGTTTTCGCTCGGCTCCCTTGCCGGCATAGACCAGCGGGATGCCCACCAGAATGGTCGCTAAGGTGGAAAGGATGAAAGCGGGCAGGTCCGGCTCTTCGTAGAAGGTCGACAACAGGGCGCACAAACTCAGAAAGCCCGCCTCGATGAAGAGCAGGAATCCAAGAATTTTGTATATCATCTTTCCGTTAATCATCAGTTGAAGTATTTTTCGGCTTTTTTTATCATCAGGTCCAAGCAGAACACCACCACCCGGTCGCCCGGACGAATCTGTGTGTTGCCGGTTACCAGCATACCTTCGCCGTTTCTAATCAGCCCGCCGATGGTGATTCCTTTCGGCATGCCCATGTCTTTGATGGGTTTCTGTGTGATGCGTGCCCCTTCCTTTACTTTAAATTCCGCCACATCGGCGTTGGCGAAGGTCAGACATTTCACGTTGCTCACGTCGGCATCCAGCATCATCTGGTAAATGTGGCTGGCGGCAATCATCTTTTTGTTGATGACCGTGCCGATGTCAAGGCTTTCGGCCATGCTGATATAGTCGATGTTTTCCACTTCGGCCACGGTCTTGGTCACGCCCATGCGCTTGGCTGCCAGACATGCCAGAATGTTTGTCTCCGAGTTGTCCGTCAGTGCCACAAACGCTTCGGTGTTCTTCAGTCCCTCGTCCATCAGCAGGTCCAAGTCCCGTCCGTCGCCGTTGATTATCATCACCCGGTCGTCCACCAGATTGGTCAGGCGGTTGCATCGGTTGATGTCGTTCTCGATGATTTTAATCTGCATGTGGTCGGGCGCGTATTGCGAGGTCCGCACGGCGATGCGGCTTCCGCCCATAATCATGACGCTCCGCACGTCCGGATAGTTCTCTTTGCCCGCTATCTTTCGGATGTAAGGGATGTATTTCTTGGTGGTGGTGAAGTAGACGACATCGTTCAGTTTGATGAGGTCGTTGCCTCGGGGGATGATGGTTTCGCTGCCCCGCTTGATGGCTACGATGTGGAAAGGGATGTTCTGTCCGCCCAACTCGTGGAGGGGAACATTGAGAATCTCCGCCGTTTCGCGCATCTTGGTACCTATCAATACCAGTGCGCCGCCGTAGAACTCCCACCATTGGCGCACCCAACTTGTGCGGATGGCGGCCACGATGTCGCGGGCTGCCAACATTTCGGGATAGATGAGCGAGTGTACGCCCAGTTGCGCAAAAAACTCCTTGTGCTTGGGCAAGAGATATTCGTAGTTGTCGATGCGTGCCACGGTCTTCTTGGCTCCCAAACTGGTGGCAATCATGCAGGCCGTCATGTTGCGGCTTTCTTCGGGCAGGACGGCGATGAAAAGGTCGGCTCCCGACACCCCGGCATTCTTCAGTGCCTGAATGGAGGTGGGAGAGGCGCAGACGGTCATCAGGTCGAAGTTGGAATCCAGCTTGCTCAGCTTGTTCTCGTCCTCGTCCATCAAGATGATGTCCTGCTTCTCGCTGGAAAGCAGTTCTGCCAAATGGGTGCCTACCGCACCGGCTCCTCCGATGATGATTTTCATTTTATCTCTCGTTTGTTTTTAAATGGACAACAATTTTTCTTCTATCTGTTCGGCATCCATGCCGCAGAGGTGATACAATTCCTGCGGAGTGCCGTGCTGCACGAAGCGGTCGGGCAGCCCGATGCGTTGTACCGCAGGCGAATACCCCCGGTCTGCCATGAACTCCAGAATGGTGCTTCCCATGCCTCCTTGCAACACGCCGTCTTCGATGGTAACAATCTTTCGGAATCTTTTCCCGATTTCATCGAGCATTTCTTCGTCCAACGGCTTCAAGAAGCGCAGGTCGTAGTGCGCGATGCTCCGTTCGCTTCGGGCTTCGGCCGAAGCGATGGCTTGGGCGGCGGTGTTGCCGATGGGCCCCAACGAAATCAATGCGATGTCTGTCCCGTCTTTCAGTTTCTGTCCTTTGCCTACCGGAACCGCTTCCAACGGACATTCCCATTTCACCGTCGTTCCCCGTCCGCGCGGATAGCGGATGACGAAAGGCCCTTGGTCGGGCAACTGAGCGGTGTACATCAGTCTTCGCAGTTCGTGCTCGTTCAGGGGAGAGGCGATGGTCAGGTTCGGAATGGAACGCATGTAGGCCAGGTCGAAAGCTCCGTGGTGTGTCGGGCCGTCTTCACCCACCAGTCCGGCGCGATCCAGACAGAATACGACATTCAGCCGTTGGATGGCCACGTCGTGAATCACGTTGTCATAAGCCCGTTGCATAAACGATGAATAGATGTTGCAGAAAGGCAACAATCCGTCCTTGGCCATTCCGGCGGAAAAAGTCACGGCATGTCCTTCGGCGATGCCTACATCGAAGCCCCGATCGGGCATTTCCTGCATCAGAATGTTCATGGAGCAGCCCGACGGCATGGCGGGAGTGACCCCCACTATTTTGCTGTTTTGCCTTGCCAGTTCCAACAAGGTCTTGCCGAATACTTCCTGATAGAGGGGAGGCATTCCTTGGGTGTCGGGAATCTGCCGCTCGCCGGTTTCTTTGTCAAACTTACCGGGAGCGTGCCACAAGGGAGGTGCCTTTTCCGCCGGTTCAAAACCCTTGCCTTTCGTGGTGTGGATGTGCAGAAGTTTGGGCCCCTGCATGTCCTTGATGTCTTTCAGCACTTTGGTCAGTCCGTTTACGTCGTGTCCGTCCACCGGACCGAAATAGCGGATGTTCATTCCCTCAAACACGTTTTGCTGTTGGGTGAGCATCGATTTCAGACTGTTGCTGAACCGGATGAGGCTCTTTCGCCGTTCATCGTTCAGGATTCCCCACTTGGAGAACAACTGCGACAGTTTGTAGCGGAAGCGGTTGTACTTCTCGGAGGTTTGCAGGTTGAGCAGGTATTGTTTCATGCCACCCACGCTTCGGTCGATGGCCATGTTGTTATCGTTCAGGATGATGAGTAGGTTGTTGGGGGTAGACGAAGCGTTATTCAGCCCTTCAAAGGCCAATCCGCCGCTCATCGAACCGTCGCCGATGACCGCCACAACGTGCCGGTTGTCTTCACC
This sequence comes from uncultured Phocaeicola sp., assembly GCA_964469845.1. GTDB lineage: Bacteria > Bacteroidota > Bacteroidia > Bacteroidales > Bacteroidaceae > Phocaeicola. The sequence continues at coordinate 13,061 of CAYXZF010000030.1, forward strand.
GTGTTTCTTGGCAGCCACCGCCATGCCCAGTGCTGCCGATATGGAGTTGGAAGCATGTCCGCAGGTGAAAGCGTCGTATTCGCTTTCTTCCGGTGAGGGAAAAGGCCGGATGCCGTTCAGTTTCCGATTGGTCTTGAACGCATCGCGTCGGCCGGTCAGTATTTTATGACCGTATGCCTGATGTCCTACGTCCCACACAATGCGGTCGTAGGGGGTGTTGAATATATAATGGAGTGCCACGGTCAGTTCGATGACTCCCAGGCTGGAGCCGAAATGTCCGGGGTTGCACGAAAGTTCATCTATAATCTTTTGCCTTAATTCATGACATATTTCGGGCAGTTGCTCGGCGTTCAGCTTCCGCAAGTCTTCAGGGCTATCGATTTTATTCAGCAATTCGTATGAATTTTCTTGTTCCATTTCTCTATGTGATGATAAATGTTACGCAAAAATAGCACATTTATGCGTATTATTCTTAATTTTGTCACAAAATTTTAGTTTGATTGATTTCTTATGGATTTCAGAACGAAAGTAGAACTTCCCGGCAAGGAGACAGAAATACGCCATTCGGACCGGATATTGCTTTTTGGCTCTTGTTTCGCTGAAAATGTAAGCAAACTGTTGGTCGGGAACAAGTTCCGGTGTGACGTGAACCCTTTCGGGATTTTGTATAATCCCTGTTCCGTGGGATTGGCGTTGCGTCAAATAGCGGACGGAAAGCTATATACTTCGGACGACCTGTTCGAAGCAGACGGGCTTTGGCACAGCTGGATGCACCACAGCGACTTTTCGGCTTCGGAGGCGGATGCCTGTCTGGAGAAGGTTAATACCCGTCTGAAGGCTGCCGCCGCCTGTCTGGATATGCAGGACTGGTTGATTGTGACTTGGGGAACGGCGTATGTTTACTTTCACAGGGAACTGCGTCAGGTGGTGGGCAACTGCCACAAACAGTCCGAACGACTCTTTGAACGCCGTCGGCTGAGCGTTGGCGAAATCGTGGACGAGTGGTTACCGTTGTTGCACGAGCTGAAAACGCGCAATCCCAAGTTGAAAGTAATGCTGACCGTCAGTCCCATTCGCCATTTGCGTGATGGACTGCACGCCAACCAGCTCAGCAAAGGAACACTCCTGCTGGCTGCCGACGAACTGTGCCGTCAGCTGTCTGATGTGCATTATTTCCCCGCTTACGAGATTCTGACCGATGAATTGCGCGACTACCGGTTTTATGCCGAGGACATGACACATCCCTCGGAGGTGGCTGTGAAGTATGTCTGGAAATGTTTCTCGGAAACCTGTTTCAGCGCAGAGACGAAGCGCATCTTGAAAGAATGGGAAGCGGTGCGGAAAGGATTGGCGCATCGTCCCTCTCGCCCGGACACCGAGGCTTATCGGACATTTATCTCTCAAATAGTGTTAAAAATTACGCAAATAAAAGAAAAGTTACCTTATTTTGAGGTGCAAAAAGAATTGGAACTATGCGAAACCCGATTGAATACATTGCCAAAGAATTGAATGCCGACCGGATAGGAACGGCCGATTCAAACATCAGCTGGCTGCTGACCGACAGCCGCGCTTTGTGCTTCCCCGAAGAAACTTTGTTTTTCGCCTTGAAGACCAAACGGAACGACGGTCATCGTTACATACCCGACCTGTACGAACGGGGAGTGCGCAACTTTGTGGTAAGTGTCTTGCCGGAGCATCCGGAAGCATACACGGATGCCAATTTCCTGCAAGTGCCCCGACCGCTGAAGGCCTTGCAGACCTTGGCGGAGAAGCATCGGAAGTTGTTCAATGTCCCCGTAGTGGGGATTACAGGCAGTAACGGGAAAACGGTGGTGAAGGAATGGCTTTATCAACTGCTCAGCCCCGAACGTGTCATTACCCGTTCGCCTCGAAGCTATAATTCGCAGATAGGTGTCCCGCTCTCGGTATGGCTGATGAACGAGACGACCCGGCTCGGCATCTTCGAAGCCGGCATATCGGAAATGGGAGAGATGGAAGCCTTGCAGAATATCATCCGGCCGACCATCGGTGTGCTGACCAACATCGGCGGAGCGCATCAAGAGAACTTCTTGTCGATGCAAGACAAGTGTATGGAGAAACTGAGTCTGATGAAGAATTGCGATGTGGTGGTGTACAACGGTGACGATGAATTGATTAGCTCCTGTGTGTCCAAGTGCTTGATGACGGCGCGTGAAATTGCCTGGAGTCGAAAGGACAACGAACATCCCCTCTATATCGAACGAGTGGAGAAGGGGCAGGCGGCAACGACCGTCCGCTATCGCTATCTGGGGATGCCGGGGCAGTATACGATTCCGTTTATTGACGACGCTTCGGTGGAAAACTCGCTGCACTGCCTGGCCGTGGCACTCTATCTGATGCTGCCCGTAGAAAAAATAGCCGAACGTATGGCACGCCTGGAACCGGTGGCGATGCGTCTGGAAGTGAAGGAGGGAAAAAACGGCTGTGTTCTGATTAACGATAGCTACAACTCCGACTTGGCTTCGCTGGACATCGCGCTCAATTTCATGGCCCGGCGCAGTGAGGATAAGGGTCGGCGGCGGACGCTCATCCTCTCGGATTTGCTCGAAACCGGGCAAACGAGCAAACTGCTTTATCGGCAAGTGGCGGAACTGGTGCAACGACACGGAGTGGATTGCATCATCGGCGTGGGTAACGACATCCGTTCGGCTGCCGCACGCTTCGACATGGAGAAACATTTCTTTACCTCAACGGCGGAACTGCTTGCATCGGATTTGCCGGACCGTCTGAAGAACGAGGTAGTGCTTATTAAGGGAGCACGAAGTTTCCGTTTTGACGAAGTGGCGGAACGGCTGGAATTGAAAGTGCACGAAACGATTCTGGAGGTAGATCTCGGTGCGATGGTAGATAATCTGAACCATTATCGGAGCTATCTGAAACCCGAAACGAAGATGGTGTGCATGGTGAAAGCTTCGGCTTACGGTGCCGGTTCGTATGAAGTGGCGAAAACCTTGCAGGATCATCGGGTGGATTATTTGGCCGTGGCGGTGGCCGATGAAGGAGCCGACTTGCGCAAGGCAGGCATCACCGCTCCGATTATCATTATGAATCCCGAACTGACGGCTTTCAAAACGATGTTCGATTATCGCTTAGAACCCGAAGTGTACAGCTTCCATCTGTTGGAAGAACTGGTCAAGGCGGCAGAAAGAGAAGGGGTGACGAACTTCCCTATTCACATCAAACTGGATACGGGTATGCACCGTTTGGGCTTTGCGCCGGAGGAGATGCCCCGGCTCATCGAGTGCTTGAAACGTCAGACGGCCGTCATTCCGCGCTCGGTATTTTCGCATCTGGTGGGAAGTGATGGCGCGGAATTTGACGCGTTTACCCGGAGGCAGATAGAAACCTTTGAACGGGCATCGGAAGAATTGCAGGAAGCCTTTACGCACAAAATCTTGCGCCACATTTGTAACACGGCGGGCATTGAACGCTATCCGGGCGCGCAATTCGACATGGTAAGGTTAGGATTGGGATTATACGGCATCGACCCTTTTACGAACCGGATGCTGCACAACGTGACGACACTGAAAACCACCATCTTGCAAATCCACGATGTGCCGAAGGACGAAACGGTGGGCTACAGTCGCCGCGGCCGCTTGGAACGCGACTCGCGCATCGCTGCCATCCCTATCGGTTATGCCGACGGACTGGACCGTCATTTGGGTAACGGTACCGGCTGGTGTCTGGTGAACGGTCGGCGGGCACCTTACGTGGGAAACATCTGTATGGATGTGTGCATGATTGATGTGACCGACATTGATTGCAAAGAGGGAGATACGGTCGTCATCTTCGGACGTGACCTGCCGCCGACGGTGCTGGCCGATCTCTTGGGTACCATTCCTTATGAGGTGCTGACCGGGGTGTCTGCACGGGTAAAGAGGGTGTATTATCAAGAATAAAAAGAACGAAGAACCAATTGTAAAAAAAAGAATAAAGATGAAACATCTGTTATATATAGGTATAACCTCGGTGCTGGTCATGTTGGCCACCGCTTCTTTCGCCCAGTCTCGCAAGTCTGTGTCCATTTTGGGTGATTCTTACTCCACGTTTCAGGGCTATTTGCAGCCGGACACCAATGCCGTGTGGTATTGGGACAATCCCGAAGCGCAGAATACGGACGTTCATCATGTCCGCGAAACTTGGTGGCATCGGTTCATCCGGAAGAACGGCTATCGACTTTGTGTCAATAATTCCTTTTCCGGAGCCACTATCAGCTATTCGGGTTACAAGCGAAACCAACCGAATCATGCGGATTACAGTGACCGTTCTTTCATTACCCGTTTGAAGAATCTGGGTCGTCCGGACCTCATTTTTGTATTCGGCGGTACGAACGATTCTTGGGCGGGTTCGCCCATCGGCGAATACCGTTACGAGGGTTGGACTCGTGAAGACCTGTTCGCTTTCCGTCCCGCTATGGCCAAGTTGTTGGAGGGGCTGATTGATTACTATCCCAATGTGGAAATCTATTTTCTGTTGAACGATGGTTTGAAAGAAGAAATCAACGAATCGGTCCGTACCGTTTGCGCGCATTACGGTGTGCCCTGCATCGAACTGAAAGAGATAGACAAAATCAACGGGCATCCTTCCGTCAAGGGAATGGAACAGATTTGTACACAAATTGAAAACCGGCTTTCGGAACAATGACGGGGAAGCGGAAATTGCTGCGCCGGGTGAGAGTTTGTTTCGAGTCGGCGGATGATACGTTTCTTCGGGTTCGTCCCGTAGGGGAAGGAACAGAGGAATGTTGGCGGGTGCGTTACGGTGTGGCGGGTGTTAATGACGAATTTACCGCCGGCGTAGCAGAGTTTTGGCGGGGTGCCCGGCTGAATCTGTTGGACGTGGTGCGGAATGACGACGATACCTATACTCCTTCCTTTATTGTGCTGGAACCGAATTACTTGTTGGACATCAGTTCGCTGGCCGAGTGCTACCGCGACTACGGCGCTCATCCGCTCAATTATGTGATGAGCCGCTTGGTTCCTGCGGACAATGCCTTGCCGTTGCTGCTGGGTAACATTGCCAACCTGTTTTTGGACGAGTGGATTCATGCGGGAGAAGAAGGGGCGGATTATCAAGCCTGTATGAAAAAGGCTTTTCGGCGTTATCCCATCGAACTGTCCGTGTGTGAGGATTTACAGGATGTCGAGAAGGAAAAGGCGTTTTCCCGAAATTGCCGGATGCACTTTGAACACATCCGCCAAACGGTGCAGCAGACTTTTCGATCGCCGGGCTACTGTTTGGATAAGACCGATGCCGTGCTGGAACCTTCGTACATCTGCGAAGCGTTGGGCATTCAGGGCCGTTTGGACTATATGCAGCGCGACATGAGTGCCTTCATCGAAATGAAGTCGGGCAAGGCGGACGAATACACCTCATCGGGCAAGGCGGAACCGAAAGAGAATCATCGGGTACAGATGCTGCTCTATATGGCGGTGTTGGAGTACAGCATGAACATCGAACATCGCTCCCAGCATCCGTACTTGTTCTACACCCGCTATCCGTTGCTTTATCCGGCACGTACTTCGTGGGCGCAGGTGCGCCGGGTCATAGCCTTGCGCAACCGCATCGTGGCGATGGAGTATGGCGTACAGTTGCACAACCGTCCCGATTATACCGAACGGCTGTTGGCTCAAATCCATCCGACGGTATTGAACGAGCGGCACCTCTGCGGACGCTTTTGGGAACAATATCTGGCACCTTCCATTCTTCGTCTCCGGAAGAAACTGGACGGACCGGATGCGCTTGAACGTGCTTACTTCCATACCTTATATAATTTCATAACCAAGGAACTGTACACTTCGAAGACCGGTGATGTGGAGCCGGAACGTCGCCCGGTGGGCACGGCTTTGTGGCTCAGCTCGTTGGACGAGAAGCGGGCGGCAGGCGAAATTTTGTACGACTTGCGGATGGTCGAAAACGGGGCTTCCCTGCCTCATAAGGCTTATGTGACGCTGGCGATTCCCGATTACGATGAACTTTTTCTGCCCAACTTCCGGTTGGGTGATGTGGTGGTGCTGTACGAACGCAACACTCCGGCAGACAGTGTGACGAACAAACTGGTCTTTAAAGGGTGCATAGAGGGACTGACCGCCACAGAGGTGCGTATCCGCCTTCGGGCTTCCCAGCGAAACCTGTCCGTCTTTTCAGAGGGAAGCCTGTATGCTTTGGAACACGACGCGATGGATACGACTTTCCGAAGCATGTATCTCGGGCTGTCCGCTTTCTTGGAAGCCAATCGCGGACGGCGCGATTTGTTGTTGGGGCGTCGAGAGCCGACCTTTGATGCGGAAATTCCCGATACCCTCGATGATTTTGAACGGGTGGCGGCCAAGGCGGTGGCGGCTCAAGACTATTTCCTGTTGGTCGGTCCTCCGGGAACCGGAAAGACTTCGCGGGCACTCCGCAGGATGGTGGAACGTTTCCTCGAACGTCCCGACTCTCAAATCCTGCTGTTGGCATATACCAATCGGGCGGTGGACGAAATCTGCAAATCCTTGTCGTCTGTTTGTCCGGCGGTGCATTACATCCGTGTGGGCAGCGAGTTGTCGTGCGATGAGGCTTATCGCGACTTCCTGCTGGAAAACGTATTGGAATCCTGCCAAACCCGAATGGAAGTTCGCCGGCGGTTGGAGTCCTGTCGTGTTTATGTCGGTACGGTCGCTTCCTTTTCCACTAAGGCGGAGCTGTTCAAGCTGAAGCGGTTTGATGTGGCTATTGTGGACGAGGCCACTCAGATATTGGAACCCCAGTTGCTCGGCATTTTGTGTGCCAAGACTTCCGAGGGGCAAGATGCGGTAAGCAAGTTTGTATTGATAGGCGACCACAAGCAACTTCCTGCCGTGGTGTTGCAGGAAAGCGAACAGTCTGAGGTGCGCGACGACGGTTTGCGCCGGATGGGCTTGTACAACCTGAAGGACTCTTTGTTCGAGCGTTTGTACCGCCGGCATCTGAAGCGGGGCGATGCGGAGGCGCTCGATATGCTTTGCCGGCAGGGACGGATGCATCCCGGTGTGGCCGATTTCCCCAACCGTGCTTTTTACGCCGGACGATTGGAGATTGTGGGACTGGCGCATCAGTTGGAAAAAGTGGAAGCTCCGATGGTTTTTCTGCCTTCCCGTCCCGATGCGGAAAACCCGACGGGAAAGACCAACCGTTTTGAGGCGTGTTTGGTGGCCGACTTGGCGGTGCGGGTGTATCGCGAGTCCGAAGATTGTTTCGACCCGGCGCGCACCTTGGGCATCATCACTCCTTATCGCAGTCAGATTGCGTTGATTCGGAAAGAGTTGCAGGCCAAAGGCATTCCGCCGCTGATGGAAGTGTCGGTCGATACGGTAGAGCGTTATCAGGGCAGCGAACGCGATGTCATCATCTATTCGTTCTGCGTGAACAGTCTTCACCAGCTTCGCTTTCTGCCCAATTTGACCGAGGAAGACGGTGTGCCGATAGACCGCAAACTAAACGTGGCGCTGACTCGCGCCCGTCGGCGGATGATGATTGTGGGAGTTCCCGAACTGCTGAGGCAGAACGAAATCTATCGGCGGTTGATAGATTCGATGGAGTCGTCTTTGCCTGATTAATGAACGGTTGGGGATAGCGGGGCGGATTCGGATGCTTCATCGTTATGAACTAAAGTCGGACTTTTCGGCAAAATTTTGTTCGTTTCTTTATTTTCTGTACTTTTGTCAAAAACTATAACAGAAAATCAACGAAATGATGAAAAAGATGTTTATCGCGGCCTTGCTGGCGGGTGGCTTACTCGGAACTTCCGCCACGCTCAAGGCGCAAGAAAGACTGCCGGAATATCTTCAGGCAGAGAAATTTACGCAAGACAAACTGCGCACGATGCTGTTCTCCACTCACGTAGATCCGCATTGGTTTCAGCAGGGAAACTGTTTTTGGTATGAGTACAAGACGAGTCAGGGCACTTTCTGGTACGTGGTGAATCCTTCGGCACGCGCCAAAAACTTGCTGTTCGACCGCGAAGAGATGGCGGCCCGGCTGACCGAAATCGTGCAAGACCCCTTTGAAGCCCGCCAACTCCCCATCCGGAAGCTGAAAGCCAAGGAAGACGGACGCACCTTCACTTTTCAGGTGACATCCACTCGCGACGCCAAGCCGAAAGAGGGTGACAAAAAAGACAAGGAAAAGGGGAAGAAAGAAGTGTTTTACTTTTCGTATGACTATCCCACCCGCAAGCTCACTCACCTGAAAGACGAGGAAGAGGAACCGAATCATCCGGGCTGGGCTTCCGTGTCGCCCGACAAGAAGACCGTCGTCTATGCCAAGGACTTGAACCTCTACCGCATGAGCTATGACGATTACCAAAAAGCCCGGAAGGACGAAAAAGATTCCACCATCGTGGAAATCCGCCTCACGACCGACGGCACGGAAGACTTTGGCTATGGCATTCCTTACAGTGTGCTCAACACCGACACGTTGTGCAACGGCAAGCGTCGTCGGGTGTACGGCTATTGGTCGCCCGACTCCCGCCACTTTGCGATGACCGTAGCGGATAATCGTGCCGTGAAGCCTCTGTGGGTCATCAATGCGATGGCCAATCCCCGCCCCACACTCGAAACCTATAAATATCAGATGCCGGGCGAAATGGAAGCGCCGGTTGAACACCTTTATCTGTTTGACATGCAGGACAACTCGCGGAAGGAAATCCGTACCGAAGCCTACAAGCATCAGACACTCGGCATCGAGTACAAACCGTTCTTGCAGAAGCAGCGCGACATGGAGGATGTGGCACTGGTGTGGCAGGGAGACAACAACCGCTTCTTCCTCACTCGCAGCAGCCGCGACCTTTACCGCATCGATGTCTGTTCGTACACCATCGGAAGCGACAGCATCGTGCCGCTCATCAAGGAACGGATGAACACCTATCAGGAAACCCGCGGATTGAAGGTGCTGGGCGGAGGCAAGGAATTGATTCAGTGGAGCGAACGCGACGGATGGGCGCACCTCTATCTGTACGACGACAAGGGCAACCTGAAAAACCGCATCACCAAGGGACCGTGGCATGTGGAGGAAGTGCTGAAGGTGGACGAGAAGGCGCGCGTGGTTTACTTTACGGCCAATGGAAAGAACAAGGGCGAGAATCCTTATTACGAGCACCTCTATCGGGTGAATCTGGACGGAACGGGCTTGAAGCAAATCACCGAGGGCGACTATTTCCACCGTTCGGAGGTGGACGATGACGCCCGCTTCGTGGTGGACAACTATTCGCGGGTCAATACCGTGCCGAAGGCCGTTCTGCTCGACAATAACGGCAACAAGGTGATGGACATCGAGGAGAGTGACTTTTCGCAACTCTTTGCCAACGGTTACAAGTTCCCCGAATTGTTCACCGTGAAGGCGGCCGATGGCGTGACCGACCTCTACGGCGTGATGTACAAGCCGTTCGATTTCGACTCGACCAAGGTTTATCCCATTGTGGACTATGTTTATCCGGGTCCGCAGGTGGAGGCTGTCTATTATCCGTTTACTCGCATGAGTCCGCGCACCGACCGTTTGGCGCAGGCCGGTTTCATCGTGATTTCCGTCGGTCAGCGCGGCGGACACCCCGGCCGGTCAAAGTGGTATCACAACTGGGGTTACGGCAACATGCGCGACTATCCTTTGGCCGACCATAAGTATGCCATCGAGCAGTTGGCCAACCGTCATTCGTACATTGACATAAACAAAGTGGGCATACACGGACATTCGGGCGGCGGTTTCATGAGTACGGCGGCCATTTGTCAGTATCCCGACTTCTTCAAGGCGGCCGTGTCGTGCGCGGGTAATCACGACAACACCATTTACAACCGTTGGTGGAGCGAAACGCATCACGGCGTGAAGGAGCAAGTGGACGAGAAGGGCGACACGACTTTTGTTTATAAAATAGCGACCAACCCGCAGATTGCCGGACGGTTGAAAGGACATTTGCTGCTCATTCACGGCGACATCGACAACAACGTGCATCCGGGCAATACGATGCGTGTGGTCGATGCCCTGATTCGTGCCGGCAAGCGTTTCGACATGTTGCTGCTTCCGCAGCAGCGTCACGGCTTCGGCGACATGAACGAATACTTCTATTGGCGTTTGGTGGACTACTTCTCCGAACACTTGCGCGGCAAGAGCGAGAAGTCTGTTGACATTCCGAAGCGGTAGACCGTGGAAGTGGCTTGCGTGAAGCTGCACGAATAAAAAAAACGCCGAGGCGAATAAAAAAAATGCCTCGGCGTTTTTTTCCCTTTCGATATGCAGGCTCTTTTTGCCCCTAAATTGGGGTAGAACCCATAGATTTTTATACGTTGCATTCACTCCTTTCACCGTCTTTTAATATGCTGATTATCATAATCTTCGTGTGAAAGGGGCCTCGAAAAACTCCTTTCACCGTTTCACACCGACACACCCAAATGTTTTACTCTCGGTTGCCGTATCCGATACCGGCTTTCGCAAGATGTCGCGATGGAGTGACTTCCGGCGGTGAACCCGGTGAAAGTGTGAAGGGGTGAAAGGAGATAAATCACTCTCCCTTCACAC
>CAYXZF010000031.1:0-22781 GCA_964469845.1 uncultured Phocaeicola sp.
GAGGGAATATAGAACATAAAAAGCCGAAGAGATGAGAGCAAAAAGCCGCCGCAATTCTTATTTTTACCACCGTTTTTTTCATTCCGCGGCGGCGTTTTACAACAACTGCTACAACGCTTCTATCAGCCGACTCAACTTCATACTATTCGACCCCTTTATCAAAATATACTTTCCTACGGGTTTCTTTTGGGTAAAAGCCGTTTTCACCGCTTCCACATCGGGATAATGTTCAAAACCATCGTTTGCCTTAGCAAACTCCTCCCCTATCAGTACAATTCGTTCGAATCCGCAAACATGCAGAAAATCGACTATTCTGCGATGCTCCGCCACACTGCCTGCGCCCAGCTCCTTCATATCGCCCAACACCGCCACTTTATGAGCCACCTCCATCTGGCGGAAATTTTCAAGAGCAGCCATCATGCTGGTGGGATTGGCATTATAAGCATCCACTATCAGATGATTGGCGGACGTTTCGGTGAGTTGCGAACGATTGTTGCCGGGAATGTAATTATTTAAAGCATCGCAAATATCCTCCGACGGAACTCCGGCCCAACAACCTACGGCAATGGCCGCCAACGCATTTTTAATGTTATAAGTACCGATGAGGTGAGTATTTACATCGTGACTTACGCCTTTGTATCTCCACTCAAACGACAAGAAAGGCGCGCAAGCATGAAGACTTCCGCCAACGAACAAGTCCTCAGCCCCCTCCATGCCATAGCCGAGAATGTTCAATCCCGCCGACACTTTGCACAAGACATCACTGTCTTTATCCAAAAACGTCAACGCATCGGGCTTTGAGCGCAGATAATCGTACAGTTCACTTTTAGTCTTCACCACGCCTTCGAACGACCCGAAACCTTCCAAATGCGCCTTGCCCACGTTGGTTATCAGACCGGCATCCGGTTCGACGATGTTCACCAACGCACGGATTTCACCGGGATGATTGGCCCCCATCTCGACCACAGCCACCTCATGCTCGCTTGTCAGACGAAGCAACGTGAGCGGCACACCGATATGATTGTTCAGATTTCCTTGCGTATAGAGTACATTGAATTTCTTTTGAAGCACCGCGGCAATCAGTTCTTTCGTCGTCGTCTTTCCATTCGTACCGGTGACGCCAATGACGCGCGTCCCCATCCGCCGGCGATGCTCGTTCGCCAATGCCTGCAAAGTCGTCAAACAATCGTCTACGCATAAGATATTTTCCCCATCCGCATACGCCGCTTCATCCACCACGGCGTAACGGCATCCCTTTTCCAACGCCTGCCGGGCAAAAGTGTTTCCATTGAATGTTTCCCCTTTCAAGGCCACGAACATCGAGCCTTCGGGACAATTGCGGGTATCGGTCGTTACGCCGTTACATTCCGCGAATGCTTCATATAAAGTAGAAATGTCCATATCCATATTACAAATGATAAATAGCGCACAAATATAGCAGAAAAATCGCTTGCAAAATACAAAAACTCAATTATTCTGCGTACTTTTGTCCTTCGGAAAAAGACAAACAGATATATGAAAAATCGCAAGCCGCAATATATCAACGTGAACGGTCGGCTGATGAACCTCGCCGAACCGCAAGTGATGGGTATCCTGAACGTGACACCCGACTCTTTCTATGCCGAAAGTCGCCAACGGACAGAAGCAGACATCGCCAAACGCGTCCGCCAAATCATAGACGAAGGCGCATCCATTATCGACATCGGTGCTTACTCCTCGCGCCCCAACGCCGAGCACATCTCCGCCGAAGAAGAAATGAACCGCCTGCGCACAGGACTGGAAGTGATAAACCGGGAATGTCCGGACGCCGTGATTTCCATCGACACATTCCGCGCCGATGTAGCGGAGAGGTGCGTGAAAGAATACGGCGCCGCCATCATCAACGACATCGCTGCCGGAGAAATGGACACGGACATGTTTGCCACCATCGCCCGTCTGGGAGTACCCTATATCATCATGCACATGCAAGGAACCCCGCAAGACATGCAGGCCAACCCACACTACGACAACCTGCTGAAGGAGGTGTTCTGCTACTTCTCCAAGAAAGTACAGGAATTGCGCGACCTTGGCGTGAAGGACATTATCCTCGACCCCGGTTTCGGCTTCGGCAAAACCCCGGAACATAACTACGAGCTGATGAACCGCCTAGAGGAATTCGAACTCTTCGAACTTCCCGTACTGGTGGGCATCTCCCGAAAGTCCATGATATACAAACTGCTGGGCGGCACCCCTCAAGAAGCATTGAACGGCACGACCGTACTCAACACCGTCGCCTTGATGAAAGGAGCCAACATTCTGCGGGTGCACGATGTAAAGGCCGCCGTCGAAGCAGTGAAGATTATTGAAAAAATGAAAGAAACAGAAGCATGTTCATAGAATTTAGCATCAAAGACCTGATTGACATCCTGCTGGTGGCCTATCTGCTCTATCAGACCTACCGGCTGATGAAGGACTCCGGTTCCATCAACATCTTTATCGGCATCCTGGTATTTATCGGTTGCTGGCTCATCGTGTCGCAAGTATTGGAAATGCGGCTGCTCGGCTCCATTTTCGACAAACTGGTGAGCGTAGGCGTCATCGCGATTATCGTTCTCTTTCAGGATGAAATCCGTAAGTTCCTCGTCACCCTCGGTTCGCACAAACGCTGGGGCAACTACTTCCGCATCCTGACCAACACCAAACTGGAGAAGACCGAGAAAGCCGACATCATGCCCATCGTAATGGCATGTATGAGCATGAGTAAGGGAAAAGTAGGAGCACTCATCGTCATCGAAAAGAGCATGCCGCTGAACGACATCGTCCGAACGGGCGACATCATCAACGCCGACATCAACCAACGACTCATCGAGAACATTTTTTTCAAAAACAGTCCGTTACACGATGGCGCCATGATTATCAGCCACAAGCGCATCGAAGCCGCCGGCTGCATCCTCCCGGTGTCGCACGATTTGAACATCCCCAAGGAATTGGGTCTTCGCCACCGTGCCGCCATGGGCGTATCACAAGAAACCGACGCCCTCGCCATCATCGTATCGGAAGAAACGGGCGGAATCTCGATCGCCCACAAGGGACAATTCCACTTACGGCTGACCGCCGAAGAGCTGGAACGCGTCTTGACAAAAGAGAACTAAAAATAAGAGGAGTCAAGTTGTAAAACCTGACTCCTCTTATTTTCGCTGTATCAATGAATTACTTCTTAGTTCCATTGTATTCATCCGATACGGTCAATTTCTTACGGCCTTTTGCACGACGGCTGGCCAATACGCGACGACCGTTGGCAGTTGCCATTCTTTCACGGAAACCGTGTTTGTTTTTTCTCTTTCTGTTAGAGGGTTGGAATGTTCTTTTCATTGTATATATACTTTTTTATGTTATTATTCATTCTCCGTAACGGGCTGCAAAATTAGTGACTTTTTTGAAATAAACAAAGAGTTCAAGAAAATTTCCGCATTTCTTTTTGCGTTTTTTATTGATTTACATTACTTTTGCACCCGAAAAGGCGAATATAGTCAGAATAATAATCAAAATATAAGCAAGAAAAGTATGATTAATGCTCAAGACATTAAAATCGGAACAGCCATCCGCATGGACGGCAAATTGTATTTCTGTATTGACTTCCTGCATGTAAAGCCGGGCAAAGGTAACACATTCATGCGCACCAAGTTGAAAGACGTGGTGAACGGCTATGTATTGGAACGTCGTTTCAACATCGGTGAAAAACTTGAAGACGTACGCGTAGAACGTCGTCCCTACCAGTATCTGTATATGGAAGGTGAAGACTATATCTTCATGAATCAGGAAACTTTCGACCAAGTCCCCATCGCCAAGGACATGATTACCGGCGCAGACTTCCTTATTGAAGGTATGGTAATCGATGTAGTGTCCGACGCTTCTACCGAAACCATCCTCTACGGCGAACTTCCGGTAAAGGTTCAGTTGAAGATTACTTATACCGAACCGGGCTTGAAAGGCGATACAGCCACCAACACATTGAAGCCCGCCACTGTTGAATCGGGCGCGACAGTCCGCGTACCTTTGTTTATCAACGAAGGCGAAACCATCGAAATCGACACTCGCGACGGTTCATACGTAGGTCGTGTAAAGGCATAATCAAAAAAGATTATTCAGATAAAAAGCGGAACTTGTTGCAAGCTCCGCTTTTTTTATGTTTCTTTGCCGAAAATAAAAAGAAACGCCCATGAAGTATTCTTTCATCATTCCGGTATACAACCGCCCCGATGAAGTGGACGAGCTGCTGGAAAGCCTGACCAAGCAAACCGTCCGCGACTTTGAAGTGGTGGTGGTAGAAGACGGTTCAAGCGTGCCGTGCCGTGCGATAGCGGACAAGTATGCCGACCGTCTCGACATCCATTATTACGACAAAGAGAACTCCGGCCCCGGACAAACCCGCAACTATGGAGTAGAACGAGCCGCCGGAAAGTACATGCTTATCCTTGATTCAGACTGCATCCTGCCCGAAAACTACCTGGCAGCCGTAGAGGCAGAACTACACGGAGAAGCGGCAGACGCATTCGGAGGTCCCGACCGAGCACACGACTCCTTCACCAACGTGCAAAAAGCCATCAACTATGCCATGACCTCTTTCTTCACCACCGGAGGCATCCGCGGCGGGAAAAAGAAACTCGACAAGTTCTACCCACGCAGCTTCAATATGGGCATCCGCAAGGAAGTATATCAATCGTTGGGCGGTTTCTCGAAGATGCGCTTCGGCGAAGACATCGACTTCAGCATCCGCATTTTCAAGGCCGGCTACCGATGCCGGTTATTTCCGGAAGCCTGGGTGTGGCACAAACGTCGCACAGACTTGAAAAAATTCTTCAAGCAAGTACATAACTCCGGCATTGCCCGCATCAACCTGTACAAAAAGTATCCGGAATCACTGAAACCCGTCCACCTGCTTCCGGCACTATTCACGTCAGGCATCGCGTTCCTGCTCTTGGCATCCTTGTTTTGGAAGGTCTGCCTATCCTTGCCCCTCCTTTTTGCCATCATTATCTGCACGGATGCCTCCATACGGAACAAGAGTTTAAAGATAGGCTTGATTTCGGTTGCCGCCTCTTTCATCCAACTGACAGGCTACGGGACAGGCTTCCTGTACGCTTGGTGGAAACGCTGCATACGCAAAGAAAACGAGTTTTCAGCCTTTGAAAAGAATTTTTATCAATAATGACAGAACGATTATCCATCCACCAATGGGCGGAAGAAGACCGTCCGCGCGAGAAGATGATGCTCCACGGAGTGTCCGCCCTTTCCGGTGCCGAACTGCTGGCCATTCTGATTGGTTCAGGAAATACAGAAGAGTCGGCGGTAGAACTGATGCGAAAGGTCTTGGCAGACTATCACAACAGCCTGAACGAACTGGGCAAGGCCTCCATCGACGAACTTTGCCGCTACAAAGGTATCGGTCCCGCCAAAGCCATAACCATTCTGGCAGCTTCCGAACTGGGCAAGCGGAGAAAAGAAGAGGAAGTCCGCGAGCGTCCGAAAATATACTGTTCGAAAGATGTCTATACCTGTTTTCATCCGTTGCTCTGCGACCTCCCTACCGAGGAATTTTGGGTACTCCTGCTCAACCAATCGTCCACCATCATCGACAAAGTGAAAATCAGTAGCGGAGGACTATCGGCCACGGCAGTAGATGTGCGTTGCATCCTGCGCGAAGCCCTGCTGAAAAGAGCGGCCTCCATCGCCGTCTGCCACAACCACCCTTCGGGCAATGTCCGTCCCAGCCGTGAAGACGATGCACTGACCGACCAAATCAACCGGGCCTCCCAGCTGATGAATATCCGCCTGATAGACCACCTGATTTTGACCGACGGCAAATTCTACAGCTATGCCGATGAAGGGAAATTGTAAGAGAAACGCCACCGCGATTTTAAAATACTTCATCGCACCATCTTCATCAAACATTCTTTCTGCATTTCGCACCGACTTTCGTTTCTTTATCGTATCTTTGTGCCTAAAACAGAAAGACTATGGATGCAGAAGCACGTTTGAAAACAGAAGAAAGAATCATCGAAATGCTGAAGACTGTATATGACCCCGAAATTCCGGTAAACATCTACGACCTCGGCCTTATCTACAAGATTGACCTTCAAGACAATGGAGAAGTGGTGATTGACATGACGCTTACCGCCCCAAACTGTCCGGCGGCGGACTTCATCATGGAGGATGTCCGACAGAAGATTGACTCGGTGGAGGGTGTATCATCCGCCATTGTGAATTTGGTCTTTGAACCCGAATGGGACAAGGACATGATGAGTGAAGAAGCCAAGCTCGACTTGGGATTTCTGTAACCAAACTCCTACAGCTCATGAAGAACGTCTATTTTCTCTCTGACGCCCATTTGGGTTCGCGAGCCATTCCGCATGCCCGCACACAAGAACGCCGGTTGGTAAACTTTCTCGACAGCATCAAGCACAAGGCCGCGGCCGTCTATATGCTGGGCGACATGTTCGACTTTTGGTACGAGTTCAAGCTCGTTGTGCCTAAAGGCTACACTCGCTTCCTCGGCAAAATATCCGAATTGACCGACATGGGCGTGGAAGTGCATTTCTTCATCGGCAATCACGACATTTGGTGCGGAGATTATCTGGAAAAGGAATGTGGTGTCATCATTCATCGCCAACCGTTGAACTGCGAGATTTACGGCAAAGAATTTTATTTGGCACACGGCGACGGACTGGGAGACAACGACCGGAAGTTCAGATTGCTTCGAGCCATGTTTCACAGCGTCACCCTGCAACGGCTCTTTTCAATGCTTCACCCCCGATGGAGCGTAGACTTCGGGTTAGAATGGGCGAAGCACAGCCGACTGAAACGCGAAGACGGTCGCGAGCCGGACTATCTAGGAGAGAACAAGGAGCCATTGGTGCTCTACACCAAGGATTATCTGAAAGAGCATCCCGATGTCAATTATTTCATTTACGGCCATCGCCACATCATGCTCGACCTGATGCTGAGCCGCACTTCCCGCATCCTCATCCTTGGCGACTGGATACACGAATTTTCCTATGCCGTCTTTGACGGAGAAAATATGTTTCTGGAACAGTTTATAGAGGGAGAAAGCCAGTTGTAGGAAAGCCGGACGTACCCCATAAAAACATCACCCCGCCTGCCATGACAGCAAGCGGGGCGAATTTTATAAGTATGGAACTATTACTTATTATTCAAAATAGCCAATGTGTCGCTGGCAATCATCAGTTCTTCATCGGTCGGAATGACAACCACCTTCACCTTTGAATCATCGGCAGAAATAACCGCTTCTTCGCCACGAACCTGATTCTTTTCGGCATCGAGTTTGATACCCATGAATTCCAAGCCCGAACAAGCGGTCCAACGAGCGGAAATCTGATTTTCACCTACCCCGCCGGTAAATACCACTACATCTACACCGCCCAAGGCAGCCGCATAGGCACCGATGTATTTCTTGATGCGGTAGAAGTACATGTTTTCCGCCAAAATAGCCCGTTTATCGCCTTCCTTGGCAGCGTTATCCAAATCGCGCATATCGCTTGACTTGCCGAAAACGCCCATCACACCGCTCTTCTTATTAAGAAGATTGGAAACGCCGGCAGCATCCAAGCCTTCCTTTTCCATGATGTAAGTCACGGCACCGCCATCGATATCACCCGAACGAGTACCCATCATCAAGCCTTCGAGGGGAGTCATACCCATGCTGGTATCCATGCACTTGCCGTCCTTGATGGCAGAGATGGAACCGCCGTTACCGACGTGGCAAGTAATAATCTTTGTACCTTCTGCCGGAATGTTCAGAAATTCGCATACGCGTTTGGACACGTAGCGATGAGAAGTGCCATGAAAACCATAGCGACGCACGCCGTACTTTTCGTACAGTTCATAAGGAACGGCATACATATAGGCATAGTCGGGCATAGTCTGGTGGAAAGCCGTATCGAACACACCTACCTGAGGTACGTCGGGCAGAATAGCACTGACCGCATTAACACCCTTCAAGTTGGCAGGGTTATGAAGCGGCGCAAGGTCGTTGCAAGCAATGAAAGTGTCCAGCACTTCCTTGTCCAACAGCACAGACTTGGCGAACTTCTCGCCACCGTGCACCATACGATGACCCACGGCGTTGATTTCTTTCAAAGACTTGATGGCACCGTATTCTTCACCGGTCAATGTCTGAAGAATAAAATCGATTCCCGCTGTATGTTCGGGGATGTTCTTTTCAAGGATTTTCTTTTCGCCATTCGGCAAAGTAAGTTTCAGGAAAGAGTCCGGCAAGCCGATTTTTTCAATACCGCCCTGCGCCATCACTTCCTTGGTAGTCATATCAAACAATTTGTATTTGATAGAAGAGCTACCGCAATTCAATACTAATATCTTCATGATTCAATCTTCTTTTTAGGATTATTTTTTGGCTGCGATGGCCTGATTGGCTGTAATGGCAACCATGTTATAAATGTCATTGACAGAACAGCCGCGCGACAAGTCGTTTACCGGACGGGCGATACCCTGAAGTACCGGACCGATGGCAGTGGCATGCCCCAAGCGTTCGACCAGTTTGTAGGCGATGTTACCCACTTCAAGACAGGGGAATACCAAAACATTGGCATAACCGGCTATTTCCGAACCCGGAGCCTTGCTCTGACCAACACGCGGTACCAAAGCGGCGTCAGCCTGAAGTTCACCGTCGATTTTCAAGTCGGGAGCCATTTCCTTAGCGATGGCGAGAGCCTCTGTCACCTTGTCCACAACTTCGTGCTTGGCCGAGCCCTTGGTGGAGAAGCTCAACATGGCCACGCGCGGTTCGATGCCTGCAACAGCTTTTGCTGTCTGAGCCGTACAAACGGCAATCTGAGCCAACTGGTTAGCATCCGGCATCGGAGTTACAGCCACGTCACCAACGAACAACACGCCGTTTTCGCCACATTCGGGAGCCTGAGTCAGCAACAACATACCGCCCGATACGCAAGTGATACCCGGAACGGTCTTGATGATTTGCAAAGCGGGACGGAGCACATCGCCGGTGGTATTCTTGGCACCGGCCAATTGACCGTCAGCATCACCTGCCTTGATAATCAAACAGCCCAGATAAAGAGGGTTCAGCACCAATTTGCGGGCTTCTTCGATGGTCATGCCTTTCTTCTTTCGGAGTTCGCAGAGGAGCTGCGCATACTCTTCTTTCTTCGGATGGTTTTCCGGATTGATAACGGTTGCCTTACCGATGTTTTCCAATCCCCACTCTTTGGCCAATCCTGCAATCTCGTCCGGATTACCAATCAGAATAAGGTCTGCCACTTCGTCGGCCAATAGTTGGTCGGCTGCTTTCAAGGTACGTTCTTCGGTACCTTCGGGAAGAACGATGCGCTGCTTGTCGGCTTTCGCCCGTTCTACGATTTCGTTCATTAAACTCATAGTGTATATTTTTATTTATATTCGAAGTCTATGTAATGTCTTTCACTATGCAAAATTAGGCAAAATTGCAATATCAACATTGCAAAATGAGCATTATTTTGAATTAAAGTATGTAAAAAGTGCGTATTGCCGAACACAAAGCCGAGGTTTGTTTTAACTTTGCACGGTTTTTACAAAAAAATAGATAATATTATGATTCGTCAGTGTGCCATTTTGTTTGGCTGTTTGGCTTTGGGGGAACTTCTTGTGTTCCTGACAGGGGTGAAACTTCCTTCGAGCATTATCGGAATGTTGCTGCTCACCCTTTTCTTGAAGTTGGGTTGGATCAAACTGCACTGGGTGCAAGGGTTGTCCGATTTTCTGGTCGCTAATTTGGGATTCTTTTTCGTACCGCCCGGTGTGGCATTGATGCTTTACTTCGATGTTATCGCCGCACAGTTTTGGCCGATAGTGACAGCAACGGTAGTCAGCACGATATTGGTATTGGTAGTAACAGGTTGGGTTCATCAAATCGTTCGTAAATCAAATGGAATATTTAGAAAATAAGTTTTTTCTGCTTGCTCTCACGTTTGGGGCATTCTTCGCGTCGAAGACGTTGCAAAAGAAGACAGGTTGGGTATTGCTCAATCCTATCTTGCTCACCATTGCCGTGCTGATTCTTTTTTTGAAGTTCACCGGCATCAGTTATGAAACCTTCAACGAAGGCGGTCACTTGATTGAGTTCTGGCTCCGTCCGGCGGTCGTCGCCTTGGGAGTACCGCTCTACTTGCAATTGGAAATGATTAAGAAACAATTACTTCCCGTCATCGTATCGCAACTGGCAGGCTGTCTGGCAGGCGTTATTTCGGTGGTGCTGATAGCCAAACTGATGGGCGCAACGCCCGAAGTCATCTGCTCGCTTGCTCCGAAATCGGTCACGACCCCGATTGCGATGGAAGTGTCGAACGCAACGGGAGGAATCCCATCGCTGACAGCAGCCGTAGTGGTCGTGGTCGGTCTGTTCGGCGCAGTATTCGGATTCAAGGTATTGGCATTAGGCCGCGTAGGAAGTCCCATTGCGCAAGGGCTTTCGATAGGTACGGCCACTCATGCCGTCGGCACTTCAACGGCAATGGAAGTCAGCCGTAAGTATGGCGCATACGCCGGGTTAGGCTTGACGATGAACGGCATTCTGACAGCCTTGCTGACTCCATCCATCCTCCGGCTGTTGGGGATTATCTAACAAAAAGCCGAGCCGGATTGTTGTATGACAAACAAAACACTATGATTGATTTCAAAGAGATTACACTGGAAGCGAAGGAAGAAATCCAACGCTTCACCCTGACGGGGGAAGAAAAAAATTGCGACTTGTCGGTGGCCAACTTGTGCAGTTGGTCGTTTCTGTACCACACTCATTATGCGGTAAAAAACGGATTTCTGCTGCTCCGTTTCCGGATAGGCGACGCCCCGGTCTACATGATGCCGGTGGGCGAAGGAAATTTCTGTCCCTTGCTCGATGCTTTGGCAGAAGATGCGCAGAGGTTGGGAAGCCCGCTCCGGCTGATGGGGGTATCGGAAGAAGGTAAGGAGATGATTGAACGCGAACGTCCGGGAAGTTTCTGCTTCACCGAAGTACGGGACTATTTCGATTACATTTACCTCCGTTCGGATTTGTCCACCCTTACGGGCAAGAAATACCAACCCAAGCGCAACCATTTGAATAGGTTTCGCCATGCCAATCCCGACTATGAATACTGCGAGCTGACACCCGAATTAGTACCCGAGTGCCTGAAGTTGGAAGAAATCTGGTGTCGGGCGAACGGTTGCCGCGAAGAACGCGCCTTGACAGACGAACGCCGTTCCATGACCTATGCCCTGACTCATCTGGAGGAGTTGGGAGTAACAGGCGGCGTGCTTCATGTAAACGGCCGAATTGTAGCGTTTACCTATGGCGCGCCCATCAATCACAACACGTGGGATGTCTGCGTGGAAAAGGCGGACACCGAAGTGGAAGGTTCGTATGCCATGATTAACTACGAGTATGCCAACCGCATCGCCGAATCATACATCTACATCAACCGGGAAGAAGATTTGGGATTGGAAGGATTGCGCAAGGCTAAACTTTCCTACCAACCGCATCTATTATTAAAGAAATATACTGCTGTACTCATATGACAACCAAAGAAGAAGTGAAAGCCCTATGGAAACGTTGCTTTGACGACACACAGGAGTTTGTCGATTTGTATTTCGCGCAGCGTTACAAGGATGACATCAATCATGTCGTTCGTCGCGACGGACAGGTAGTAGCAGCACTGCAAGCCATCCCCTACCCCATGACCTTTTGCGGCGAGATGATTTCCGCCTCCTACATTTCGGGTGCCTGCACGCATCCCGATTATCGTTCCCAAGGATTGATGAGCGGACTATTAGCCGATACACATCGCCAAATGTACGAACAAGGCATTTCCTTGGCAATGCTGATTCCCGCCGAAAGCAGTCTGTTTGACTACTATGCCCGTTCGGGATACGCCTCTGTCTTCGGTTATGTACGTCACACGGTAAAAGCACTTTCACTCCGACCCTCCACCTTCTACACCATAACCGATGAAACCTACTGGAAAGAATACCGGTTCGACCATTATCACTACCTGACCACCACCCTACAGAAACGTCCTTGCTGCGTGCAGCACTGCCGCAATGACTTTTGGGTAATCATGGAAGACCTCCGACTGAGTGATGGCAAACTGCTGGCCGCACGCCATGCCGGACGGATGGTCGGCATGGCCTTCTGCGTGCAAGAAGGCAACCGGACGGTCATCAAGGAATTATTGGCCGATAACGCCTTGATTCAAGACAGCCTGCTCGACAAGGCGGCACAACTCTATCAAACAGAAGAACTGGACTGCCTCACACCGGGCTGTTCCGATTCCCACTACTTAGGGATGGCACGCCTCATCCACCCGGAAAAGATGCTGGCCATGTTCGCCACCCGCTACCCGAAGCTGGAACTGCACATCGAATTGACCGGCGATGAGACCATCCCCGCCAACAACGGTTATTACAACATTTGCCAAGGCCGCTGCACGTGCGATGAGCTACCGGACTCATCTTACAGCCGCTGTAATTTGCAGGAGTTCACCCGCCTGTTGCTGGAAGCGGAGCATCCATACATGAGCCTGATGCTGAACTGAACCGGAGTTTTACAACCGTAACAAGCCGCAACACTTGCCGAAAAGCCTTTCATTCCTGATTGAGATTGCATTTCCCTTTATTGAATCTAAGGTAAAAAACTTCATTTTGAACCGCCGTTGATGGTTTTCTTCAAATAAATCGCTAATTTTGCACTTGCCTATTGAGAGCTTCGCTGAATCGAAATAGTGACTTAGAAAACGGTTCGTTTTAAGAAAAGATACGCTTCGTTTCAAAACGCGCGAACATTTCGTTTTTGCGGATTATAAATTTAATTTAGCCAACGAGTATATATGAACTTGAAATGTAAGATTATTATATTGCTGCTAATTTTCGGATTCTCACAATGCTTCCGTTCATATGCACAAAGTAATATTACCGGTGTATTATCATCAAAGGGAGACAATGCCGCAATAGTTGGAGGATATGTGTTGTTGATTAAAGATGGGCAGATTGTAAATTCATGTGTGTCAAGCAATGATGGAAGATATAATTTGAGCGACAACTCCAATGGAACATATACATTAGAAGTAACTTGTATGGGATTTAAGACTATACAAGATTCTTTGGTATTGAATGGCACCTGTGAAAAGAACTATCACCTTGAAGAAGAGTCGATACAACTTGATGAGGTTACTATCGTAGCCGACCGCAGTCAGGTGGTGTCAAGGACTGCCAACGGTCAACGGTTCTACCTGTCAGCAGAAGCAAAGAAAAAGAGTAATCCATTCCAAGCATTGCAGGAAATCCCGTTATTGATTTCTGATGCCAATACCTCCTCAATCAAAATGGTCAACGGTTCGTCTCCATTGATACTCATTAATGGCAATATGGTAAACTCCGGTGTAAATCCGATATCTCCGTCAGACATTGAATCAGTAGAAGTTATCAATTCTGTTTCTGCCAGATACTTACAAGAAGGGGTATCGAGCATTGTAAACATCAAATTAAAAAATGCAACCAGACCTTACCTTTGGCTTGAAGCAGCTACCCGCCATGAGATTCCTCTCAACAATGGATTTGGGGTAGGTTACTTCGAGATGGGTAATCAGAAATTCAGTCTTTATGGACGTGCATCGTACAATTATGTCTACCATGACGATATGGAGTCTACAATAACGCGCTTTAATACCACATATAATCAGAACTATGAGGAGACAACCCGCAATGATGCCGGTTCTTGGCTCGGTGAGTTGCTCTTCAAATGGCAGGTAACGAACAACGACTATTTTGCAGCTCAAATCTATGGAACGACAAAAGAGAGTGAATCCGGTCATAATGCATTCGGAACATATACCTCAGAAGTGGAACAGGTTTATAAATTCAATTCATCAAGTATCGATGACAGCAAAATCCTCACATCCGGACTTTATTATAAGCACTCTTTTGCGCCAGAGAATGACTTGGAGGTTCGCCTTTCTTATAATTATAACAAGAATAATTATTCCGCTGTCAGAACTGATTTTTTTGATGAACGAACCTCTAATACAGAGTCCCTATATAAGAATAAACGAAATTCAGGAAGTCTGAATGTAGATTATTCCAGAACGTTCACAAACGGTAGTTCATTGATTTTAGGTAGCCGTAGTACCTTTGTGGCTGATGAAATTAACTATATGGTCGATGAAAATCCGATATTCAACCATCGCAATTATAACCAATACATTTATGCCGGTTATGGTGCTGCCTACAAAAACAAATTATATTATAGTGCCTCTATCGGCATAGAGGGTATATGGGCAAAGCCAGGAGATACGGATTACCGTTATATTCGTCCAAGAGGTAGTGCCTCTCTGACTTGGGCAATCAACGGGCACAACTCAATCCAACTCAGTTACAAACTTACCAATACAGCACCCACCGTTTCAAGTCTGAATCCATATAATATTTCAACTGACACTTTGCTTGTTACGGTCGGCAATCCCAATCTCAAGCCTCAGATGATTAATCATATCTCTGCGAACTACACACTCAATATGGGTAATCTGTACATAACTCCTGAAGCATACTATAAGCATATTGGAGATATGATTGAACCATACGGATATACAAAGGATGGTATTTACTATAGCACCTATGCTAACTCCGGTCATTTTTCACAGGTTTCGGCAGGAACCAACATTAGTTATCGATTCAAATGGGGACGCATATATGGTGGCGGTGGCTGGTATGCCGACCACTATGAGGGACAAAATGCTAAAAATTCCGCTTATGGTTCATTAGGTTTCAACGCACAAGCCAAGAACTTTTCTTTTTACGGAACATTCGAGTATAGTTCGAGAGACTATACTTCCGTGTCATATACAAAGTATTATCGCCCGGTAATGGCAAATCTTCAGATAAACTATAATTTCACGCCTGATTTCTATATCGGCGTGTGTCTGCAACATATTACAGGTGAATTCCGTACAAAAACAATCACAGAAGATGGTTCATACCGTTCTGTAACCGAAAATCGATACACAGACAAGTGTCTCCGTCCTTGGGTAATTCTGCGATATACTTTCAGAAAGAACTCTGAAAGAAGACATAAATTAGGGAAGGTGCTTGACAGTAACGAGCAAGGTATTTCAATTACACGATAAATATAGCATTCTCTAAGAAACATTTTGTGAAGCAATTTGATTCAATGAATTGCTGAAACTGCTAAGAAAATTCATTTTGAACCGCCGTTGATGGTTTTCTTCAAACAAATCGCTAATTTCACACTTGCCTGTTGAGAGTCGAGATTGCATTTTTCGAATGCCTCAAGCCCCGAAACGGAAACAAATATTTCTCTATTCAACGAATTATCCTTACCTTTGGCACGAAAATCAAACAAACAAAAGGATATGATTACACTGAAAGATTTTTTCTCCTTCAAGAATAACCGCTTCTTTTGGCTTAACCTGATAGCCATGCCCATAGCGGTGATAGCGACAATAATCGGTGTCCTCTACTGGCTGGATGCCTACACCCTGCACGGCGAATCCATCCTTGTGCCCAACACAAACGGACTTCCCTTGCAACAAGCCAGACTGGAGTTCGACAAGCGAGAGCTGAAGATTGCAGTGGTAGACTCCGACTATGTGAAAGGTATGCCGGCCGGAGCCATCCTCGACCAAAAGCCCGCCGCCGGAGCCAAAGTAAAAAAAGGACGCACCGTCTATCTGACCATCAACACCGACGAGGTACCTAAAGTAGCCATCCCCGACATCATCGACAACAGCTCCTTCCGTCAAGCCGAAGCCCGCTTGCGTGCCTTGGGCTTCAAGATGACAGCCCCGGAATTTATCGAGGGCGAAAAAGATTGGGTATATGGCGTAAAATGTAACGGTAAGGAATTGAGTGCAGGAGCCAAGGTGCCCCGCGAATCCGTGCTCACTCTCCGTGTAGGCGATGACAAGCTGACAACCGACTCGCTCCGCACGGACTCCCTTTCAAGACAACTTCCAAAGGACGGCACCCCCATCGTGGACGATTCCTGGTTCTAACCCAAATAACAAATGAAAGATATGCAAGAAGACTACATGGACGAACCGGATGACAGTCTGGACGATTTGGAACCGGTCATTGAGAATCCGGCCGAACTCTACGAACACTTCCGGGTAGTCGTAGACAAAGGACAGAAACAGGTACGTATTGACAAGTACTTGTTCGAGCGACTCGTAAATTCCTCCCGCAACCGCATCCAGAAAGCCGCCGATGCAGGATTCGTCATGGCCAACGGAAAGCCGGTGAAGAGCAGCTACAAGGTGAAGCCTTGCGATGTGCTCACCCTCATGCTCAACCGCCCCCGCTACGAAAACGACATCATCCCCGAAGACATTCCTTTGGATGTGGTGTACGAGGACGAGGATCTTATGGTTATCAATAAACCCGCCGGACTGGTGGTTCATCCCGGATGCGGCAACTATCACGGCACACTGGTAAACGCCATCGCCTGGCATCTGAAAGACAACCCGAAATACGACCCGAACGACCCGCAAGTGGGACTGGTTCACCGCATTGACAAGGATACCTCAGGTTTGCTGGTCGTAGCCAAGACGCCCGACGCCAAAACCCACCTTGGCCTGCAATTCTACAACAAGACCACCAAGCGAAAGTATAACGCCTTGGTATGGGGAATCGTAGAAAACGATGAAGGCACCATTACGGGAAACATCGGGCGCAACCCGAAAGACCGCATGCAAATGGCTGTACTGAGCGACCCCACACAAGGCAAGCACGCCGTAACCCACTACAAAGTATTGGAACGGTTGGGCTACGTGACACTTGTCGAATGTGTACTCGAAACAGGACGCACACACCAAATCCGCGTCCACATGAAGCACATCGGCCATACCTTGTTCAACGATGAACGCTACGGCGGTCACGAAATTCTTAAAGGAACACACTTTAGTAAATATAAACAATTTGTAAACAACTGTTTCGATACCTGCCCGCGCCAGGCACTTCATGCCATGACCCTCGGGTTTGTCCACCCCCGCACCGGCGAAGAGATGTTCTTTACCTCACCGCTGGCCGAAGACATGACCAACCTCATTGACAAGTGGAGAAACTATATCAGTAACAGAGAAACATTATGAAACGAACTATTGCAATCGTAGCCGGAGGAGATTCGAGCGAAATCGTCGTATCCCTGCACAGTGCCCAAGGAATCTATTCATTCATCGACAAGGAAAAATACGATCTCTACATCGTCGAGATGGAAGGCAAGCGTTGGGAAGCGGTATTGCCCGATGGAACCAAGACACCCATCGACCGCAACGACTTCAGCTTTACCGAGAACGGTGAAAAGAAAAACATCGACTTCGCCTACATCACCATTCACGGCACACCCGGCGAGAACGGACTTCTGCAAGGCTATTTCGAACTCATCGGAATTCCCTACTCCAGTTGCAACGTACTGGTATCCGCCATCACTTTCAACAAGTTTACCTGCAACCAATACCTGAAAGGATTCGGCATCCGAGTATCCGAATCGATGATTCTCCGCCAAGGCTTTGAAAATCTCGATGAAGAAGTAATCAATAAAGTAGGACTCCCCTGCTTCATCAAGCCCAACGCCGGAGGTTCCAGTTTCGGAGTGACCAAGGTGAAGACCAAGGAAGAAATCCAACCCGCCATTGAAAAAGCCTTCCACGAAAGCAACGAAGTGATGATAGAAGCCTACATGGAAGGTACCGAAATCACCTGCGGATGCTACAAGACAAAAAACAAGGAAGTGGTATTCCCCATCACCGAAGTAGTGACCGACAACGAGTTTTTTGACTACGATGCCAAGTACAACGGTCAAGTGGACGAAATCACTCCCGCCCGCATCCCCGAAGAAACCGCCGAGCGCGTACGCCTGCTCACCTCAGCCATCTACGACATTCTGGGTTGTTCGGGCATCATCCGCATCGACTACATCATCACCGAAGGCGGAAAGGTAAATCTGCTCGAAATCAATACCACCCCAGGCATGACAGCCACCAGCTTCATCCCGCAGCAGGTACGTGCAGCCGGTCTTGACATCAAGGAGGTTATGACCGACATTATTGAAGATAAGTTTAACTGACAATCAAATATCACCATGAACATCCCCGCTGAATTTGACGAAATCCGCCCGTACATTCCGGAGGAACTTCCACTAGTATTTGAAGAGCTGATTGCCGACCCGATGTTTCGGGCGGTGGTCGGACAAGTGATGCCCGGCATTCCTTTCGAAATGCTGGCTGCCAAAATGCGCGAATGCAAGACCAATCTGGAGTTTCAAAAAACGTTCTTCTACACCCTTTTGAAAGATTTGATCGCCAAATGCGCCAAAGGATTGGACTTTGAATGTTCCGCCATCAAGGACAAGTCCATCAACTACACTTTCATATCCAATCACCGCGACATCGTGCTCGACTCGGCTCTACTCTCCGTAGTTCTGATTGAAAACGGCATGAGCACAGTAGAAATCGCCATCGGCGACAATTTGCTGATTTACCCGTGGATAAAGAAGCTGGTACGTATCAACAAATCGTTCATCGTAAAACGCGGACTGGGACTTCGCGAACAGCTGAAATCGTCCATACTGATGTCGCGCTACATGCACTTCGCCATCACGGAAAAGCATGAAAACATCTGGATTGCACAACGACAAGGACGCGCCAAAGACTCCAACGACCGCACGCAAGACAGCATTCTGAAAATGATGGTTATGGCGGGCGAAGGAGACATTATCGACCGACTCAAGGAAATGAATCTCGTTCCCCTATCGCTCTCCTACGAGTTCGATCCGTGCGACTATCTGAAAGCCAAGGAAGCCCAGCAGAAGCGCGATGACGCCAACTTCAAGAAAACTCAGGAAGACGATCTCGTCAATATGCAGACCGGCATCTATGGCTACAAAGGGCACATCCATTTCCAGACAGCCGCCTGCCTCAACGACGAGCTGGAGGAAATACGTTCGCGCAACTTACCGAAAGCCGAAGTATTCACCGCCATCGCCGAGTTGATAGACAAGCATATTCACGAAAATTACCACCTTTATCCGTGCAATTACATCGCTTTGGACGCACTGAAAGGCGAAACAAGATTTGCCGACAAGTACACCGAAGAAGACCGCACGCGGTTCGCTCAATACATAGACCAACAGATTGCCAAGATTGACCTGCCGAACAAAGATGTGGACTTCCTGCGGAAAAACCTGCTCACCATGTACGCCAATCCGGCCATCAATCACATTGCATCCGTCGGAGTATGAAACGGAGCGACTGTTTATACGCAATCTGTCTCACCGCAGCGACCCTGTTGGCCGCTTGCGGTGAAAAAGAATATGTCTATCCCGATCTTGTAACCGAAATCGCTTGTTTGGATACGGACGACAAAGGATTCGGCATTCGCATCGTCACCGATGAGGGAACGGTGTGGCGCTTGAGCGAAGGCAACCGGCCGGACAGTCTCACCGCAGACTCCACCTATCGGGTCTTGGCCAAGTTTGCTCCGCGAAACGATGACGAAGCCACCGCCTACACTTTGCTGAAAGTCATCTCTCCCCTTCCAAAGCCGGGAAGCGAATACCCGGTCATCCGGACAGACCCGGTCCGTATCCAAAGCGTTTGGCGGAGCGGCGAGTACTTGAACATGGTGCTGCAAGTGATGGTGAAAGACCGGCCGCACAGCCTTTCCTTCATCGAGAACGGCATCGAAACGGATGCCGACGGACGACAAACACTGACCTTGACGCTATACCACGACCGTAACGAGGACGCGGAGGCTTTCTATCGGAAGTCCTACCTGTCCGTTCCGCTGTGGCATTATCAAGGACGACTGGCCAAAGGCGACCGAATCGTGCTTCAACTGAATACTTACGAAGAAGGAACCGTTACCCGAAATTTCATCTATTAACCCCAATCTGCAAATCATAGTAACAATAGCACTTATATGAATGAACAAATCATGCAAATAGCGGAGCGTTTGCGCGGACTGCGCGAAGCACTCGAACTCACCCCCGAAGAAGTAGCCGCCTGCTGCCAACTATCGGTGGACAATTACCTGGAATTGGAAAGCGGTAACACAGACATCTCTGTAAGCGTGCTGCAACAGATAGCCCGCAGATATGAAGTGTCGTTGGACGTACTCATGTTTGGCGAAGAGCCCAAAATGAAGTCCTACTTCCTCACCCGTCACGGCAAGGGAGTATCGGTAGAACGTACCAAGGCATACAAATATGAATCACTGGCGTCCGGTTTCCGCCGCCGCATGGCCGACCCGTTCATCGTCACCGTAGAGCCGAAACCCGAAGACACTCCTATCCACTTCAACACGCACGAAGGGCAGGAATTCAACTTCGTCATCGAAGGTCGTCTGCTCCTCAACATCAACGGCAAGGAACTCATCCTGAACAAAGGAGACAGCCTCTACTTCGACTCCGCCCAACCGCACGGCATGATGGCGTTGGACGGAAAAACGGTAAAATTCCTGGCAGTAATCCTATAATAAAGAACAGCTTCATTTTGAAATTATGCTCGAAAGATTCGTAAAATACACTTCATTCACCTCGCAAGAGGACTTTATCAAGAACCTGAAGATAGAGGTTCCCGATAACTTTAACTTCGGCTATGACGTAGTGGACGCTTGGGCCGCCGAAGCACCGGAGAAAAACGCCATCCTTTGGACAAACGACAAAGGTGCCGAACACCAATACACCTATGCCGAACTGAAAGCAAAGACAGATGCCACGGCTTCCTACTTCCAAAGCCTCGGCATCGGCAAAGGCGATGTGGTGATGCTCATTCTGAAACGCCGCATTGAGTTTTGGTTCAGCATCATCGCCCTGCACAAATTGGGCGCCGTAGTGGTTCCGGCCACCCACTTGCTCACCAAGAAAGACATCGTGTACCGCTGCAATGCCGCCGACATCAAAATGATAGTTTGCGCCGGCGAAGAAATTATTACCAAGCACATTCTTGATGCGATGCCCGACAGCCCCACCATAGAACATTTGGTGAGCATCGGTCCCGACATGCCCGAAGGATTCAAGGACTTTCACCAAGGCATCGACGGGGCCGCACCGTTCGTTCGTCCCGCATCGGTCAATACCAATACCGACACCATGCTGATGTATTTCACCTCAGGCACTACCGGCGAACCGAAAATGGTAGCCCACGACTTTACCTATCCGCTGGGACACATCACCACCGGCTCTTTCTGGCACAACCTGCACGAAGGCAGTCTGCACATCACCATAGCCGACACCGGCTGGGGAAAAGCCGCATGGGGAAAACTCTACGGACAGATGATTGCCGGAGCCAACATCTTTATCTACGACCACGAAAAGTTCACTCCCGCCGACATCCTCCGGAAGATACAAGACTATCACATCACTTCGCTTTGCGCGCCACCCACCATCTACCGTTTCCTCATCAAGGAAGACATCAGCAAGTACGACCTTTCTTCGCTGGAGTATTGCACCACAGCCGGCGAAGCACTCAACTATTCGGTGTACGAAACATTCCTGAAGATTACAGGCATCCGACTGATGGAAGGCTTCGGACAAACCGAAACCACTCTGACACTCGGCACTTTCCCTTGGATGGAACCGAAACCGGGAAGCATGGGAGTGCCCAATCCACAGTACGACATCGACCTTCTCACACCCGACGGACGTTCGGCCGAAGACGGTGAACAAGGACAAATCGTTATCCATACCGACAAAGGCAAGCCGCTCGGCTTGTTCAAGGAATACTACCGCGCTCCCGAACGGACTCAAGAAGCCTGGCACGACGGTGTGTATTACACAGGCGATGTAGCTTGGCGCGACGAGGATGGCTACTACTGGTTTGTGGGCCGTGCCGATGATGTGATTAAAAGCTCCGGCTACCGCATCGGCCCGTTTGAAGTAGAAAGTGCGCTGATGACTCACCCCGCCGTGGTGGAATGTGCCATCACAGGCGTTCCCGATGAAGTGCGCGGTCAGGTAGTGAAAGCAACCATCATCCTTGCCAAAGATTATAAAGGAAAGGAAAGTCCGGAACTCATCAAGGAACTTCAAGACCATGTAAAGCGCGTCACCGCACCTTACAAGTATCCGCGCGTCATCGAGTTCGTAGACGAACTGCCGAAAACCATCAGCGGTAAAATCCGCCGCGTAGAGATTCGCGACAAAAGCAATAAAAGCTAAAAACAAAAAGAAATGAAACGAATATATTTATTCTTTGCCGCTATCTGTCTGTGCGCCGCCCTTGGCGCACAGACCTTAGCGCCACTCACGTGGACGGCTTACGGACTGACTTTCCAGGCTCCCAAAGGAATCTTGGTGGAAGAAGACACGGAAGATACTTTTCTTCTCAACAACAGCCGCTTTTCCATCACCATCGAGACACTGGATTCGGAAGGTTTGGAAAAGGGAAAACTCACCGAGTTGCTCACCGGTCTGCTCACCGATGAAGAAGTAAAAGCACTCTCTCCCGTCACGGAGTATGATCTGCCGCAATTCCACGGTTACTACGTAAAAGGCACCATCGAGAGTGAACCTTGTTATTATGCCCTGCTAATGACCAAGGATGCCGGCAATGCTTTCTACCTTTCTATCGCCTATAATCGTACTGACGATAAAACAGTAGAGAAAATACTGAAGAGCTTTAAATTGGAAGAAGAATAGCAAGAGCTTCTTTTCGGCCATATAGGTTAGTGCATACAGTTCCGTAATCGTTGCTTTTTAAGTTATTGTTGTGTAAATATAACGTAAGCAT
>CAYXZF010000032.1:0-22288 GCA_964469845.1 uncultured Phocaeicola sp.
CTGTAACCTTCTGATCCGTAGTCAGATGCTCTATTCAGTTGAGCTACGGAGCCATGTCTTTTCGTTTGACGGGTGCAAAGGTAGCGACTTTTTTTGAATTTGCAAATGTTTTCTTCTCTTTTTTTTGAAAAAGTTGCGTTCTCTTTTATAAAAACACCGAGGCACAAAGTTTGAAATACACTTTATTGATTGTAAATGAGTTTTTTTTATGACTTTGTGCCTCGGCTGTTCGATTATCAAATCATTTCGATGCTACGTTTTACGAAATTGGTCAGTGCTTCGCCTTTCAGCATGTTGTTTTGCAAAAGAGCGAGGTCTACCAACTGACGGATGACTTTGTTTCCTGCGGCGTATTTGCCTAAAACATCCTTCTTTTTGTTCTTTTCATCGACCAGTTTCTTTTCCACTTCGCTGAGCGCATCTTTGTCGGCTTGTGGTATTTCATCGTACTTCTTTCCTTCTTGTTTTTTGTTCAGCTCACTCTGCTCGAAGTTCAAGGCGGCGATACTGCTTTCTATCGGGAGTAATTCGTCGTTGCAGGCCGTTTCGGCATCGGTTAGTACTTGTTTTACGAGCTTGTGGTCGGAATTAAGTACAACATTGAACATGTCCGGCATTTCGCCATAGAAACTCATGCCTGCTTGAATGTTGGCCATTTCCTTCATGCGTCGCATGTATTCGCTTTGTGTAATCATGATGGGGGTAGCGTTTTCGCCCATGGCTTGGGTCTCTACATTGAATTCCATTTTCTTCATGTCGGGAAGTTGGCTGCGGAAAACAGAGGCCAGGATGTCCTTCTTGTCGTCGGTCAGTTCGTTGCCTTTCGGATCGTCTTTAGCGATGAGACGGTCTACCACATCACTGTCCACGCGGGTGAAACGGCATTTTTCTAACTTTTGTTCGAGCATGCTAACCATAGCCACATCCAGTTGACCGTCCATCAAGAGTACATTGTAACCCTTGTTTTTGGCTGCGTCAATGTAGCTGAATTGTTCGTCCAGATTGTTGGAATATAGATAGATGAGGTTTCCTTCCTTGTCTGTCTGGTTGTCCTTGATGAGGGTCTTGTACTCTTCGTAAGTGTAATACTTTCCGTCGGTATCTTTCATCAAGGCGAACTTGTTGGCTTTGTCGTAGAAGTCCTCTTGCGTAAGCATGCCGTAGTGGATGAAAATCTTCAAGTCGTCCCATTTGCTTTCAAAGTCCTTGCGGTCGTTTTTGAAGATGTTTTGTAATCGGTCGGATACCTTCTTGGTGATATAGGTTGAAATTTTCTTCACGTTCGAATCACTTTGGAGGTAAGAACGCGATACGTTCAACGGAATGTCCGGTGAGTCGATGACGCCGTGGAGTAGAGTCAAAAAGTCGGGTACGATGCCTTCTACGGAATCCGTTACGAATACTTGATTGCAATAGAGTTGAATCTTGTTTTTCTGAAGCTCGATGTTGCTTTTTATTTTCGGGAAGTAGAGTACACCGGTCAAGTTGAACGGATAGTCCACATTCAGATGAATCCAGAACAACGGTTCGTCGGACATCGGATAAAGGTCGCGATAAAATTTCTTGTAGTCCTCATCCTTCAAGTCCATCGGCTTTTTGGTCCATAAGGGCTCGGAATCGTTGATGATGTTGTCTTCATCGGTTTCCACCTGTTTGCCGTCTTTCCAGTCCTTCTTCTTTCCGAAAGCTACGGGGATGGGGAGGAAACGGCAGTATTTATTTAATAAGGTGGAGATGCGTGATTCTTCGAGAAATTCCTTGCAGTCGTCATCGATATGGAGGATGATGTCTGTACCGCGGTCGGCTTTCTCTGTGTTTTCAAGGGTAAATTCGGGGCTTCCGTCGCAAGTCCACTTCACGGCTTGGGCACCTTCCCGATAAGATTTGGTGACGATTTCCACTTTCTTGGCCACCATGAAAGCCGAGTAGAATCCGAGTCCGAAGTGTCCGATGATGGCATTGGCATCTTCTTTATACTTGTCAAGGAAGTCGTTGGCGCCGGAAAATGCGATTTGGTTGATATATTTATCGATTTCTTCGGCGGTCATACCGATGCCTCGGTCGCTGATGGTAATGGTTTCCTTATCGACTCTGACTCTTACGGTCAGGTCGCCCATTTCTCCTTTAAAGTCGCCCTTTGAAGCGTAAGTCTTCAGCTTTTGAGTGGCGTCTACGGCGTTTGAAACCAATTCGCGAAGGAAGATTTCGTGATCACTGTACAAGAATTTCTTGATGATGGGGAAGATGTTTTCGGTTGTTACCCCAATGTTTCCTTTTTGCATGTTTTTATGTTTTAATTGTTTATACTTTATGATTTTGTCATTCCGAGGAGAGTTTGTCGGGATGACACGAAGATTACTGCAAAAAAAATGCCAGACTGTTAAGTCTGACATTTTGACAGATTGCGTAAAGGCGGCAATCATTCTACTTTCATTGTAATTTCCTCTTTTTCGGTGTCGAAGATGCCGTGAATGGTGTTGCCCGGTCGGATTTCGCCACCCAAGATGACTTCGGAAAGCGCATCTTCTACGTATGTTTGAATGGCTCGCTTCAAGGGGCGGGCGCCATATTGCGTGTCGTATCCTTTGCGGGCGATGAATCGTTTGGATTCATCATCCATCACAAACTTGTAGCCGATTGCTTCCACGCGATTGAAGAGTCCTTTCAGTTCGATGTCTACAATCTTTACGAGACTTTCCATTTCCAGTTGTTCGAAACTGATGATTTCGTCCAAGCGGTTGAGGAATTCGGGAGCGAACTGCTTGTTCAGAGCCTTGGTGATGATGCCTCGCGAGTGCTCTTTCAGATTGGTTTCTTGCATGGAGGTGAAGCCGATGCATTTGCCGAAGTCTTTCAGCTGACGGGTGCCTACGTTGGAGGTCATGATGACGATGGCGTTTTTAAAGTTCACCGTCCGTCCGTTGTTGTCCGTCAATCTGCCTTCGTCCATCACTTGGAGCAGGATGTTGAATACATCTGTATGTGCTTTTTCTATTTCGTCGAGCAACACGATGGAGTAGGGCTTGCGGCGTACTTTTTCGGTGAGTTGTCCGCCTTCTTCGTAGCCTACGTATCCCGGAGGGGCGCCTACCATGCGCGACACGGTGTGTTTTTCCATGTATTCACTCATGTCTATGCGGATGAGTGAATCGGCGGAACCGAACATCAGGCGTGCCAGCTCTTTAGCCAAGTGTGTCTTGCCTACGCCGGTGGGGCCGAGGAACATGAATGTGCCTATCGGGCGGTTGGGGTCTTTCAAACCGATGCGACTGCGGCGGATGGCTTTGACGAGTGTCTCGATGGCTTTGTCTTGTCCGATGACTTTGCTTGTCAGCTCGTCTTTCATATTCTTCAGTCGCAGGCCTTCTGTTTGTGCCATCTTCTGTACGGGGATGCCCGACATCATGGATACTACATTTTCTATCTGTTCGGCATCGACGGTCTCGCGGTTTTCTCGAAGATTGTTTTCCCATTCTTTTTTGAGGTGTTCGAGTTGGGCGCAGCATTCCTTTTCTTTGTCCCGATAGCCGGCTGCCAGTTCAAAGTTCTGCATGCGGACGGCTTCGTTTTTCATTGCCTTCATTTGGTCGATGAGTTTTTCTTGCTCTTCGATTTCTTTGGGGACGGTGATGTTGATAAGGTGCGCGCGTGAGCCGGCTTCGTCCAACGCGTCGATGGCTTTGTCGGGGAAGAAGCGGTCAGTAATGTATCGGCCTGTCAATTTGACGCATGCTTCCAGTGCCTTGTCGGTGTAGACCACGTTGTGGTGGTCTTCGTAGCGGCCTTTGATGTTGTGTAGAATTTGCAGCGTTTCGTCCGGAGTGGTCGGTTCCACGATAATCTTTTGGAAGCGGCGTTCGAGCGCGCCGTCCTTTTCGATGTTTTTGCGATATTCGTCAAGGGTGGTGGCGCCGATGCACTGGATTTCTCCTCGTGCCAAGGCGGGTTTTAACATGTTGGCCGCATCCATCGAGCCGGCAGCCGAACCGGCTCCCACGATGGTGTGTATCTCGTCGATGAACAGGATGATGTCGGGGTTTTTCTGAAGTTCTTTTATGATGGAGCGCAGGCGTTCTTCAAACTGCCCGCGATACTTGGTACCTGCCACTACGGCGGCCATATCGAGGGTGACAACGCGTTTGTCGAACAAGATTCGTGACACTTTCTTCTCGACGATGCGTAAAGCGAGTCCTTCGACGATGGCCGATTTGCCGACGCCCGGTTCGCCAATCAGGATGGGATTGTTCTTTTTGCGGCGGCTTAGTATTTGCGCCACGCGCTCTATTTCTTTTTCCCGTCCTACCACGGGGTCTAATTTCCCCTCCTCGGCGGCACGGGTCATGTCGGTGCTGAAGGCGTCGAGGGTGGGAGTGTCGTTGGTTGACTTTTTCTGTTGGGCGGTGTATGTCTGCCGACTGTCGTTGCTTCCCGTCTGTCGGTTGTCTTGCGGACGGCGTATCAATTCGTTGTCTTCCTCATCGTCTTCGTCCTCGTCAAAGTCTAATCCGGCGTGCGGAGTGGTGTCGGTCTTGGGTATCAATTGGTCGAACACTTTCTCGTAAGTCACATTGTGCGCTTCCAACAATTTGGAAGCGTTGTTGTTCTTTCCTCTTATGATGGCCAAAAGGATATGTTCGGAGTCGACGACCGGACTTTTGGCTTGCCGGGCTTCGAGGATGCTGAGCTTCATGATGCGCATGGCTTCGGCGTTGAAGTCTGTATCTGTCTGCGTTGTCTGTTCTGCTTGGCTTGACGTGTCATGCAGCTTCATTTCCATTTCATACTTCAGCTGCCGAGGGTCTACTTGCAGATTGTAGAGTATCTCTATCGCTTTTCCTTCGCCGTTTCTCAGCAGTCCGAGCAATAGATGTTCGGGACCCGTCAGTTTGTAGCCTAACCGGTCCGCTTCTTCTTTGCTGTACATGATAATGTCCGAAACTCGGGGTGTGAATTGATTGTTCATGTTTGCTTTTCTTCTGTTTTCGTTTGCAAATA
Organism: uncultured Phocaeicola sp.; assembly: GCA_964469845.1. Lineage (GTDB taxonomy): Bacteria > Bacteroidota > Bacteroidia > Bacteroidales > Bacteroidaceae > Phocaeicola. Next base: position 4,996 of record CAYXZF010000032.1, read on the forward strand.
TACGGATAATTTGTGGCTATTTCCTGTTTTTGCCTGTTAATCTCCGTTATTCTTTGTTTTCTCGGTAACAAAAACCGTGCCCGAAAGGCTGTTGGAGTTGTTAAAGATTTTAAAAGACGTATCTCCGCTGAATGAGAAAAGATCGGCGGGAAAATCCGAAAACGTCTCGGCGTTTTAGAAAAATACCGAGGCGTTTCGCAAAGGGCGCATCGCGCACTTGGTCGGCAGACGGGAAGGATTCCCCGGGTTTTGGCGAAAACTTCCAAGGAAATGAACTTTTTCAGGCTTTTGTTTCTCCATGTCGCAAGAAAGTCGTATCTTTACATGATTTTTGAAGAATCGGAAAGATTGTTTAAATTAATAATGTTTTAAATGCAAGAACAAGACAGAATTATCAAGATTAACATCGAGGAGGAAATGAAGTCGTCGTACATCGATTACTCCATGTCGGTAATCGTGGCACGCGCCCTTCCGGATGTTCGTGATGGACTGAAACCGGTGCATCGCCGTATTCTTTACGGTATGATGGAACTGGGGAATACATCGGATAAGGCTTATAAGAAATCGGCTAGAATTGTAGGTGAAGTTTTAGGTAAGTATCACCCGCACGGTGACTCGTCAGTGTACGGTGCGCTGGTTCGTATGGCGCAAGATTGGGCGATGAGATATCCGTTGGTGGATGGACAAGGTAACTTCGGCTCGGTGGACGGCGACAGTGCCGCTGCCATGCGTTATACCGAAGCCCGTCTGAAGAAAGTGGGCGAGGACTTGATGACCGACCTTTACAAGGAAACCGTAGACTTTACAAATAACTTTGATGATACGCTTCAAGAGCCCACCGTAATGCCTACCCGCATCCCTAATCTGCTGGTGAACGGGGCGTCCGGTATCGCTGTAGGTATGGCCACCAATATGCCGACACACAACTTGGGTGAAGTCATCGATGCCTGCGTCGCCTACATTGATAATAACGACATCGACACCGAAGGGCTGATGCAGTATGTAAAGGCTCCCGACTTTCCGACGGGCGGATATATATATGGCATCAGCGGCGTGCGCGACGCTTACGAAACAGGTCGCGGTCGTGTCGTCATTCGTGCCAAAGCGGAAATCGAATCGCATTCCACACACGATAAGATTGTGGTGAACGAAATCCCTTACAATGTCAATAAGCGTGAACTCATTGAGCACATCGCTTCGCTGGTGAACGAAAAGAAGATAGACGGCATCTCGTACGTAAACGATGAGTCCGACCGCGAAGGTATGCGCATAGTCATTGATGTGAAACGCGATGCCAACGCCGGAGTGGTGCTTAACAAACTGTTCAAGATGACCGCTTTGCAAAGTTCTTTCAGCGTGAACAACATCGCCCTTGTCAAGGGAAGACCCAAGTGCTTGAGCTTGAAAGATATGATTTCCTGCTTCGTAGACCATCGCCACGAAGTGGTCATTCGGCGTACTAAGTTCGACTTGCGAAAGGCGAAAGAACGCGCGCACATCCTCGAAGGCTTGATTATCGCTTCGGATAACATCGATGAAGTGGTGCGTATCATCCGTGCGGCCAAAACGCCGAACGAAGCCATCCAAAACCTGATGGAACGCTTCGGACTCTCTGAAATCCAAGCTCGCGCCATCGTCGAAATGCGTCTGCGTCAGCTCACCGGATTGATGCAGGAACAGCTTCATGCCGAATATGAAGAACTGATGAAGCAAATCGCCTACTACGAAGAAATTCTGGTGAACGATGAACTCTGCAAGAAAGTCATCAAGGACGAACTCCTCGAAGTGAAGGATAAATACGGCGACCCGCGTCGCTCGGAAATCGTTTACGCTTCCGAAGAATTTAATCCCGAGGATTTCTATGCCAACGACCAAGTGGTCATTACCATCTCTCATCTGGGATACATCAAACGAACTCCGCTGGCCGACTTCCGTACACAGAACCGCGGCGGTGTAGGCTCAAAGGGCAGTGAAACCCGTGATGAGGACTTTGTGGAACATATCTATCCGGCCACTATGCACAACACACTGATGTTCTTCACACAGCGCGGCAAGTGCTATTGGCTTAAGGTATACGAAATTCCTGAAGGAACCAAAATATCGAAAGGACGTGCCATTCAGAACTTGCTCAACATTGAGCCGGGCGATGTGGTGACGGCCTATTTACGCGTAAAGAACTTGACCGATGCCGAGTTCATCAACAGTCACTACGTAGTGTTCTGTACTAAAAACGGTATCATCAAGAAGACTTTGCTCGAACAGTATTCGCGTCCGCGTCAGAACGGTGTGAATGCCATTACTATCCGCGAAGACGACCGCGTCATCGAGGTACGCATGACCAACGGCGAAAACGAAATAATTATCGCCAACCGCAACGGTCGTGCCATCCGTTTCAACGAAAGCACCGTCCGTGCGATGGGACGTACAGCTACCGGTGTTCGTGCCATGACGCTTGATGAAGACGGACATGATGAAGTAATCGGTATGGTGTGCATAAAGGATGTGGAAGCAGAGTCTGTGATGGTGGTTTCGGAACAAGGTTACGGCAAACGATCAGACATCGAGGATTATCGAAAGACCAATCGTGGAGGAAAGGGCGTAAAGACGTTGAATATCACAGAGAAAACCGGAAAATTGGTTGCCATAAAGTCTGTGACTGATGAAAACGACTTGATGATTATTAACAAGTCGGGCATCACCATTCGTTTGAAAGTGGGCGATGTGCGTATTATGGGGCGTGCCACACAAGGAGTCCGACTCATCAATCTTGAAAAGCGCAACGACCAGATAGGTTCTGTATGCAAAGTGATGACCGAATCCGATGAAGCGGAGGAAATTCAGACTGCCGAAACGGAAGAGGGAGGAATCGCATTCATAGAACCGATGGAAAAAACGGAAACCGGCAGCGACATCGTTACCGATTCGGAATCGACAACAGAAGAATAAATGAAAATTGTATAATTAAACCCGTAGAATTATGAAAAAAGTATTATTTGCAGTTGCTTTGATGCTTGGTGCATCTGCCGCTTCAGCGCAGGTGAGTGTTCTTAAAGAAGCTAAGTCCTTAAAAGGAAATCCCGAACAAGCAGCCAAGGTTATCGAAAGTGCTTTAACAAATCCTGAAACTGCCAACGACCCCGAAACATGGAAATTGGCCGGCGATTTTCAGAAAGCTATTTACGATGAAGAGAACATGAAGCTCTATCTTCCGGGTAGTCAGGCTGATACTGCCAAATTGTATAACAGTTTGATGAAGTTGTTCAGTTACTATTTGAAGTGTGACGAAGTGGAACAGGCCAAGGTAGCCGGCGGTGAACTCAAAAAAGCGAAATTGCGCAAGAAGAATGCCGAAACTTTATTGCAACTTCGTCCAAACTTGATTAACGGCGGTGTGGAAGCGTTCAACGTAAACAACTACGAAGCGGCTCAGAAGTATTTCGGACTGTTTGTAGACGTGATTGAAAATCCCATGTTTGCCGATCAAGCAGCAACGCTCAAGGCGGATACATTGAACGCTTTGTATGCCAACTATGCTACGATGGCAGCCGGCTTGCGCAATCCGAAGGATACAGATGCCGTTATTAAGTATGGTAACATCGGTAAGGAAAGCGAGAGCGAGGGCTGGAGATCGTTGATGTTCATGGCCGAAGTATATGGCAACAAGGAAACCGGTGACTCTATCAAATGGTTGGAAGTAATCAAGGAAGGTTCCGAAAGATTCCCCGAACAGGATTTCTTTGTTGGTAACATCATGGATTACTATTTGCAGAAAGGCTTGGTAGACGAAGGCTTGGCGCAAATCGACAAGTTGCTTGCTGCCAACGAAAAGCCCTACTACCTGTTTGTAAAGGGTGTGCTGCTGTATGAAAAGAAGGATTACGAAGCGGCTCAAGCTCCGTTGGACAGAATTATTGCCTTGGGCGGTGATTTGGCTGCCGAAGCCTACGCCAAGAAGGGTGATTGCTATTTCTTCCCTGCACAGGAAATTGTGGAAGAAAATTCTCAGTTGTCTATTGAAGACCCGAAGTACAATGCCAATGAAGCCAAAATAAAGGAAGCTTATGAAAAGGCTAAACCTTTTTATGAAAAGGCCAAGGAATTGGAACCGGACAATAAGCAGATTTGGGGACAAATGTTGCTCCGTATCTATTGGACACTAAATAAAGCCGAATACGAATCTTTGGAAAAAGAGTTGGGTTATTGATTTGTCCTTTTTACCGTCTAAACAACACAACTCCGGGTGCACTTGTTGCACTCGGAGTTTTTGTTTGCGTCATTCTTGAGTCCATTCCTTCTTTTCCGAGTAGGTGACGTGTAAAGTCCGTGTTGCTTCGACTTGAAGAATCTATCGCTACTTTAGCAAAAAAACAATGGTTCGTGTTGTTTTTTCGAATGGCTTGTACTACTTTTGCATATCACTTGATTGGTATGAATAAATCTTAATAAAAACGTAAATGAAAAACACAATGGCTTCATTAAAAGAAAAAATCGGCTATGGATTCGGCGATATGGCATCGTCGATGTTTTGGAAAATTTTCAGCGCATATCTTCCTATTTTCTATGCGACGGTGTTTCACCTGAGTCTGGAGGTTACAGGCGTGCTGATGTTGGTAACGCGCATTTGGGATGCGGTGTCGGACCCGATGATGGGTATCATTGCCGACCGAACCCAAACCCGATGGGGAAAGTATCGTCCTTATTTACTGTGGGTAGCCCTCCCGTTTGCGGTGTCGGGCGTACTGCTTTTCACTAAGCCCGATTTCGGCGAAGCGGGCAATACGGTGTGGGCTTTTATTACTTACATTTTGATGATGACTGTCTATACTGCAATTAACGTACCTTACGGTTCCATGTTGGGGGTAATGACGGAAGATTCGAATGAAAAGACCGTATTTTCTTCTTTCCGCATGTTTTTTGCATACGGCGGTTCGTTTGTGGTGCTGGCCATGTGGGAACCGTTGTGTAATTTCTTTGCCTGTTTGTCGGGCAGCTTGAAAGAAGGCGAAACGCTGACCCGCGATCCGCAAGCCTGGCAATATGCGATGGTTGTGATAGGAATTTTCTGTATGGCATTGTTTGTGCTGACGTTCTTCATGACCCGTGAGCACGTGAAGACCGTGACAAAGACAACGAGCGTAAAGGATGACCTCGGTTCGTTGCTTCATAACGGTCCATGGTGGATTCTGCTTGGCGGTGTTTTGTTCTTTAATTTCTTTAACGCCATCCGCTATGCGGCTATTCCTTTCTATTTCACCACTTTGATTGCGGCAGACGCTCATCTTAGCCTGTTCTCTGTTGACTTCTTGTTTTATGCGGGTATTTTTCTGGCTGTGGGCGAAGTGGCCAATATGGCCGGTGTGGCGATGACTACTCCGATAACGCTTAAGTTGGGAAAGAAGAGTACGTTTTTGTGGTCGCTTATCGCTCTTGTCGTACTTTCAGTGGCCTTTTACTTTGTGCCGACCGCCGGTACGGGTGCTTATTGGACGTTGTTCGTGCTTCAAATCTTGGTATGTATCCTTACCGGCATCATTTCGCCACTTGTGTGGAGCATGTATGCTGATATTTCCGACTATGCGGAGTTGAAGTTCAAGACCGCTTCTACGGGCTTGATTTTCTCTTCATCCTCGATGGCTCAAAAGTTTGGAGGTGCTTTCGGCGGGGCGGCGGTGATGTGGCTTTTGGCCGCTTTTGGATTTAATGCCGAAGAGGGTGCCGTTCAGAGTGAAGGAGCTGTTCACGGTATCCGGTTGCTGATGAGTTGGATTCCGGCTGCCATTGCGGTGATTTCCGCTTTTTTCCTTTTCATCTATCCGCTCACGACCAAGCGCATGAAAGAAATTAACGAGCAACTGAAAGAGTTTAGAAAGTAAATATCATTCATTAATTATAGAAAACGATTAAATTTGTAGAGATTATGACAAAGAACATTCCTTGGCAAGAACGCCCCGAAGGTTGTAAAGACATCATTTGGCGTTATAGCGAAAATCCGGTTATCGACCGTTACAGCATTCCTTCGTCAAACAGTATATTCAATAGTGCCGTTGTTCCGTTTGGCGACGGTTTTGCCGGTGTATTCCGTTGCGACAATAAGCGTGTGCAGATGAATATCTTCGCGGGTTTCTCGAAGGATGGTGTGCATTGGGAAATCAATCACGAGCCTATCGTGTTCAAGGCCGGAAACACCGACATGATTGAAAGTGATTACAAGTACGACCCGCGTGTCACTTGGATTGAAGACCGTTATTGGATTACTTGGTGTAACGGTTATCACGGGCCTACCATCGGTATCGGTTATACATTCGACTTTAAAGAATTTTTCCAGTGCGAGAACGCGTTTTTGCCTTTCAACCGCAACGGGGTGCTTTTCCCGCAGAAGATTAACGGTAAATATGCCATGCTTTCCCGTCCGAGTGACAATGGCCATACACCGTTCGGTGACATCTATTTGAGCTATAGTCCGGACATGAAGTATTGGGGCGAGCATCGTTGCGTAATGAAAAAGATGCCTTTCGAAGACAGTGCTTGGCAGTGTACCAAAATCGGTGCCGGCAATGTGCCTATTCTGTTGGACGAAGGTTGGCTGATGTTCTATCACGGTGTTATCACTACCTGCAACGGTTTCCGTTATACGATGGGGGCGGTGTTGCTCGACAAGGACGACCCGAGCAAGGTGCTTTATCGCAGCAAAGAATACCTTTTGGCTCCTGCAGCACCTTACGAGCTGGCGGGTGATGTACCCAATGTTGTCTTCCCTTGCGCCGCATTGCGCGAAGGCGACAAGGTTGCCATTTACTATGGTGCTGCAGACACTCATGTGTGTATGGCGTTCGGACGCATCAGCGAAATTCTCGAATTTTTGAAGAGACAATAACCTTTGATAAAGCACTCGGATAAAAGGATTGACCGCATTCTCTTTTTATCCACCGAGCATACAGCAGTGAAGCCCCGACTTGCGATAGGTCGGGGCTTTTCTTGTTTCAAAGTTCGTTCTGACCTATTAAAATAAACAAAAAAATGTTTATGACAACTCTTTGCGAACGCTTTTTTTTTTGTAATTTTGCAACGTAAAAATGATTAGGTCAATCGTATGAAGTATCAAACAGTCTACACCATTTATTATAAAAACAAGATTCACGACTTTCATTCATGGGGAGCCGCTTGCTTGATTTGATCCGTTTACTCCGCAGACTTATTCTTATTCCTATTTATTAGCAAACAATAAAATCAATTATTTATGAGCAAATGTAAAAGGCTCACGGTGCTCTGTGTGTTGGCACTGTGCTGCTGGTGTTTATGTGCCCAGACTCTGACACTGGGCATAGAGGAAATGTTTCGTCTAGCCGACGAACAAAGCAGTAGTATCCGGGCTTATCGCACCGGACGGGAAGCAGCCGACGAAGCGTTGAAAGCTGCCAAAGCACAGCGTCTGCCCGATATAACCCTTTCTGCATCGGGTAGCTATTGGGGTGACGGACGACTCTGGGACAGAGATTTCGGCAACGGCATGAAGGTAGATATGCCGCATTGGGGCAATAACTTCGCGCTGGAAGCACAACAAGTGATTTATGCCGGAGGTGCCATCAGCAGCGGTATCAAACAGGCTGAATTGGGCAAGCTCTTGGCAGACATGGACTGGCAGAAGAATACACAGGAAATCCGTTTTCTGCTGACGGGAAATTACCTGAATCTCTACAAACTGGACAATCAGTTGCAGGTGTTGCAGAAGAATCTGGAACTGACGGAGCAGATATTGGAAAACATGCGGGCACGTCGCGAACAAGGTACCGTGCTGAAGAACGACATCACCCGTTACGAGTTGCAACGCGAACAAATTCGCCTGCAAATGGAAAAGGTACAAGACGGGCGCAAGATTCTTAATCACCAACTGGTTACTGCTCTGCATCTGCCTGCCGACACCCGGATTCTTCCCGATAGCACGCTGTTGAATCATCGGGTAACGACCGCAGCCGAAACACAGTGGCAGGAAACCGCCGCCGGCGCTAACATCGACTTGAAGCAATCGCAAGTGGCTGTCCGGATGAACGAACAGAAGGTGAAGCAGGAACGTGCCGCTTTGCTTCCTCATGTCGCGGTCTTTGCCACCGACCATCTGGACGGCCCCATCACTATCGAAGTACTGGTGCTGGACAATAACTTCAACTACTGGTTTGTGGGCGTAGGCATCAACTACAACCTGTCTTCGCTGTTCAAAAACAACCGCAAGGTGAAGCAGGCACGCTTGAATGTGCGCCGTGCGCAAGAACAGCACTTGTTGGCGCAGGAGCAGATAGAGAACGCCGTGCAAGCGGGATACACCAACTTCCTGACCGCCTTTACGGAACTGAAAACGCAGGAAAACAGTGTGCGACTTGCCGATGAGAACTATCAGGTGACCGTCAACCGCTATCAGAACGACATGGCGCTGCTGACCGATATGCTGGACGCCGGCAACATGAAGCTGAGTGCCGACCTTGGTCTGGTCAACGCGCAAATCAACGTGATATACAATTACTATCGAATGAAATATATTACTCATACTCTATAAATTAAACATCATGACAACAAGAAAAGTAAAGAAACTGACTCATAACCTCGTTATCGTCTGCCTGTTGCTGGCAGGTTTGGTTTATGTATGCTCACGATTCGTTCATTTGGGCAATGTGGAATACACGAACAACGCACAGGTCAAGCAACACATCACGCCCGTCAATACCCGCGTACCCGGTTTCATCCGGAAAATTTATTTTGAAGAATACCAATCCGTGCGTAAGGGCGACACTTTGCTGGTGATAGAAGACGCTGAGTTTCGTCTGCGTCTGGCACAGGCGGAAGCCGACCTTGCCAACGCCTTGTCGGGACAGCAAGCCACTCATGCCGGTATAGCCGCCACGATGAACAACCTGCGGGTGAACGATGCCACCATCGAAGAAGTGCGCGTGCAGAAGGAAAACGCGGAAAAGGAACTGAACCGTTACCAAAAACTGTTGGAACAGGATGCCGTCACCCGTCAGGCGTATGATAATGTGAAAACGGCTTACGAGTCGGTTTGCGCACGCTATGAGCAAGTGTCGCGCATCAAGCACACCACGCAATTGGTAAAGGATGAACAGAATCATCGCTTGGGACAGAACGAAGCGGGCATCCGATTGGCGGAAGCGGCGGTAGACTTGGCTCGTCTGAACCTCTCTTATACGGTTATTATTGCCACATGCGACGGAGTGACCGGACGCAAGGACATTCACGAAGGTCAGCTGGTACAGCCCGGACAGACCATGGTGGACATTGTGGACGGCAGCGACATGTGGGTGATTGCCAATTACCGCGAAACACAGCTTTCCAACATCCGCGAGGGTGCAGAAGTGGAGTTTACCGCCGATGCCGTGCCGGGTATCACTTACAAGGGAGTGGTCGAATCCATCTCGGACGCTACGGGCGCCGCTTTCTCCTTGATACCGCAAGACAACGCCACGGGCAACTTCGTGAAGGTGGAACAGCGTGTTCCCGTCCGTATCCGTCTGAAGGATAACGGTACCGATGCGACGGCTCGTCTGAAGGCAGGCCTCAATGTGGAATGTAAAGTAAAATATTGACTATGGGAGCACCTGCACAGAATGCGCCGTTTGCGATGCCTATGTTCCGCAAGTTCGTCCCTCGGAAGATACAGCCTTGGATTTATGTGTTCTTCGCTGTGACGTTCCAGTTTTCGGGTGGACTTTACTTGGGAACGCTGAACCAGATGATAGGGGAGACCACCTTGATGCGCGAGGACTTGTTGATGTGCTTGTATGCCAATCTGGCGGGGATGGCGGTGTATTTCCCGCTGCTGTTCCGCATGAAGTTCCGCTTCACCAACAAGACGCTGCTGATGTCGGCGGCCGCCGGCGTGCTGGTCTGCAATTGGGTGGTTCCTCACATCACGTTCCTCCCTCTGCTGTGGGCGGTGTGTTTCATCGAAGGCATGTGCAAGATACAAGGCACCTTTGAGTGTATGTCGAACGTTCAGTTGTGGATGACGCCCACGCGCGACTTTACGGTGTTCTTTCCCATGCTTCACATTGTCATTTTGGGTAGCATGCAACTGTCCGACTTGTTGGCCACCTATCTGATGTATCATTACCATTGGAGTTACATGCATCTGTTCATCCCCGGGGTGATGATGCTGAACCTGATGGTGCTGACGGTCTGTACGCGTCATTTCCGTATGTTCAAGAAGTTTCCGCTGTTCGGCATCGATTGGCTGGGGGCGTTGCTCTGGGCGCTCTTGCTGTTGGAGATTGCCTACTTCTTCAACTACGGCGATTGGCTGGACTGGTGGAACAGTCCGGTTATCCGTCTGCTGGCGGCGGCCATCTTCGTCACGTTGGCATTGTGCATCTGGCGTATGTTGTCCATCCGCCATCCCTATCTGGAACCTAAGATGTGGACTTATCGCCATTTGCTTCCCTTGTTCATCCTGATTACGCTGGTCGAGGGTTTCCTAGCCACGGAGCATGTGCTGGAAGAAGTGTTCTATGAAGAGGTGATGCACTACGAAGAGATGGTAAGTGTCGGACTGAACTGGTTTGCCTTGATAGGTGTCGTGACCGGCTGTCTGTTTGCCTATTGGTGGATGCACGTCAAGCGTTACAATTTCTTCCGCCTGATTATCATCGGCATGGGTGGCATCATCTGTTACCTGTTGGGCTATTACTTTACGCTGTCGTCCGACATCCATCTCTCGCAGCTCTATCTGCCGGTGGTGTGTCGAGACTTTGCCTATGCGGTGCTGAGTGCTACGTTCATGATTTGTCTGGAAGAAATCATGAGTTTCCAACACTTCTTTCAGGCGTTGAGCGTGTTCAACATGCTGCACATGGTGATGGGCGGTGTGATGGGGGCTGCCATCTATACGCAGGGACTGAACCATTACGTGACGGACAATATGGCTCGTTACGGTGTGCTGACGGACAGTGTGTCCTACGGTCGTTCCCCCTTCGCGCTGGGGCACTACATGGAGTCTTTCCTGTCCTACGTCATGGAAATCAGCATCAAGCAAGTTTATGGGTGGACGCTTTATGCCTGCATCTTCTTGTTTTTGCTGTTCCTGCTTTACGACATGCCCATCCGCAGGGAACTGAAACAGATGCCCAACTGGCGAAAGATACGCAAGGAAGTGGCGAACTCTTTCCCCCGTAAAAAGGCATAGTCCGCTACACCGGAAAAGATACGTTTCTTATGGCGATGGGCTGATAAAGTTCTGGCGATAGGGAACGTATCTTTTTGCGATAAGATAAGGAATCGCCCGCGGCGTTTTCCCGATACGCGCCGAGGTTTTAAAAATACACCTCGGCGTTTTTTTAAAATGCCGAGAAGTTTATGCGAAAAGAACGGGAGGTAGGAGAAAGGACAGGTTGGAGTCAGGTTTCTTTTCGGTTGGAAATTCTTTCGTAACCCGAAAACAAAGAGGCTGCACCGTGAAGTTTTCATTACGATGCAGCCTCTTGTTTCAGTATGAAGTCTGTTGTAGCATCAAATCAGATACTGGTCAGAGATAGACTGGTTGTTCATCACGCGGATGATGGCTTCGGCGAACATGTCGGCTACGGTGAGCTGCTTCACCTTGGCGCAGCGGTTGGAGTAGGGGATACTGTCGGTGAACAGCATTTCTTCCAACATGGAGTTCTGCACGCGTTCCGAAGCGGGACCTGACATGACGCAGTGTGAAGCGATGGCGCGAACCGAACGGGCGCCGGCTTCCTTCATGATGTCGGCAGCCTTGGTGATGGTACCGGCCGTGTCTACCATGTCGTCAACGATGATGACGTCTTTGCCTTTCACATCGCCGATAATCTGCATGGTGGCAACCACGTTGGCTCTTTCGCGAGTCTTGTTGCAGAGCACCAACGGACAGTCAAGGTACTTGGCGTATGAGTTGGCACGCTTGGAACCACCCACGTCGGGGCTGGCGATGACCAGATTCTCCAACTTCATGGCTTGAACGTAAGGCAGGAAGATGGTGGATGCGTACAAGTGGTCTACCGGGATGTTAAAGAAGCCTTGAATCTGGTCGGCATGGAGGTCCATGGTAATCAGACGGTCGATACCGGCAACGCTCAGCAAGTCTGCCACCAACTTGGCGCCGATGGAAACACGCGGCTTGTCCTTTCTGTCTTGACGTGCCCAGCCGAAATAGGGGATAACGGCGATGATGCTCTTGGCGGAAGCTCTCTTGGCCGCGTCAATCATCAGCAGCAGCTCCATCAAGTTGTCGGAGTTGGGGAATGTGGACTGTACAAGGAATACATGCGAACCTCTGATGGATTCTTCAAACGATACCGCAAATTCGCCATCGGCAAAGCGAGTCGTGTTCATGTTTCCCAATTCGCAACCAAGGCAGTTGCAAATCTTTTCTGCAAGGTATCTCGAATTTGTACCCGAGAATACTTTAAAAGGAGATGTATTGCTCATTTTATTATGTAATAGATATGAATCCGGTATAAAATTTTGTGCAAAGTTATGTATTATATTTAGAATACAAAACTAATCGGCCAGCTTTTTCAATTTTCTGAAGTGTTCGATGAGGCGGCTGTAATCGCGGTCGCAACAAGTGTCGAACTTTCCCCACAGCGCGCCCAGGATGGCTACACCTCCGAAGCCGTAGTCTTTTACTTCACCGATGTTGTCCACGTCGATGCCGCCAAGGGCGATGACTTTCCGGTCGATGATGCCGGCTTTGTGGGCTTTTCGGATTTCATCGGGGGTGTAGGCGGCGTGGTAGCTCAGCTTTGAAATGCTGTCGAACACGGGACTGAGAAACACGTAGTCGCATAGCTTCTTGTATTCTTTGACTTCATCCAGCGAGTGACACGAGCGGCTGATGTGCCCTTTGTAATCATCGGGCGGATTGGGGTTTCGTCCGTTCAGGTGAATCCCTTTCAGACGATATTCATCTTTCAGATAAAAATGTCCATGTACGACGATTCGCTTGTGATATTGTTTGGGGATGAGGGTGAGCAGACGCTCGGCAAACATCGGCGCCGTTTGCGGCTTGCGCAGATGCAAAGTATCCAGCCCTTCTTCAAAAAGAGCGGTGATTATTTTGTCTTCCTCCACAAAGTAAGTGGGAGGTGTTATCAGAATCAACTTCATAATTCAATATAAATGTGAAACAAAGGTAGTAATCCCTTTCTTATTTTCCTAACAATTAAGCCGAAATAATCTTTCGGATGATGTTTCTGCACGTTTCCCGTTCCCGTTCGGTCACTTCGGGGTCGGTTCGGGTGCCTCCTTTCTGAATGACTCCCCGGATGCGGAAGCCGCTGTATTTAAGGATTTGCTTCAAGGCTCTGACCGTTCCGGCACTCTGTCCGAACCAGATATTGAACGGCCATCGGGTGGAACAGGTGGTGACGATAGCCGCCGTTTTCCCTCGATGCTTCGGGATGGGAAGTCCGTTTCTCCCTTCACCGATGAGCCCGTAGACCATGCGGTCGAACAGCACTTTGAGATAGCCGTTCATGTTACCCCAATAACAAGGCGAACCGACAATAAGCGCGTCGGCCTCCCTGATTTTAGTCAAGGTGCGTTGGGCGTCGTCTTCGGGCAGGCGGCAGGCGTTGTCTCTTCGGCAGTTCATGCACCCTATGCAGGGATGGATGAGCAACCGATGGACGGTGACTTGTTCTACTTCGGCACCTGTCGAACGGGCTTCTTCCGCCATGATGCTCAACATTCGACTGATGAGGCCTTTGCTTCGGGGGCTGGCGTTGATGATGAGTATTTTCATACGTGTTCAAAAGTTTCCGCAGGCAAAGGTATGAAAAAATGTCGGGTTTGCCTAACGAAAGGCGCAACCCGACGGAAAATAACTATAATGATACGATGATGAAGAGGCCTACATGCGGTTTTCCACCACTTCCCAGTCGATGATTTTCCACAGATTGGCCAAGTGGTCGGTACGCCGGTTCCGATAGTCGAGGTAATAGGCATGTTCCCATACGTCAAAGCCCAACAGCGGTTTTAATCCGTGCCGAATCGGGTTGCTCCCATTGGCTTCCTTTACTATCGTCAGTCGTCCGTCCTTGTTCTGTGCCAGCCATACCCATCCCGACCCGAAAAGGGAGGTGCCCGCATCGGTCATTTCTGTCTGAAAATTCTCAAAGTTGCCGAAGTCGCGTTCGATGGCTTCCGCCAGTTTGCCTTTCGGACGGTCTGTTGTGGGGGTAGGGGTGAACTGAAGGAAATAGAGCGTATGGTTCATGACTTGTCCGGCATTGTTGAAGAGGGGACCGTCAGGAGCGGTGGCGACAATTTCTTCTACGCTCATGCCTTCGTAACCGCTACCCGGCACTTGCGCATTGAGATTGTTTACGTAGGTTTGCAAGTGCTTGCCGTAGTGATAGTCAAGGGTAGCCTCGCTGATGACGGGTTCTAAAGCATTGCGCACATACGGGAGCTTAGGCATTTCGAAGGTCATGACAAAGGGAAGAAGAAGGGTTAATAATAAGTTCATATCGTTGTGGTTTGATTAAACAACTGACAGTATAACATGACGTTTGCCGGAATTGTTCGCGGAACGGCGGTTTTCTTTACCCGACCTGAAAACATGCGGGAAAATAACGAAGAAATTCATCATTTCCCATCCTTGCCGCTGTATAAATTGAAATTTATATCTAAATTTGCTGTCCGAAAGAACAAAAACTTATGAATAACTATTTGGATGAACTGAACGACAGCCAGCGAGCTGCCGTAATCTATACCGATGGACCTTCGCTGGTGATTGCCGGGGCGGGGTCGGGAAAGACCCGTGTGCTTACCTATAAGATAGCCTATCTGTTGGAACAGGGATACGAGCCTTGGAACATTCTGGCGTTGACCTTTACGAACAAGGCGGCTCGTGAGATGAAAGAGCGTATCGCCCGGCAGGTGGGCGACCGCTCGCGCTATTTGTGGATGGGGACTTTCCATTCTATATTCTCTCGCATCTTACGCATCGAATCGGCGGTCATCGGGTTTACATCTAATTTTACCATTTACGATGCTTCCGACTCCAAAAGCTTGCTAAAAAGTATTATAAAAGAAATGCAATTGGATGACAAGGTGTACAAGCCGGGCGTGATACAGAGCCGTATCAGCAATGCCAAGAATCGTCTGATTCTGCCGGATGCCTATGCTTCGGATGCCGGCATCGTCCGCGACGATATGGAGGCCAGAGTGCCTGCGACGCGTGACATTTACCGCAGATACTGGGAGCGTTGCAGACAGAGCGACGCGATGGATTTCGATGACTTGCTGATCTATACGTATGTCCTCTTCCGCGACCATCCCGACATTCGGCAGAAGTATGCCATGCAGTTCCGCTATGTGCTGGTGGACGAGTATCAGGATACCAACTTTGCCCAACACAGCATTGTACTTCAGCTCACGGATGGGCATCAGCATGTATGTGTGGTGGGAGATGACGCTCAGAGTATCTATTCGTTCCGCGGAGCGAATATCGACAATATCCTGAAGTTTACGAAGACTTATCGTCGTGCCCGTTTGTTTAAGTTGGAACAGAACTATCGTTCGACGCAGACCATCGTGTGCGCAGCCAACAGCTTGATAGCCAAGAATGTGGAGCAGATTCGCAAGAAAGTGTTTTCGGAAAAAGCGTTGGGAGAGCCTATCGGGGTGTTCAACGCTTACAGCGATGTGGAAGAAGGTGAAATTGTGGCCAATCAAATTATCCGTCTCCATCATCGGGAGGATTATGCGTACAGCGACTTTGCCATTCTTTACCGTACCAATGCCCAAAGCCGTATCTTTGAAGAGGCGCTTCGCAAGCGCAGCCTTCCTTATAAGATATACGGTGGTTTGTCGTTTTATCAGCGCAAGGAAATCAAGGATGTGATTTCGTATTTCCGTCTGGCGGTGAATCCTCACGACGAAGAAGCGCTCAAGCGGGTAATCAATTATCCGGCAAGGGGCATCGGTGACACAACGCTCAACAAAGTGGTGGAGGCGGCAAATCGAAACAGAGTCAGCCTTTGGACTGTGCTGTGCGCCCCGATGGCGCATGGAGTGAATATCAACAAGGGAACTTATGCCAAGTTGCAAGGATTCCGGGAGTTGGTAGAGTCGTTTGTCCGTGATGCGATGGAGAAAGATGCCTACGAGCTGGGAAGCGCGATTGTTCGTCAGTCGGGCATCATGAACGAAATTTATCAGGATAGAAGTCCGGAGAACCTCAGTCGTCAAGAGAATATCGAAGAATTGGTGAACGGTATGCACGATTTTTGCGATACCCGCCGCGAGGAAGGAAACGAACATGTGTTGCTGACCGATTATTTAAGTGAAGTGTCCTTGCTGACCGACCAAGATAGCGGAGACAAAGAAGAGGAGTCCAAGGTAACGCTGATGACCATTCATTCCGCTAAAGGATTGGAATTTAAAAATGTGTTTGTTGTCGGACTGGAGGAAAATCTGTTTCCCGGTCAGATGTGTATGGATTCAGCTCGTGGCTTGGAAGAGGAACGACGGTTGTTTTATGTGGCAATCACCCGCGCCGAAGAGCATTGTTATTTGTCGTTCGCCAAGAGCCGTTTCAAGTTCGGTAAGATGGAATTCAGCAATCCCAGTCGTTTCTTGAAAGACATCGATTCCCGTTATCTGGCTTTGCCACAAAACGAGCAAATGGTTCGCAGGGCGTTTGCGTCGCATACCGAACAGCGTCCCCGGGTGGAAACCATTCGTCCGACCGCCTCTCGTACATGGACGAAGGTATCTTCCGCGGCTTCACGTCCGGTTGTGCCGGGGGGAGGAACAATGGAACTACAGGCAGGCAATGTTATCGAACACGAACGTTTCGGCATCGGTGATGTGGTGCGTGTGGAAGGAGTCGGTGATAATTGCAAGGCGACGGTCAGATTCCGTCATGCGGGTGAAAAACAGTTGTTGCTGAAATTTGCCCGGTTTAAAGTTATAGAGGGGTAGTGTCGGTGTGACACCCCTCTTTCCCGATGTACTCGGATGCTTGAAAAATGAAAGCGACTTCATCAGGCATTGAAAGCGGCTTCGTTGACCAACGAAAGCGGCTTCATTGGGTATCGAAGCCTATTACGGGAAAAGTATAAAAAAAAATGGACATCGCCACTTAGTTCCGGATTCATCTTCTCGTCGAGGTTGATGTGAATCTCCGTTGCAGTCTGCGACACGCCGACGACTGTGAAATAATCAAGTATTTGGGATGGAAGTAAAAGCTACTGAGCCAAAAAAGGGGGTCAGCGGATATTTCCGGTTGGCAGGTGTATGTAAAATCAAGAATAAAGTG
>CAYXZF010000033.1:0-21855 GCA_964469845.1 uncultured Phocaeicola sp.
TCATCGTCCAATTGGGCAGATAAAATATTCACTAATCTAATTCAACCAACAGGTATTTTATACCATGAAGTTCACAAAATGGGAAAATCATTTGATGCCCTCTTGGGAAATTCATTGAGCGGAAGGAATTTATCCGATTTCCCCAAAATGTAACATGTAACATGTAACACGGGGGCATTTTGCCCGAAAATGGGGTTATTTATGTTTATAAATGTTAAATTCAAATTATCCTTCTTACCCTATTTCCGCCGCTGCGGGTCAAAACACCCCCGTGTTACATGTTACATGTTACGTTTTTGCTTTTCCCCCTCTCTCAAGCACCCTTTCCGGGCGGCGGAAGATGCCGTTGCGAAGGCGGGAAGAAGCGGTCGCGTTTTCCCGAAAAATAAATACATAAAAAGCAGAAAAATCACCCTCGAAAACTTGCATTCCGATAAAAATTTTTGTATATTTGTAATGTTGAAAGAGGGGACAAAGACAGGCGCCGGTCGATGAAACTTCGGACGACAAAGAGATGATTTAACCACATGTTTCACACAAAAAACGAACTGAATTATGATTAACTATTCTGTATCTGCCAGACCCAATCCTCAAGACCGTGACGCGGCCGCCAAGTTTTACGCATCGCCGCAGGTTTCTGAAAACGTATCGTTGAACGACTTCTGCAAGCACATCGCCGGACACGGCTCCGTGTACAGCCGTGCGGACATCCAGTCTGTACTGACGCAGGCGGTGGACTGCATGAAGGAGATGCTGCTGGACGGCAAGAAGCTCTGTCTGGGCGATTTGGGCGAGTTTTCCATCGGTTTGAGCAGCAAGGGTACCGCCACCGCCGATGAGTTCAATCCGGCTATTCACATCAAGTCGGTAAGGGTGAACTGGTCGCCGGGAGCCACGTTCCTCGACCTGCGGCAGGAGGCCGCCTTCACGCTCGTGGCGAACCGACGGGCACAGGCGTTGCTCTTGAAGGCATTGTCGGGCGGAAAAACCACCGTAGACATTTCGAAGGATGCCGCCTCGGAGGACTTGGAAGGCACCGAGTAAGGAGGGAACGGGTGAAAAGAGAGAGAGGATGCGGAGCGTTGTCGCCACATCCTCTCTTTTGTTTCATCCGTTCGGTACGGGGCAGCGCGCCTCTCGGTTACTTCATCCCCCTCGCTTTGAAAATCAATTCCTTCGCGTTGTTTATCTGCTGGAACTTTTCTTCGGCGGCCTTCTTCACGTCTTCGCCAAGGGTCGCCACCCGGTCGGGATGGTGCTTCAAGGCGAGTTTCCGATAAGCGGTCTTCACTTCTTCGTCCGTGGCGGAAGGGGCTGTTTCGAGCACTTTGTATGCCTGTTCCAGCGTGTTTCCGCCCAAATTGAGCATGGATTCCACCTCTTGCGCCGAGAGTTCCATCGCCTGCGCCACTTCTTTCAAGGCTTCTATCTCTTCCTTGCACACATTGCCGTCGCACCGGGCTATTTGAGCCAGAAAGTTGAGCAGCTGAAGGCGCTCTTCGCAGCCCAAGTTCTGAGCAATCTGCATGCCGCACTCGCGGATGGTGTTCTTGAAAGCCGAGGGATTGGTGGCGTCCATCCGCTTGCGCTGTTCAAAGAGGTTGAGCAAAATCCGGTTGCCCTCGCTTACGGCCGCTTCGCCGAAGTTCGTCCGGAGAAACCGACGCACAAATTCCATTTCGCTGTGCATCACCTTCCCGTCGGCCTTGATAATGTACGACGCCATGACCAGCAGCGAGAACAGGAAGCTGTTCCGCCGTCCGTAGGCCGCAGTGCCGGCATACGGGTCGCCGCCGTATCCGTCCTGCGATTCGCCCTCTTTATTTTCAAACATCGAGCCAAGGGCGTATCCCGCCAATGCTCCGAGGGGACCTGCCGCCATAAAGCCGACAATCCCTCCTATCCATTTTCCGATTCCCATAATTATTTCCGTTTACTTGTTTTCTGAAGATATAAAAACGTGTCGCTCGCGCGCTCCTGTCACTCCCCTTTCAGGGTGGGCAGGCAGATGTTGAACTTCACCGAAAGCGTGCGGGCAAGGAAGACCACCACACCGCAGATTATCTGACACTGGTAAGGCTCTACATGCAGCAACAGGCAAAGCCAGTAGGCCATGCCGCCCAGCACACAGGCCATGGCGTAAATCTCCTTGCGGAAAATGAGAGGCACTTCGTTGATGAACACGTCGCGAAACACACCGCCGGCCGCGCCCGTCATGCTGCCCATGATGATGGCCACCCAAAAGGGATGCCCCAGCGTCATCGCTTTCTCGAGCCCTACGACGGTGAACAACGCCAAGCCGATGGTGTCGAAAATGAAGAACGTATTGTTCAAGTGAACCAAATACTTACTGAACACAATGACCCAAAACAGGGAAAAGGCGGTACAGAGCAGATACATGGGGTCTACCATCCAGGCGGGGGTGACATCGAGCAGCACGTCGCGCATCGTTCCGCCGCCGATGGCGGTCACCAAGCCTACCACATACGCGCCAAACCAGTCGAAACGCTTTGCCGAGGCCAACCGGATGCCGGAGATGGCGAACGCAAAGGTTCCGATAAAATCTAAAACTTGAACAAATGTTATCATTTCCTTTTTTTCTTTATGTTATTTCGTAAATCCATTCATCTTCCCTTACCACGTATAGGACAAGCCGAAAGTGAGCATCTCTTTCAGCTGGAAGTAAGTGTCGTTCTCTTCGGTCAGGGTCACACCGTCGTCGTAGCGGGCGTGAATAAAGAGTTTGGTGGAAAGGTAGCGGTTCAGCTTGAAGTTGAACGTGTTTTCCCACGCGGCTATCACCTTTTCGTAAGTCGTGAAATACTCCAACTTGGAGATGAACGAAATGTTGGAAGTAATGTTCCAATCCAAGTTGGCCGTGATTTTGGAACCGAACAAGCTGGCGCTGGAATGCCCCGGCTTGACGTTGAACGCCGACGGATTGATGATGCTGTCGTCCGCTATATATACAAAGGTATAAGAGAACGGCGCTCCCATCAGCGAAAGCTTGTATTTCCGCTTTTCCAGCTTATAGTCCATACCGAGCGAAAAATCCAACTGAGCCGGCGAGAAGAAAGCCGAAATCAAATCGTTCGTATTCGTCTTGTAATTGGGGAAGAACTGCGTCTTGAACTCGGCGGCCAAGGTGTAGTACAGATTCTTGACGGCACGCACACCCAACTTGCTGTTCAATCGGAACATGTCGGCGTTGGTTTTCCACTCATGCACCGTGTCCGACGGAGCCGTGATGAATCCCAATTTGATTTCCAACGAGTTCTCGAACTGCACACGCTGGCGGTCGTCGTAATTCGCCGTCAGTTTCAGCTCGGACAGCAACGCGTTGGTGCTTTCACCTCCCTGATACCAGTTGTCCGAAATGCTGTACTGCGAAAACTGAACGGAAGCACTCCCCCTCTTTTTCCAAAAGTTGGGCTTCATCACCAGCAAGTCGCTCTCCTGCGTCACATTGTCCAGCGGATTATCCACCTTCATGAACTCCCTCACCTTTTTCCGCGCGGGGCGTTCCTGCATCTTGCTCTCGTCCAGCAGCTTGACATCGGCAAAATAAAGCTCGTTTCCCGTCACCCGTTCCGGATATTGCAGATAGTAGTTCAACAAAATCCGATTGACCCAACGGTCGGCCGCCGCCGATTTCTCCAAATCGGCCACCTCGAACTCCTCCGTCCGGCCTTTGCCCGACAGGTAAAGGGAATCTGCCCCGTTCATGCTCCCGCGTTCGCCCGGCACCCATTCCACGCCGAACGCCTGCTCCACCGCGCTCAAATAAAAAGTGGGCGGCACAAATAATTTGTAATAGTCGGGATTGGCCTTTACCCTCGGAGCCGGCGCGTTCATGTCATCCCACATCCGATGATAAGCATAGTAAGAAGCCGCCAGATTCTTCAACGAATCCGAAAAGGCGGCCATGACCTGCTTGTTGCCCCGATGCTGAGCCTGCCCGGTCAAAACCAAAATGGATAATACCATCACGATAGTCAGTCTTCTTTTCATAACTCTTTTAGTTTTTATCATTGATAAACATGGCCGTCCATGTTTTTTTTGACAAAATTACACTTAATTTTCATACTGACAAAGCCTACCTGAAAAGTTTTCGATGATTCATCGCCCGTTTATGAAAGGCAAACACTATTTTTTCAAACATTACCCCGCATTTTTCAGAAAAGATTTTGTAATTTTGCAACTTCGACCGAATTTGGATAAATCATCCCCCCGAAAGGATGAAAAAAAGAAGAAACAAAAACCAATATAAACTTAAAGTAAAAAGAATAGAAATGGACAAAAACACTTTAGTGGGATTCACCCTGATTGGAGCCGTACTGATAGGTTTCAGCATCTACAACCGCCCCACCCGGGAGGAAATGGAGCGCGCGCGCCATTATCAGGATTCCATTCAGACGACAGCCCGGCAAGAAACCGCCCGGCAGGAAGCAGAAGCCGCAGCAAAGAGCCGACAGGCCCTGACGCCGGATTCCGCCTCGCTGTTCTTCGGAGCGAACCGGGGAACGGAACAGTTTACCACCCTCGAAAACAACCTCGTGAAAGTAATCTTCTCCAACAAAGGAGGACGGGTGGTTTCCGCCACACTGAAAGAGTATAACAACCAGCAGGGAGAACCCCTCACCTTGTTCAACGAACAAGAGTCGGCCATGAACTTCGCTTTCGAAGGAAAGAACGAAAACATCCTGACCGAAAACATGTACTTCCAACCGATGAACGTAACCGACAGCACCGTCACCATGCGTCTGAACGGAACGGGAGCCGGACACATCGACTTTGAATACCGCTTGCTGAACAACGCCTACATGGTAAACTTCAACATCCGAGCCGAAGGCATGCAGAACTTCTTCCCCGCCGCGCTGAAAACCGTCCATATCGACTGGTCGCAGCGTGCCCGCCAACACGAAAAAGGGTTCAGCTTTGAACAACGCTACACCTCGCTCACCTACAAACCGGTGGACGAAAGTTCGGACTACCTGAGCGAAATGAAAGAACAGAAAGAGAGCTTCAAGGAACCGATGGAATGGATTGCGTTTAAAAACCAGTTCTTCTCCAGCGTACTGATTGCCAACCAAGACTTCGAACAGGTGACACTCGAATCCGTTCCGCAAAAGGAAGGCAGCGGATACATGAAAAATTACACCGCCGAAATGAACACCTTCTTCGACCCGACCGGCAAACAGCCCACACAATTGCAGATGTACCTCGGACCGAACCATTACAAGACCTTGCTGGCCAGCAACGACCTCGTCATCAATCAAGACGAAGACCCCGATTTGGAAGACCTTGTGTACTTGGGATGGCCCATCGTGCGCTGGATTAACCGCTGGATTACGATTAACCTGTTCGACTGGCTGTCGGGCTGGGGACTGAACATGGGCCTTGTGTTGCTGCTCATGACCGTCATCGTGAAAGCGTTGGTCTATCCGGCCACTTACAAATCCTACATGTCATCGGCCAAAATGCGCGTATTGAAGCCGTACATTCAGAAGATTAACGAAAAATATCCCAAGCAGGAAGACGCTCTGAAAAAACAGCAGGAAACCATGCAACTCTACAGCCAATACGGCGTAAGCCCGATGGGCGGCTGCCTGCCGATGCTCATCCAGATGCCGGTATTCATGGCCTTGTTCTTCTTCGTGCCGAACGCTATCGAACTCCGCCAGCAAAGTTTCCTCTGGGCATCCGACCTGTCTACTTATGATGCCATCGTCAACTTCGGCTTCAACATCCCGTTCCTCGGCGACCACCTCAGCCTGTTCTGTCTGTTGTTCTGCGTGACCAACATTCTGAACACTTGGTACACGATGAAGCAGCAAGACACCGGCCAGCAGCAAATGCCGGGCATGCAATGGATGATGTACCTGATGCCCGTCATGTTCATCTTCATCTTCAACAGCTATTCATCCGGATTGAACTATTACTATTTCATCTCCGGCCTGATTGGCATCCTGACCATGATGATACTCCGCAAAACGACCAATGAAAAGAAACTGCTCGCCATCCTCGAAGCCAACAAAGCCAAATTGCAGCAGCAAAAAGGCAACAAGGGCACACAGGGCGGTTTGATGGCCAAGCTGGAAGCTCTTCAGAAAGAACAGGAAAGACTCCAAAAGGAGCGGATGGAACGGATGAACAAAAGATAGAAGTTTATTCATGTTTCATAAAATGCGTTGCGAGCGCAGCGCATTTCCCCCTTTCTTGGGGGCTTAAGTTTTACTAACACGGAAAACCCCGGCTTGTGAAAGTCGGGGCTTTTTATTTGAGATGACGCCACACGTATGCACGATGCGGACACGGCGCAAAAAAAGAGGATGTGACTTGCGCCACATCCTCTCATCCGTTCAATTGCCATTCACACTTTGTACTTTTTTTTAATATCCATGAAAAATAAAAAAAATATTGATGAAAAAAAATTCCATTAATAAGCCCGGGCAAAGAGCACGCGGCGGGCAGAAGGTTTACCGGTAAGCATATCCACGCCCGGACGGAGACTTTCCTCGTCGGCCTGAAGCGGCATACAGCGGATGGTAGCCTTCGTTTCTTCCTTGATTCGCTCTTCGGTCTCGGTGGTGCCGTCCCAGTGGGCAAGCACGAAACCGCCCTTCTCAATCTGTTCCTTGAACTCTTCGTAAGAGTCGGCCTTGTAGGTATGGGCGTTTCGATAGTCCAAAGCCTTGCGATAAATGTTGGCTTGGATTTCTTCCAGCAAATTCTGTACGTATTCTTCGATGCCGTCGCAGTTCACGGTCTGCTTTTCGAGGGTATCGCGGCGCATTACCTCCATCGTGTTGTTCTCTAAGTCGCGACCGCCCATCACAAGACGCACGGGCACACCCTTCAACTCATAGTCGGCAAACTTGAAGCCCGGACGCTTGTTGTCCGAATTGTCATACTTCACGCTGACACCCATCGCTTTGAGTTTGGCCACGATGCCTTCCACCTTGGCGTTGATGGCCGCCAACTGCTCGTTGTTCTTATAAATGGGCACGATAACCACCTGAATGGGGGCAAGATGCGGCGGAAGCACCAATCCGTTATCATCGGAGTGGGTCATGATGAGAGCACCCATCAAACGGGTGGATACACCCCACGAAGTGGCCCAAACGTAGTCGAGCTTGTTGTTCTTATCCACAAACTGTACGCCGAAAGCCTTGGCGAAGTTCTGTCCGAGGAAGTGCGACGTGCCGCACTGAAGCGCTTTTCCGTCCTGCATCAACCCTTCGATGGTGTAAGTGTCGAGTGCTCCGGCAAAACGTTCGTTGGCACTCTTCACGCCGCGGATGACGGGCACCGCCATGTAGTTTTCGGCAAAGTCGCCATACACGTGAAGCATCTTCACCACTTCTTCTTCGGCTTCTTCGCGGGTGGCGTGAGCGGTGTGTCCTTCCTGCCAAAGGAACTCGGCGGTGCGGAGGAAGAGGCGGGTACGCATTTCCCAACGCATCACGTTGGCCCACTGATTGCACAGGATGGGCAAATCGCGGTAAGAGTTAATCCAGTTTTTATAGGTAGACCAGATGATGGTTTCGGAAGTGGGTCGGATGATGAGTTCTTCTTCCAGACGGGCTGCGGGGTCTACCACCACACCCGAACCGTCTTCCGCGTTCTTCAGGCGATAGTGTGTCACCACCGCGCATTCCTTGGCAAAGCCTTCCACGTGTTCGGCTTCACGGCTGAGGTATGACTTCGGAATGAGCAGGGGGAAGTAAGCGTTTACGTGACCGGTATCCTTGAACATCTTGTCGAGCACCGACTGCATCTTTTCCCAAATGGCGTATCCGTAGGGCTTGATGACCATACATCCACGCACTGCCGACTGTTCTGCCAAGTCGGCCTTCACCACCAATTCGTTGTACCACTTGGAGTAATCTTCACTCCTCTTGGTAAGTCCTTTTATTTCTACTGCCATTGTTTATATGTTATTTATTGTCTATTTTCTATGTTTGTTCTGCATAGTCAGCCACAAAAGTACAAAAAAACGCCGGAATGCACCCACGTTTCCTTTATAAAAATATCACGGATATTGATAATACCACCAATAAGTGTCTCCAAAGCGGCTTCTCACCCGGTTCCCCTCGCCTACTGTTCCCGCCACTTCGCAGCACAGGGCTTCATACTCCTGCCAACGGCTTTCCATCGCTTCGTCCTCCGTTCCCCTCTTTTCGTCCGAGGGGTGCAGCTTGGCGTACAGGAAGAGAGCCTCCCGATAGTAATGGGGCACAACGGCTTCGTCCGATGTATAAAGAGAATCGAACTCCGACACGAAGCGGTCGAGCCGGCGGTCGAGCAACAAGGCGGACAGGTAATAATCAAGCGCAACATGGCTGCCCGTTTCCTCCCGACAGATGCGTTCGAAGAAGTCCACGGCACACTCTCCCCGACGGGGCGAATCGCCGAAATAACCATACAAACTATCGGGCGTCAGAAACAGATGGGAATCGGACGCGTCCAGCAGCAACCCTGCGGCTCCGTAGAGCTGGGGATAACGGAACAGGTGCTCGCCCATCGTTCCCTCGATGGAAAAGACATAGGCGCGCAGGGCGGTAAGCGTGCGTCCGGGGTCCATCGTCTTGAATCCAATCCGCCGCGCCTCCGCAGGGTCTTTCCGGTAGAGGGCCGTTTCCACCGACAGTTCGTGGTGAAAGTGAATGTCGGTGTTGCCGATGCCCACCGTCATGAAGCACAGCAGCACGAATATCAACAGATTGCCGTTGACAACGATGCCTGTCGGCACGGGCTGTTCAAAAAACAGGCGGCTGATATGGCGACCCGCCAATGCGACTAAAATGAAGATGCCGAGCAGAAGCGGCAGCAGCCACTTCCACGAGGGGTCTATCCCCCCACCCAGACAGACGGAATAGTCTACATCGGTGAGTATTCCCAACGCAAGAAAGGAGGGAAACCACGCCAGCGCACGTATCGGTCCTTTCAGGCGAAAGCAGAAATTGACCGCCCGGCGGAGCAGTAACAGCACGCCGGTAATGAACAGCGCACTCGCCAACGGCGAGAATTGCGTCTTCCCCATCGAGAGGGAATAATGCAGCACCCTCAGCACATCTTTCTGAAATACATACAGCCAGACGATGCTGAAGACCGAGAAAAGAAGACCGCTCACAACCGTGAGGATGCGGGCGGTTCTTCGATAATTCAGATATATCGTTTCGTTATTCATTCATGTTCCTTCAAGGGATTACTTCTTTTTTTTACGCCTTCGCCTTGCGCAGCACCACGGCCGAACGGGCAGGAACGTAGAGCTTCAGCCACTCCTTCTTGTCCTTCTTATAGAGAGGGTCGAAGTTGGTGAAGTGGCGAACGCTGTCGTCCGATGAGCCGAAGCCGCCGAAAGCGGGATTGTCGGTGTTCAGCACCACATCGTAAGCGCCCGTAGGCACCAAGAAACCATAGTCGGTAAACGACTTGGTGGGATGGAAGTTGAACACGAAAATCAAGTTCTTGCGACGGTAGGCCAACACTTGGTCATCATCGTTGTGCCAGATTTCCACCACCGGAGTTTCCTGAAAATCTTTCACGCCGGTGAGCAGGCGGTTCATGGCGGCATCAAAGTCGCCCAAATAGTGATAACACAATTCTTTGTTGTCCACTAAGTCCCACTGACGGCGTGCGTACTGGTGCGACCATCCGTTGCCTTCGCGGGGGAAGTCAATCCATTCGGGATGACCAAACTCGTTGCCCATGAAGTTCAGGTATCCGCCGTTGATGGTCGAAGCGGTGAGCAAACGAATCATTTTATGGAGGGCGATGCCTCGGTTCACGTTGTAGTTTTCATCGCCCTTCTTGAAGTGCCAGTACATGTCGGAATCTATCAATCGGAAGATGATGGTCTTGTCGCCCACCAAAGCTTGGTCGTGACTTTCGGCATAAGAGATGGTCTTTTCATCGGCACGGCGATTGGTCACTTCCCAGAACATGCTACTCGGCTTCCAGTCTTCATCCGTCTTTTCCTTGATGGTTTTAATCCAGTAGTCGGGGATGTTCATCGCCATCCGATAGTCGAATCCATAGCCGCCGTCTTCAATGGGAGCGGCCAAGCCCGGCATGCCCGACACCTCCTCGGCGATGGTGATGGCCTTTGAGTTCACTTCGTGGATGAGCTTGTTGGCAAGGGTCAGGTAAGTGATGGCGTTGTCGTCCTGATGACCGTTGTAATAGTCGGCATAGTTGCAGAACGCTTCGCCCAGTCCGTGGCTGTAATAAAGCATAGAGGTCACGCCGTCAAAGCGGAAGCCGTCAAAACGGAACTCTTCCATCCAATATTTGCAGTTGGACAAGAGGAAATGGAGGACTTCGTTCTTGCCATAATCAAAGCAGAGGGAATCCCATGCGGGATGCTCGCGGCGGCCGCCTTCGTAAAAGTATTGATTCGGGTCGCCCGCCAAATTGCCCAAGCCTTCGTTTTCGTTCTTCACGGCATGAGAGTGAACAATATCCATGATGACGGCAATGCCCATGCGGTGAGCCGTATCGATGAGTTCTTTCAACTCTTCGGGAGTGCCGAAGCGCGAAGAGGGAGCGAAGAAGTTGGACACATGATAGCCGAAACTGCCGTAATAAGGGTGCTCTTGTACGGCCATCACCTGAATGCAGTTGTATCCGGCGGCGGCCACACGGGGCAAGATGTTTTCGCGGAATTCGTTGTAAGTGCCCACTTTTTCTTCTTGCTGCGCCATGCCCACGTGGCATTCGTAAATCATCAACGGGGAGGTTTTGGCGCGGAACACCTTCTTGCGGAAGTGGTAGGGCTTTTCGGGGGCCCATACCTGTGCGCTGAATATCTTGGTCGCATCGTCCTGCACCACCCGGGTGGCGTATGCGGGAATGCGTTCGCCTTCGCCGCCTTCCCATATCACTTTCATCTTATAGAGGTCGCCATGCTTGATGGCGTTGTTTTTCAGTTCAATTTCCCATACGCCCGAACGTTTTACCTTCTTCAGGCGGTAAGCGGGCTTCACCTGCCAGTCGTTGAAATCACCAATCAGATAGATTTCCTTCGCATTGGGTGCCCATTCGCGAAAAATCCATCCCTTACGGGTGTGGTGCAGACCAAAGTAGAGATGGCCGGAAGCGAACTCGGACAAGGTGATTTTCCCACCGTTGGTCAGTTCCTTTTCCTTGTTCAGCACTTGCTGATGTCTTCCCTCGATAGCGGGCAGAAAAGGTTGCAACCAAGGGTCATTTTCAACCAGTTTCAATTTAGGTGTAGTAACTTTCACTGTCATAAGTCAAAATAATTATGTTTGTTCGCAATCAGATTAATTCGTTAACTTCACAAACGTACAAAGAAATTTTGTAATACGCCAAAAAAAGCGGAGTTATTTCTTCGGATTCACCAACTTTCCGTTCCTGTACACGGCTTCGCGGATGATTTTTCCGTCCTTATCGGTTTCTATAAAGGAGCCGTTCTTCTTTCCGTCCTTGAACGTGCCCTCGTGGCGCACTCCATCGGGGGTGAGCATCACGCCTTTGCCGTTCTCCAATCCCTTGGCGAACTGTCCTTTGTATCGGGTGCCGTCGGTCAGGGTAAGCGAGCCTTCGCCATCGGGCATGTCGTCTTCCCAGTCGCCGTCATACTCGTCGCCGTTCGCCCACTTGTAGTGTCCTTTTCCGCTGCGCACATTGTCCACCCAACGGCCTTCGTACACGGCTCCGTTCACCCACGTAAAAGTACCTTCGCCGTGCTGTTCGCCGTTCTTGAAAGCACCCACGTACTTGTCTCCGTTCTTGTGTACATAAATGCCCTGTCCGGTACGCGTGCCTTCCACATAGTCGCCTTCATAACGGTCGCCGCTGCTGAAATAGTAAATGCCCTTGCCGTGCTGCACATCGTCTCGCCAGTCACCCACATACTTGTCGCCGTTTTCGTACGAAAAGGCTCCCTTGCCGTTGCGGGCATCCATCACCCATTCGCCTTCGTAGCGCGAGTTGTCGGGCCATATCATGACTCCCCGTCCATGCTTCTTGTCGGCTTTCCAGCCGCCTTCATACTTGGCTCCGGCTTTCCAGATGTAGACTCCCTGTCCGCTTCGCTGGTCTTGAAACCATTCGCCTTCATAGGTGTCGCCATTGTAGTAGTGCATGATGCCGGTACCTTGCTGATAGTCGGCATACCACATGCCTTCGTAACGGTTGTTGTTCATAAAGTGAAAAGTCCCCTTGCCGTGCTGCTGATCCTGAAACCATTCGCCCACGTACTTTTCTCCATCGTGAAACAGGTAGGTTCCCTCTCCCTGACGCTTTCCTTTCACATAGGCGCCTTCGTAAATGTCGCCGTTCTTGAATACGGTTTTTCCCTTTCCGTTCGGTTTCTTTCCTTTCAGCTCGCCGATATATTCGCTCCCGTCTTTAAAGGTATAGTTACCTATCTTGATTTGCGCGGAAACCGCGGCTGCCGAAAACAGTATCATTCCTGTTATCACGTATTTTTTCATGTTTTCTTCTTTCTTGTTTTTTCGCCAAAGATACGACTTTCTGTCGGTTCAAACCGCCAAAAGCCAACTTTCAATTACACTTTTTTACCAGCGACGACCTCTATTAAGTTTTCTTTGCAGAAATAAGTCTGCGCCAAGTGCTGGATTTCTTCGCTCGTAACGGTCTTTACCGCCTCCGCCGAACGGAAGATATATTCATCGTCCACCCCTGCCGTCTGCACGTAAATCCAGGCTTCGGCCAGCGAGAAAGGCCCCTCGTAGGTGCGACACCACTCGCCCAGCATGTAGTTCTTCACCATGTCAAGCTCGGCTTGGGGCACAAGGTCGTTGCACAAGCGTTCCATTTCGGTGTACACTTCGCGGACGATGGCATCCACATAGCGATTGTCGGCCTCGGTGCTCACTACCAGCACGCCGTTGCCCGGATAGGTGGCAATGCCTGCTCCGATGCCGTAGGTGTATCCCTTTTCCTCGCGGATGTTTGTCATCAGGCGACTGCCGAAGTATCCGCCCAAAATGGTGACCAATACCCGGGTTTTCAAGAAATCGGGGTGCAGGGCATCCATCAAGAAACCGCCCATTTTGAGCGAGCTTTGCAGGGCGTCTTCTTTTTCGACAAAGACTCGTCCGCCATTCATCGGCTGCGCCTCACAATGAGGCAATGTCGGAATCTCCTCTCCGCTTCCCCACGGAGCGGCACCCAGCGTCCGCTCGATGCAGGCGGTAATAGCGGGTGTCACCTTGCCCGATACATAGACCGTGCTGTTGCCCGAATGGTAGTAACGGCGGTAGAAGTCGCGAAGAGTCGGGGAAGAAAGACGGTCGTAGTCACTTTCCACCGCATAGCGTCCCAAAGGATGTCGAGGACCGAACAGAGAGCGGTTGAAGTTTTTTCGGGCTATGACTTCCACCTTGGTGCTGTTTACCCAAAAGCGTTGCTTGTTCACCTCACTCACCACCGCCAGTTCTTTTTCGGGGAAAGTGGGATGAAGCAGGATGTCGGTCACCACCGCCCATGTCTGTTCAAAATACTTATTGAGTGAATAGAGGGTGATGAACCCGTAATTGACCGTGGACGAAAGTTCCAAATAGGCACCATAGAAGTCGAGTCGCTCGGCTATCTGCGCCGTGTTCATCGAATCGGTGCCCTCGCGCAGCATCCGGTTGGCGAACATCGCCTGCAAGGGTTGAGTCTGATGCCAACTTCCCGCCCCTATCAGGATATCCACGCGCACAACGTCCTCATCGCCCACGTTGAGAATGTTCAGCATCATGCCGTTCTTCATCGTCCGCCGTTCGGGACGAGCCAAGTCCGGACGATTCATCGGACGGACGGGCGGTGGGGTGATACGATTCAAACTCATGCCTGCACAGCCTCCTTCTGCTTCAAGAAGCGTTCGGCCTTCGCCAAATCTTCGGGAGTGTCTATTCCGATGGTTTCCACCTCGCTGATGCCCACTTTGACGGTGTAGCCGTTCTCCAACCAACGAAGCTGTTCGAGCGACTCCGCCACTTCGAGCGAAGACTGAGGAAGAGCGGTGATTTCTTTCAGCACCTCCGCCCGATAGGCATACAGCCCGATGTGTTTGTAGTAAGTGTGCCCCTCCAACCATGTCTGCTTGTCGGCATTGCGGCGGTAAGGAATGATGGAACGGCTGAAATAGAGCGCACGCATAGACTTATCAATCACTACTTTGGGAGAGTTCACATTTTCCAAAGCCGCAAAACCGTCTTCGGGTGTGAAAGGCTTTACCAAAGTGGCTATCTGAGTGTTCTCATCGTCAAAGCAGGCACGGATAGCATCCAACTGCGAGGGGCGGATAAAGGGCTCGTCGCCTTGAATGTTCACCACCACATCAAAGCCCTCTCCTACCT
This sequence comes from uncultured Phocaeicola sp., assembly GCA_964469845.1. Classification (GTDB taxonomy): domain Bacteria; phylum Bacteroidota; class Bacteroidia; order Bacteroidales; family Bacteroidaceae; genus Phocaeicola. The sequence goes on from CAYXZF010000033.1 coordinate 14,343, forward strand.
TGGTGAAGGCTTCGTAGCAACGGTCGGTTCCGCTCTTGTGATTCACCGAGGTCATCACCACCTTGCCGCCAAACGCGCGGACGGCGGCTTCTATACGCTCATCATCGGTGGCCACGTAAGCCTCATCCAGCACACCCGCCACTTGTTCGTACACTCGTTGTATCACCGGTTTGCCACCCAGCATCGCCAACGGCTTGGCGGGGAAACGGGTGGATGCATATCTTGCAGGAATGATTCCAATAAACTTCATGTTCGATTCTTTTTTAATGTTTCCGTGCAAAAGTACAAAACATTTCTTACTTTTGCCGAATAAATTCAAATAAATCCGCTCATGAATATCCACAACTGCCTGCTTGAACTCGGTTCCAACCTCGATGGAGCCGCACAGCTGGCTTCCGCACGGCGTGCGCTCCTTGTCGCCTTTCCCGACATCCGCTTCAGCAACGAACTCATCACGGAAGCCATCGGAAGCGGCCTCCTTTCTCCTTTCCACAATCAGACCGCACGCTTCACCACTTCGCTGGACACCGACGACATCCGTTCCGTTCTGAAAGCCATCGAACAAGCTCACGGCCGCCTGTCCGAGGACAAGGCGAAAGGCATCGTGAAGTTGGACATCGACCTTCTGACGCTGGACAAAGAGATTCTGAAACCCGCCGATATGGAGAGGGAGTTTGTAAAGAAAGGGATAAAAGAACTGTCTTTGCACTAAAAGAGCAAGCCACGCCCGAACAAACCAAACAGTCCGCCCCTCATCTTCGATGAAGAACGGACTGTTCGCTCTAATTTCACCGTCTGCCGGCCCATGCAATAACCGGCACGGGGTTCGTCAGTTGAACAAATTATCGAGACCGATGTTATCTTCGAGAGCAGGAGCATCATCGCTCGATAAAAGGTCGCGACAGGGGTCGTAGCCGTGAGGAATGTCGAAGGTATCGGTCTGCAAATAGCCCAACGACTTATCGGCATATACCTTATTCATATAAAGCCCCCATACCGGCAATGCCATTTCGGCTCCCTGACCATCGCGCATATTGTCGAAGTGGATGTCACGCTCTTCGCCGCCCACCCATACACCCGAAACCAAGTTCGGCGTGAAGCCCATGAACCAACCGTCGGAGTTATTGTTGGTGGTACCGGTCTTTCCGCCCATGTCGGCTTTGATGCCGTAAACACGGCGAACACGCCCGCCCGTACCTTCATTGATAACCGAACGAAGCATGACAAGCATTTTGTAAGCACTCTCTTCACTGATTACCTCCTCCATGTGTGGAGCAAATTCGGTGATGACATTCCCCTCATTGTCCTCAATACGGCTCACAAAGAGCGGCGCGGTACGGATGCCCCGATTGGCAAAAGCGGTGTAAGCACTCACCATCTCGCCCACGGATATTTCGCAAGGGCCGAGACAAAGCGACACCACGGGGTCTATCTGACGGTTCTTCACCCCGAAGGAATGAATGAGACGCACCAGCTGATACGGACTGAGTTTGCTCATGAGATAAGCTGTCACCCAGTTGTCTGAGTTGGACAAGCCCCACTTGATGGTCACCATTTCGCCGTAGCGCTTTTTGTTGGCGTTTCGCGGAGTCCAAGGTCTGCCGTTCTCATCAATGAGCGTCTGCTCCACGTGGCGGGTTTCATCGCAGGGCGAGAATCCGTTTTCCATCGCCAGCGTGTAGAGGTAAGGTTTGATGGTAGACCCCACCTGACGACGCCCCACATTGGCCATGTCGTACTGAAAGTAGTTATAGTTTGTTCCACCCACATACGCCTTGACATACCCCGTCAGCGGATCCATCGACATAAAGCCGGTGCGCAGAAAGTGCTTGTAGTAGCGTAAGGAGTCCATCGGCGTCAGGATGGTATCCTTCTCACCCTGATACGTAAAGACGGTCATCTCCTGCGGCGTATTAAAAGCCTTGCGTATTTCGGTCTCATCGGCACCGGCCTTCTTCATGGCACGGTAGCGGTCGGTCAGCCGCATGGCCTTGTCCATGATGGCATTTACCTCCTCTACGGTCAATTCGCTGGTAAAGGGAGCGGTCTTTCTTTTGGCTTTGGCACGGAAGAAGCGCGGTTGCAAATTCTGAGCCACGTGTTCTTGTACGGCCTCTTCGGCATAGCGTTGCATACGCGAGTCGAGAGTGGTATAAATTTTCAGACCGTCGGTATAGATATTGTAATGCGAACCGTCTTTCTTGGTATTCTTGACACACCAACCATAGAGGGGGTCGGTTTCCCAAGCAAGGGAGTCTTCGTAAAACTTCTGCATCTGCCAGCCGCGGTATTCCTTCTTGTCCGGTTTCTTGGCGGTCATCACACCGCGCAGGTATTCACGGAAATAAGTGGCCAAACCTTCCTTGTGGTCTACCTTACGGTATTTCAGTTCCAACGGAAGTGCCTTCAACGAATCGGCTTCGGCGGCGGTGAGGTGGCTGGCACGCTCCATCTGACTGATGACCACATTACGGCGCGCACGGGTGCGCTCATTGAAACGGCGCGGATTGAAGTAAGAAGGATTCTTGCACATGCCTACCAGTGTAGCGGCCTCTTCAATGGTAAGTTCCTTCGGTTCTTTCGAGAAATAGGTATTGGCGGCGGTCTTGATGCCGACGGCATTGTTCAGGAAATCGAACTTGTTGAGGTACATGGTCAGAATTTCCTCCTTGGTGTAATAGCGTTCGAGCTGTACGGCAATCACCCACTCGATGGGCTTCTGTATGGCACGTTCCAACAAACTTCCCACCTGCTCGGAATAAAACTGCTTGGCCAACTGCTGGGTAATGGTACTGCCTCCACCCGCATTTTTCTGCATCAGAATGCCTCGCTTGATGATGGCACGCACCAACGCACGGGCATCAATGCCGGAGTGTTCGGCAAAGCGTTCGTCCTCCGTGTCGACAAGCGCATGGATGAGGTGAGGCGAAAGGTCTTCGTAGCCCACGTACACACGGTTCTCCTTACTATAAGAATAGGTGCCGAGCGTCACCCCATCGTCCGAAATGACTTGGGTGGCAAACTTCAAATTGGGGTTTTCCAGTTCTTCTACGGGAGGCACATAGCCTATCTTTCCCTTGGCAATGGCTGTGAACAACAATGCCGCGGCTCCTCCGCCCAGCAGCAACAGAATCCACAACACAGCTATAAACTTCTTTCTCATGATTTCTTTTTGTCTGAAATAATGGCGCAAAAATACGTAAAATCTTTGAGAAATACATTGTTTCTAACAAAGTTCAACAAAATATCTTCGGGATGTTCGCCATTTTATTATTTTTTTATACCTTTACACTCTGGAAATTGATTAAAAGCATACAGCCAAATGGAAAACAGAAGTTTTGTCAGCATTGCTGAACATTCCAAAGAAAAGATTCTCTATCTGCTGGAAATGGCAAGAGAATTCGAGATGAAACCCAACCGTAAAATACTGGACGGTAAGGTAGTCGCCACGCTGTTCTTCGAACCCTCCACACGCACCCGGCTCAGCTTTGAGACGGCGGCCAACCGCTTGGGGGCGAGAGTCATCGGATTTTCAGACCCGAAGGCCACCAGTTCGTCGAAAGGAGAAACACTGAAAGACACCATCATCATGGTGAGCAACTATGCCGACATCATCGTGATGCGCCACTATCTGGAAGGCGCAGCCCGATATGCCAGCGAAGTGACCAACAAGCCCATCGTCAATGCCGGCGACGGATCAAACCAGCACCCGTCGCAAACGATGCTCGACCTCTACTCCATCTATAAAACGCAGGGCACGCTGGAAAACCTCAATATATATATGGTAGGCGACCTGAAGTACGGACGCACCGTACACTCCCTGCTGATGGCCATGCGCCATTTCAACCCCACTTTCCACTTCATCGCTCCCGATGAACTGAAAATGCCCGAAGAATACAAGCTGTTCTGCCGAGACAACGGAATCAAGTACGTGGAACACACCGACTTCACCGAAGAGACCATCGCCGAAGCCGACATTCTCTACATGACCCGCGTGCAACGCGAACGCTTTACCGACCTGATGGAATACGAACGCGTGAAGGATGTGTATATACTGAAAAATGAAATGCTGAAGCATACGCGCCCCAACCTGCGAATCCTGCATCCGCTGCCCCGCGTGAACGAAATTGCTTACGATGTGGACGAAAACCCCAAAGCATACTACTTTCAGCAGGCGCAGAACGGACTCTACGCACGACAGGCCATCCTGTGCGATGTCTTGGGCATCACCCTCGACGATGTGAAAGAAGACGGTAAGAAATACTAAATCATCAAGCTAAATGGTTATGAGCGAAAATAAACAAGCACTGCAAGTGGCCGCCCTGAAGAACGGAACGGTCATCGACCATATCCCCTCCGACAAGCTGTTCACCGTAGTGAACTTGCTGGAATTGCAAAGTTCGGATCAGAACATCACCATCGGAAACAACTTCGAGAGCCAGAAACTGGGCAAGAAAGGCATCATCAAGGTAGCCGACCGATTCTTCAGCGATGAAGAAATCAGCCGCCTCTCCGTAGTTGCCCCCAACGTGAAACTGAACATTATCCGCAACTATGAAGTGGTGGAGAAAAAGCAAGTCATCATGCCCGATGTAGTAAAAGGCATCGTGAAGTGCGGCAACCCCAAGTGCATCACCAACAACGAACCGATGCCGACCCTCTACCACGTGGTGGATAAAGAGAACGGCATCCTGAAATGCCACTACTGCGAAAAAGAACAAAACAAAGAAACACTGAAGTTGCAATGAAACAGGACTGGAAACCGGGAACCATGATTTACCCGCTGCCCGCCGTACTGGTGAGTTGCGGAAGTACGGAAGAGGAATACAACATCCTGACCGTAGCGTGGACGGGTACGCTCTGTACCAACCCGCCGATGTGCTACATCTCCGTACGCCCCGAACGACATTCGTACGACATCATCAAGCGAAACATGGAGTTCGTCATCAACCTCACCACCGAGGACATGGCTTTCGCCACCGACTGGTGCGGAGTGCGTTCAGGCAAGAACTACAACAAGTTTGAAGAAATGCACCTCACCCCCGGCAAGGCCAAAACCGTAAGCGCGCCCGTCATTGAGGAATCGCCCCTGTGCATCGAGTGCCGCGTGAAGGAAATCGTGTCACTCGGTTCGCACGACATGTTCATCGCCGAAGTGCTCAACGTGCAAGCCGACGAGAAATACATGAACGCCGAAACAGGCAAGTTCGAACTCTCGGACGCCGACCCTCTGGTCTATGTACACGGAGGATACTACGGACTTGGTCGGAAAATAGGCAAGTTCGGCTGGTCCGTGGAAAAGAAGAAAAAGTGAATCAACTACTTAAAACTAAAAGCATGAAAAGAGACGACGTAATTTTCGATATCATCGAAAAAGAACACCAACGCCAATTGAAAGGCATCGAACTGATTGCCTCCGAAAACTTTGTAAGCGACCAAGTCATGCAAGCCATGGGTTCCTGCCTGACCAATAAATACGCCGAGGGCTATCCCGGCAAGCGTTATTACGGCGGTTGCGAAGTGGTAGACCAAAGCGAACGCATCGCCATCGAACGCGTAAAAGAAATATTCGGTGCCGAATGGGCCAACGTACAGCCTCACTCCGGCGCCCAGGCCAATGCGGCCGTCTTTCTTGCCGTCCTCAATCCGGGCGACAAGTTCATGGGGCTGAATCTGGCTCACGGCGGACACTTGTCACACGGTTCATCGGTGAACACTTCGGGCATCATCTACTCTCCCTGCGAATACAACCTGAATGCCGAAACCGGTCGCGTGGACTACGACCAGATGGAAGAAGTGGCTCTGCGCGAACAACCGAAGCTCATCATCGGAGGCGGCTCCGCCTACTCCCGCGAATGGGACTACAAGCGTATGCGCGAAATCGCCGACAAGGTAGGCGCCATCCTCATGATTGACATGGCGCACCCCGCCGGACTCATCGCCGCGGGTCTGCTCGATAATCCCGTAAAGTATGCCCACATCGTTACTTCCACCACCCACAAGACCCTTCGCGGACCTCGCGGAGGCATCATCTTGATGGGCAAAGACTTCCCCAACCCATGGGGCAAGAAAACTCCGAAGGGCGAAATCAAGATGATGTCGCAACTGCTTGACTCGGCCGTATTCCCCGGCATTCAAGGCGGACCGCTGGAACACGTCATCGCCGCTAAAGCCGTTGCCTTCGGTGAAATCCTTCAACCGGAATTCAAAGAATATGCCGCACAAGTGAAGAAAAACGCCGCCGCACTGGCACAAGCCTTGACAGACCGAGGCTTCACCATCGTATCGGGCGGCACGGACAACCACTCCATGTTGGTAGACCTCCGCAGCAAGTATCCCGACCTCACCGGCAAAGTAGCTGAAAAAGCCCTCGTATCGGCCGACATCACCGTAAACAAGAACATGGTGCCGTTCGACAGCCGATCGGCTTTCCAGACTTCGGGCATCCGACTCGGCACACCGGCCATCACCACCCGTGGCGCAAAGGAAGACCTGATGCAGGAAATCGCCGAAATGATTGAAACCGTCCTCTCCAACGTAGAGAACGAAGAAATCATCGCCGAAGTACGTACACGCGTCAACGAAACGATGAAGAATTACCCCCTGTTCGCTTATTAAACAATCGGACAAGGGATTTGTTACACTAACCAAAAAGAACAAAGATTATGAGAAAAACAAAGTTTATGGCACTCTTGCTGTGCCTCACCATGGTTTTCGGCGGTTGTAGCAATATGAACAACACCACCAAAGGCGGACTGCTCGGCGGTGGCGGAGGTGCCGCATTGGGAGCCATCATCGGCGGCATAGCCGGCAAAGGAAAAGGTGCAGCCATCGGAGCCGCCGTGGGTGCTGCCGTAGGCACCGGTGCCGGAGTATTGATCGGCAAAAAGATGGACAAAGCCGCGGCTCAGGCAGCCGCCATCGAAGGCGCACAAGTAGAACAAGTAACCGACAACAACGGTCTCCAAGCCGTAAAGGTTACGTTCGATTCGGGCATCCTCTTCGGTACGGGAGTCTCTACCCTAAGCACATCGGCCAAGGCATCCTTGATCAAATTCGCCAACAACGTGCTGAAACTGAATCCCGACATGGACGTAGACATCTACGGCTATACCGATAACCAAGGTTGGAAGAATTCTACCGCCGAGCAGAGCAGACAGAAGAACCTGAACCTCTCGCAAACACGTGCCCAGAGCGTATCCTCCTATTTGATGTCTTGCGGTGTAAACTCCGGTCAAATCAAAGGAGTACAGGGATTGGGTGAAGAAAATCCCGTCGCCGACAACTCCACCGCTGCCGGCCGTCAGGAAAACCGCCGCGTAGAAGTATACATGTACGCCAGCCCCCAAATGATTCAGCAGGCAGAAGCAGGCACTCTGCAATAAGCCTTACTTGACAAAATAGAAGAATGGTATGTATCCGGCATTCGGGTATATACCATTTCTTTTTTATGTGACAGATAAAACGTTTGCTGCCTATTTTTAAAATTATCCACAATGTTACGGACATTCAT
>CAYXZF010000034.1:0-21831 GCA_964469845.1 uncultured Phocaeicola sp.
GCCTACCAATACTCTTTTGTCTGATTTTCTCTGATTCATAGTGCAAAGATATAAATAGTTTATTGTATCTTTGCGTTTCAAGAACCCAAAAAAATGAAAGAAGACTTTAATATACGCGAACAGCAGCAGTCTAACAAGGAACGCGATTTCGAGAATGCACTCCGGCCGCTCAACTTCAAAGACTTTAACGGGCAGGACAAAGTGGTGGACAATTTGCGCATCTTTGTCAAAGCCGCACGGCTTCGGGCCGAGGCGCTCGACCATGTGTTGCTGCACGGCCCTCCGGGTTTGGGAAAGACCACGTTGAGCAACATCATCGCCAACGAACTGGGGGTGGGTTTCAAAGTAACATCGGGTCCCGTACTGGACAAACCGGGCGACTTGGCGGGCATACTCACCGGCCTCGAACCGAACGATGTGTTGTTCATCGATGAAATTCATCGTCTCAGCCCGGTGGTGGAAGAATATCTTTACTCGGCGATGGAAGACTATCGCATCGACATCATGATAGACAAAGGACCTTCGGCACGAAGCATTCAGTTGGAGTTGAGTCCCTTTACTTTGGTCGGGGCGACTACCCGAAGCGGATTGCTGACGGCACCGCTCCGTGCCCGTTTCGGCATTAACCTTCATTTGGAGTATTACGATGACAGCATCTTGCGCGACATCATCCGCCGCTCGGCAAGCATTCTGAACGTGCCTTGCGATGAGGCGGCGGCGGGCGAAATCGCTTCGCGAAGCCGCGGAACCCCCCGTATTGCCAACGCGTTGCTTCGCCGTGTGCGCGATTTCGCTCAGGTGAAAGGCGATGGCCGCATCGACACGGAGATTGCCCGTTATGCTCTTGAAGCCTTGAACATCGACCGCTATGGCTTGGACGAGATAGACAACAAGATACTTTGCACCATCATCGACAAGTTCGGCGGCGGTCCTGTGGGATTGACCACCATCTCGACCGCTCTCGGCGAAGACCCCGGTACGGTGGAGGAAGTGTACGAGCCGTTCCTCATCAAGGAAGGATTTCTGAAGCGTACCCCCCGTGGGCGCGAAGTGACGGAACTGGCGTATAAGCATTTGGGACGAAGTGTTTTCAAAGAACAGACATTGTTTGATTAAGTGTACAGACGCTTTAAAGTTGAAATAAGAATTGATTATGTCCGGATTAAAATCACTGGTAAAAGATACAGCCATCTACGGCATCAGCAGCATTGTGGGGCGTTTTCTCAACTATCTGCTTGTGCCCATCTATGCCGCTTCCATGTCGGTCGCTTCGGGCGGTTACGGAGTGGTGACAGAGGTCTATGCGTGGACAGCGTTGCTGATGGTTCTTCTGACTTACGGCATGGAGACCACTTTCTTCCGCTTTGTGAACAAGGAAACGGAAAACCCCGCACGGGTGTATTCCACCGTACTGACGATGGTGGGGAGCACATCGTTGCTCTTTGTGGCAGTCTGCTTGTTGTTTTTGCACCCGATAGCCTCGGCAATGGGCTATGCCGAACATCCGTGGTACATCGGCATGATGGTGCCGGTCATCGCGATGGATGCTTTCCAATGCCTGCCGTTCGCTTACCTTCGCTATAAGAAACGGCCGTTGGTGTTTGCCGGATTGAAGATGTTGTTCATCGTGATGAACGTCCTTCTCAACTTGATTTACTACGTAGGCATGGGCGGTACCGATGTTTTCTATGCTTTCTTTTTTAATTTGGCAGGCACATCGGTGGTGATGCTGATGCTCATTCCGCAGTTGAAGTTCGGCGGCGGTTTTGACGGAGCTTTGGCGAGGCGGATGTTGAAGTACGGTTATCCGATATTGATATTGGGCATTGCCGGCATCCTTAATCAAGTGGCAGACAAGATTATCTTCCGTCATGTTTATCCGGCAGAGGATGCGCGGGTGCAACTCGGCATCTATGGGGCATCCAGCAAGATAGCCATGATTATGGCGATGCTTACGCAAGCCTTTCGCTATGCTTACGAGCCTTTCGTGTTTGCTAAAAGCAAGGACAAGGACAGCAGGGTGATGTATGCCAACGCCATGAAGTATTTCATCATCTTTACGCTGTTGGCATTTTTGGCGGTGATGTTCTACCTCGACATACTGAAGTATATCCTTGCTCCCGACTACTGGAGCGGCTTGAAAGTGGTGCCCGTCGTGATGATGGCGGAAATCTTTATGGGCGTGTATTTCAACCTGTCCTTTTGGTACAAGTTAATCGACGAGACCAAGTGGGGGGCTTACTTCTCTTTTGCGGGATGTGCGGTACTCATCGGCATCAATGTGTGCTTCGTGCCGGTGTATGGCTACATGGCATGCGCTTGGGCCGGCTTTGCCGGCTATGCCGTGGCGATGCTTCTTTCTTATTTTGTAGGGCAGAAGAAATACCCCATCCGTTACGACTTGAAAGGCATCGGAAAGTACGTGGCGGTGGCCATCGCGTTGTATCTGGTGTCCGAGCATCTTCCGTTCGAGGATGTGTGGGTGCTGTTGCTGATTCGCACGCTTTTGCTGCTGAGTTTTGTGGCATACATCATCAAGCACGACTTTCCGTTGAAGCGTTTGCCGATGGTGGGGAAGTATTTCGGGTGAATTGTGCCGGGTGGCTCATCCGGTGGAAATCCTTTACTTTATCAGGCGTGACAGCACTTTCAGCATAAAGACTCTTAACCGACCGGAATGTACCCACAAGTAACCGGGAATCCGCCATTGATAACTGTCTGTGGTAAGGGTGCGTCCGGAAGGTTTTACAATCTCCCGTACCTTGCCTATCACGTCCTCCACGCTGCATATCTCGCGAGCCACGTACGAGCCATCGCCTCGAAGAAGCAAGTGATTGCCTTCCCGGCGGATGATGCGGTGCAGGATGTGTTTTCCTTTGAATCTGAACAGTACCACATCCATGGGGCGAAGCTCTTCTTTCTTGCACGGGTATAGTACCACCTCGTCCAGTCCCTCGCGCAGCAGGGGGAACATGGAACATCCTTTCATCCTGAACCGCACCGGTCTTCCTTCGGTTATTTCGGCTTCCACCCGGGCGAAGAAGCAATCGTTGGGCAGCGTCTTCATGGCTCATCGGGATAAAGGGTACGACACGACAGGCGGGCGGCTTCGCCATCGGGCAGGCAAGCCAAATGATAAAAGGGAACGGTGGCAATCACCCGACCGAGGAAGTCGCTGATTCGGTCGTATAATCTGCCATCGTAGGCAAATTCGGGAGGACAGGAGGGGTGAATCGCTCCATACGCTTGAAGTACGGACAAGCGGGTGATTTGATTGGCCGCCGCTTGCGACAGGCGCACACATCCTTTCAGTTCGTGACGTTCCGCCTTGTAGCAGGGAGTCTTTCCACTCCACGGACTGCCGTACACCCACACTTTGCCGTTTTCCATCCGCAGGATGGGGCTGTCGTCGTTCAGCAGGACGGCATCTTCTATGTGTTCTCTCCACAGACGGGTGTGGGTGCTTTTGCCCGTTCCGCTTTCGCCTAAGAACAATACGGCCTTGTCCCGATGGACGATGCAGCTGCTGTGAATGGCCACCGTGTCGGCCGATACGGTCATCAGTCCGTAGCCTATCCACAGGGCAAAGCGCAACAGCCTTGGCGACAGGTTGCCGTGCAAGTTCACTTCTGCGGCTCCGTCCCGGCACCATAGGTTGCACGCCTCTTCTTCGGCCGGTTTCAACACCAACGTGAAGCCGTTCTCTGTCCGACCGAACACTCCGGTCACATCTTCGTAGAGGAATCGGTACAGTTCCCGGTGCTTGTCGGGGACTTCTTCTCCCCGCACAAAGTCGAACCGGAAATCATCTCCGTCCTTTTCAAAAGGCTTGAATCCGCCGATGCGTTCCACGGCCTTACACAATTCTTCTCCCGACACCCTGAACCGGTGTCCTGCCACTTCATATATTCTGTTCATACTTTTCTATGTTTACAATACGGTCGCAATATCCCAGCGAACTGTCGCGGTGGGCGATGGAAAGTATCGTCAGTCCCGCATTCTTCGCTTTCAGTTGTTTTAATGTTTGATTAATGTCGCTTTCGGTTTCGTTGTCCAGTGCGGAGGTGGCTTCGTCCAGCAACAGTACCGATGCGTCGCGGTACAGTGCCCGGGCGATGCCGATTCGCTGCCTTTGTCCGCCCGACATGCCGGCTCCGGCCTCGCTCATCGGGGTATCCATCCCTTTCGGAAGTGTTTCCACCCATTCGCTCAGAGCCACCTGTTCCAGCAGTTCCTCCACTTTGAAGCGGTCGGGTTGTCCGCCGCCCAGCGCGATGTTTTCGGCCAATGTGCCGTCGAAAACGAAAACCTCTTGAGGCACGTAGCCCAATTGCCTTCGCCACGAGTCGCAGGTGCTTCGGGTCAGTGGGGTGCCGTCTATCCGTATTTCTCCCGAAGTCGGTTCCAGCAGCCCCGTCAGTAGGTTGAACAGCGTGGTCTTTCCCGTTCCGCTGGGGCCTCGGAAGCCTACGTATTCTCCTTTTCGCACGGTGCATCCGAAGTCTTTCAGCACCGTGATGCCATCGGGGTAGGTATAGGTCAGTCGCTGCATCGTGATTTCCCGGGTGAAGCCGATTTCTTCGGTTGGTGTTCCCGTCTCTTCCGGCGCATTTCCCATTCCCTGTTCGATGATGTCCAGACAGCAGGCGGCGTTCTGAATCTGTGTCCATCCCGTCAGGATGGTGCGCAGGGCGGGGAGCAGGCGGAAGGCGGCTACGGCAAACAGGCTGACCAGCATCTTCACGTCGCCGTTGCCGAAGCCTACCAAGAGGGCAAGTGCCAGCACCGCCGACAATTCCGAAAGGAGTAGCGGCAGTTGCAACAGGGTGTCCAGCTTCAGGCGTGAGGCGCTGATGCGATCCATTCCTTTCAGGAACGATTGTTGCAAGGGGGCAAACGCTCCGTTCACCTCCAGTTCGGCATATCCTCTGAACGTATCTGTGACCACGCGTGCCTGTTCTCGCCGGGCTTCCATATCCTCCGTGCCGCATTCTTTCACCCGTTTTCTCACGCCGAAGAAGTAGAAGGCCATGAAGGGCAGGAAGGAAGCGTAGAGGATGAGTACCGTCGCCCCGTTCCATATCCAGAGGGCGAGGGTGATGAAGACGGTCAGCAGCAGGTCGCCCGCCATGCGACAAACGGAGGCGAGGAGGTGATGGCTGAACGCGTAGCACACGGCGTTCACTTCATGAGCCAGCCGGTTGCTTCCCTGTCCGCGCACGAACAGCAGTCCCCGCCGGCAGTAGGCCGAATACATCGAGAAACTCAGTCGGCGATAGAAAGCCAGCAGACATCGGTTTCGATAGCGCGTGAGCAGGGTGGACAGCACGCATTTGAGCAGAATGACCATCACCGCCGGCAGGCAGAAGTACAGAAAGAAAGCACTCTTGTCTTTCTCTCCGCTTTCCTCCATCAGGAAGTAGAGCATCGGCAGCAGGGCTGCCAGACCGGTCAGGTCGAGCAGTGCCGTGGCAAAGACGCTTGCCACTATCCGACCGGCCTTCTTTCGTTCGTCGGCTTGCAGCAGGAGGTATATTCTTTTCAGTATCGTCATGGGCGGTTAATGGAAGATGGTTTCGGGGTGGCGCAGGTGGCTGACGACGGACCGGCCGATGTGGCGGGCGAACGAGACGGGCAGTATCCGGCTCTTCAGCCGATGGTTGTATATCAGCCGTTTCGCCTTGTAGAGCAGGATGCCCCATTTGCCGCGGTCGGGCAAGGTGGCCGGATAGCGCGGGTGCAACATCTCTTGCAGCATCTCTTCCACCAAGTCTTCTTGACCCTCCGAGGCAACCGACAGACCGAGGTAGCGGTTGCACAGCCGGGTCAGCGCACCGATGCCTTCGGCAAAGGAGGTGCCTTTGATTTCTTCCGGCAACTGCAGGCCGTAGCGGCGGAGAATCATCGCCCAGTCACACAGATGATGCAAGGCGAGTCCGCTGCCATAATGCTGTGCGGCGTGAAAGGCGATGAACAGGGTGTTGAACATCGGTGAAGGCGTGTGTACCTGTCCGGCGGCCAATGGGGTGAGCGAAGGGTTCATGTGTTCTTTCAGTAACCGTTCCACCACTGCGGCCAAGGCGTAGGTCTCTACGTTGAGAAACGTCTTGTGGTTCTCCACCGGGATGCCCTTGTAATAGAACATGCTGTGTTTGGGAGAATGTTCGGTGTCCACTTCGATGCCTTGTCGCTGCATCAGCGTGTCTGCCAACCGGTTGGCTTCCGCATCGCTCAGTTTCTCGCGGCAGGCGGAGTAGGTGAAAATGTCTATGTCGCCGCCTTCCCGATGGGAGGGGACGGGGTAGAGCGAGGAGAATCCCACCCCTTTCAGTTGCAGGGTGGCGATATTGTGACGCGCATAGAACTCGGAAATCTCGGTGACGGTGCTGCAATAAAGGAGGTACTTCCGCTCATAGGCTTCCACGCCAGCGGCCCACGACAACTTGACGGGGCGAGGCGGTTGCAGGGTGGCAGGCAGTTTCAGTACTCCGTCCCATGCCAAAGCCATCACTCCTTGGGCGGCCGCCAGTCGGTAGCACTGCCGCCAGTCTTCTTGCGCGGCGTGTTGAAAGAAGTCCGTTTCCGCGTCTCTTTCCAAAAGCGAAGCCCTCAGCAAGGCGAAGAGCATCCGTTCGGGCGTGTTCAGTGTCGTTGGCTTCATGCTATCACCCCGCATCCTTTCAGCTTGTCCGCCCAAGCTGCGGCATCCTTCCGTGCCTGTTCTTCATCGATGTCGTAAGTTTCCTTCAAGAGGTCGGCGGCATCCTGCAAGGTGAATTCTTTTCCGGCCAGTCGCTCGTAAAGCATTCGTGCCGATGCGTTCAGCGAGATGATTCGGGTCATGTCCACATGCAAAGTCCCTTGGTTGACGATAATGGTCTCGCCGGCTATTTCGCGCAATTTGTAGTTCGAGTTTATTTTCATTTTCGGATGGTTTGATTTTGGTTTCGCAACACGATAAACAAGTCGGTGTAAGCCTCCGGACAACGCGTAGCCGTCCTACGCTTTCGCCTGCCGGAATATGCGCCCGGCTTCGTGTTGCGATAAAAACCGAATGGCTTTCCGGACAGGCAGGGCGAAGATAGTAATAAAATCTGAAAGACTCACATGTTTTGTCTTGTTTTTTGCGGGAGGCAGAGGAGCGGAGCGTTCGGACGCTCCTCGGCGCGATAAAAATTCGCCGCCGTGTTTTTTTATTTTTGTCACCGTGCGTGAAGGCAAACGCCTAAGAGTTTTTGGGATGCCTCTTCTTCTTATCAATGAAACAATCCGAATCCCGGATTTGTTATAGCTTGCGAAAGCAACAATAACTAACTTTAAAACAAGAGGAAAGATTATGGAAACAAAGTTTTATCGGTGTCGTCATTGCGGCAAAGTGATTCAGAAAGTGGTGGACAGCAAGGTGCCGACCATGTGTTGCGGCGAACAGATGGAAGAATTGATGCCGGACACGGTGGACGCGAGCCGTGAAAAGCATGTGCCGGTAGTGGAAAAACTCGATGACTGCAAGCTGAAAGTGAAAGTGGGCAGCGTGGCTCATCCCATGACGCCCGAACATCACATCGCCTTCATCTACGTGGAAACCGGGCATGGCGGCATTCGCGTGGACTTGAAAGACAAGCCTGAGGCTGTGGTGTGCGCCTGTGCCGGCAAGCCGACCGCCGTCTATGCTTACTGCAACTTGCACGGATTGTGGAAGACGGACTTGTAACGCACGGTTTTATCTGTTCATTTCCGTCCGAAGTCCGCCGGCACTTCCCCCCATTCCTCCGTCTGCCATTTTAACAGCGGAATGTCTTTGTAAGTGTGAGTCTTGAGCCAGTTCTCGGCACGCTCTATCATTTGAAAAAGTTGTTCGGTCTTGGGAGTACGTTCCAGTTTGGTCTTGCACTTTTTCTGCTTCACCCAAGAAAGGGCGTTGCGACTATCGGAATAAATGGTCATGCAGATGTTTTTCTGTTTCATCAGGGCGAGGGCATGGACGATGGCCAAAAACTCTCCGATGTTGTTGGTTCCATAGACGGGACCGAAGTGGAAAATCTCCTGTCCGGTGAGCAGATACACTCCCCGATACTCCATCGGACCGGGATTGCCGCTGCAAGCCGCATCCACCGCCAGGCAGTTCATGTCAAAGTTTTCGGGAAGAACTTTCGGTTTGTGATTCGCCATGTGCGATGCCTGCTTCCCGATGTATTGAAAGGGAGAGGAGGCAAAGGCGTATTCGGCCTCTTCGCGCGAGTCGAAAGACTTGTACTGAGCGCCGTCGTAACCTTTGGTTTGTAGTTGGCAGTCAGTCCAGGAGTCATAGACTCCCGGATTGACACCTTTCCATACTACGTAGTATTTTTGTTTCTTCATTGAACTTACATTCTTTCCGGTACTTCAATACCCAGTAAGCCCATGGCGAGTTTCACAATCTTAGACACATTGGCGCTCAATGCCAAACGGAATACTTTCAACGCTTCGTTTTCTTCGCGAAGGATGCTGAAGTCGTGATAGAATTGGTTGTATTCTTTCACAAGGTCGTAGGCGTAATTGGCGATGACCGACGGATTGTAATCGGCACCGGCCTGCTTCACGGTGTTCTTGAACTCGGCCAACATCTGAATCAAGCCCTCTTCCTTCGCGCTCAGTTCCAGACCGGCGGGGATGACGGTCGGGATTTCAATGCCTTGTTCGGCAGCCTTGCGAAGAACGGAACGGATGCGGGCGTAGGTGTACTGGATGAACGGACCGGTATTGCCGTTGAAGTCAATGGATTCTTTCGGGTTGAATGTCATGTTCTTGCGGGCATCCACTTTCAAGATGAAGTACTTCAAGGCGCCGAGACCCACGATGCGGGCGATGTTGTCGGCTTCTTCGCGAGTCAGGCCATCCAGTTTTCCGAGTTCGGCCGAAGTTTCCTTGGCGGTTTCAATCATGGCGGCCATTAAGTCGTCGGCATCCACCACGGTGCCTTCGCGGCTTTTCATCTTTCCTTCGGGGAGTTCCACCATACCGTACGAGAAGTGTACCAACCCCTTTCCCCACTCGAATCCGAGTTTGTCGAGCAAGATAGACAATACTTGGAAGTGGTAGTTCTGTTCGTTGCCCACTACATAAATCATCTTGTCGATGGGGAAGTCTTGAAAACGGAGCTTGGCCGTACCGATGTCCTGAGTCATATACACCGAAGTGCCGTCGCCGCGGAGCAAGAGCTTGTGATCAAGTCCTTCGGCGGTAAGGTCGGCCCATACGGAGTTGTCTTCTTTGCGGAAGAAGAAGCCTTTGTCAAGTCCTTCCATCACTTTCTCTTTGCCTTCCAGATAGGTTTGTGATTCATAATAAATCTTGTCGAATCCCACACCCATCATCTTGTAAGTTTCATCGAAACCGGCATATACCCAATTGTTCATCTTTTCCCAAAGGGCACGCACTTCCGGGTCGTTGGCTTCCCACTTGCGAAGCATTTCGCGGGCTTCGAGCATCAGCGGTGAATGGGCCTCTGCTTTGGCTTTGGCTTCTTCTTCGTTCATTCCTTCCGCTTGATATTGCGCCATCAGTTCCTTTACTTCGGCTTTGTAGTGCTTGTCGAAAGCTACGTAGTAATCGCCGATGAGGTGGTCGCCCTTCTTGCCACTCGATTCCGGGGTCTCGCCATGACCATATTTCAACCATGCCAACATGGATTTACAGATATGGATACCACGGTCGTTCACAATGTTGGTCTTCACCACCTTGTTGCCGTTGGCTTCCATCACATTGGCTAATGCCCAGCCCAGCAGGTTGTTGCGTACATGGCCGAGGTGAAGCGGCTTGTTGGTGTTCGGAGAAGAGTATTCAATCATGACGAGCGGAGCGTTTTCGCCGGGCTTGACGATGCCATATTCCGCATCTGCATGAATGCTGTTCAGGAGTTCTATCCAACAATCTGAAGCGATGGTCAGGTTCAGAAATCCTTTCACGGCATTGTAATCCGACACCAGTTCGGGAGTGTTCGCCTTTAAGTATTCGCCGATTTCCTGAGCGGTTTGTTCGGGAGCTTTCTTGCTCATCTTCAGGAAGGGGAAAACAACGAGGGTGAGATGACCTTCAAATTCTTTCTTGGTCTTCTGCAACTGTACCATCTTCTCGGACACTTGCTGACCATAGAGTGCTTGGAGTGCGGCGATAATGGTCGCACTCAGTTTCTGTTCGATATTCATATTCTATAAGTACTTATTTTCAATTGATTTGCAAAGATACGAGTTTTTACCCTAACCGTCTTTATTCTTCTGCATAATTTTCTGCCATTGGGTGTTGGATAATGGAATATAATGAACAAATAATATCCTTTTTTCTCTGAATGATTAGTGTAGATTCCTATTTAATGTTTATATTCGCACATTTAAAATATTTATCTCGTTATCATGGAAGAATTTTTACCGTTTATAAAGAAAATACATATATCGCATGCTGCAAATGCCGTCAATGCACATCCGGAACAACTGTTCTTTCAAATAGGAATCGACAAGGACAAACAAGCCTTTGTTGATACCATCAATGCTAAAGGTGTGACCATTACACCGGATTATCATTCTTATAGCGGAGAAACCTTTCATGTTCTCCGTTCCATCCATGCCATTCGCGAAAAACAACAGGAAGTGTTTTCGTGGGAGGCAAAGCATGGTGCTGTCTTGTTGAAGGAGTATCCTTATTTAATGCATCAGCTGCTGAAATGTAAGAATCTGAAGAATGGAAAATTACAAGACCTGTCCGTTGCTAAGGAGCAGGCAACTCCGTTATTGATGCTGGACAAACAGGGAAGTGACATCGCTGTCTCTTTTGCATTGAAGACCGGTCATGAAACGATTCGGGATATTTCGTTCCTAACAGATACTTTTGTTTTGGCCAACCGGACGGTTTATGCCATTCCGACCGTCGGCGAGAACTATGATAAACTGTATCTGTTCCGTTCTACTATTCCTGAAAATACCTTGGAAAGGTTCTTGTCCGTATTCTATTCTTACACGGAGAATATTCTTCCGGTCTACGAAGATTATACGTTGGCATACGCTGACAGTGAGATAGAGACCGTCCCCACTTTGGTCTTTGAAAAAGTGGACACGGACATGTCTTTGTTTCTGCGTGTCACGCAGATGCTTCCACATGCCGATGCTGACTTCTTTCAACAATATGATTTATTGTACATTGCTACCTTGACTGCCGAACATCAAATCTTGTTGAAACGTATCGTTTCTAAATCCAACGAGGATATTCTTTCTTCGCTTCACAAGTTGATTCTGCAACATGCTCCCGACAAGGCTTCGGCCAAAGATATTTATCGGGAAGATGATTTCTTCATTATTCCGCAAAATGTGGCCGGACCTTTCCTGCTGAAAGCCCTGCCTACTTTGGTCAAGGAATATCAGTTGTTGGGAGCTGAAAAATTATATGAATACAAGGTCAAACCCATCGTACCGAAACTGAATGTAACCATCGGGTCGGGTATTGACTTTTTAGAGGGCGAAGCCAATATCCAACTGGATAACGAGGAGTTTACATTGAGGCAATTCCTCCAACAATACAAGAAACAAAAATATGTTCTTTTGTCCGATGGCAACCGAGCCATCATCGCAGAAGGATATGTTCGCAAGTTGGAACGTATCTTCAAGGAGGATAAGAGTAAAAAACAATTCAAAATCTCTTTTTTCGACCTGCCCGAAATCGAAACAATGCTGGAAGAACAGATGAAAGGAGAGGCTTTCGTTCGTCATCGCGAGATATTCGAGGGATTTAATCGGTTGCCCTCCCAACGGATGCGTTTCCCGCAGGTACAGGCTCAGCTGAGAACTTACCAGCAAGAAGGGGTAAAATGGATAAATTACTTGTACGAAAACAATTTAGGCGGATGCTTGGCCGATGACATGGGTCTGGGAAAAACCTTGCAGACCATTGCCATGCTGGCGCGTATCTATCCTAAGGTAAAGACACCCACCCTGATTATCATGCCTCGAAGTTTATTGTTCAATTGGCAGAGTGAATTGCAACGCTTTGCTCCTCAACTGCTTACTTATATTTATTATGGGGCGCAGCGGGACTTGCAGCAAGCGCTATCCGCTCAACTTATTCTTACGACTTATGCTGTAGTGAGAAATGACATTGAGGTATTTCACAAACAGCGGTTTCATTATGTCATTTTAGACGAATCGCAGAACATCAAGAATTTATCTTCGCAAACAACCCAAGCCGTTATGTTGCTTCATGCCGACCATCGGCTGGCACTGAGCGGAACACCGATAGAGAACAACCTGACGGAATTGTATTCTCTTTTCCGCTTTTTGAATCCTGCCATGTTCGGTACGGTAGAGGATTTCAACGCGAACTATACTTATCCCATTCAGCATGATAACGACAAGGAGAGCATGCAGGCGTTGCGGCGGAAGATATATCCGTTCATGCTTCGAAGACTCAAAAAAGATGTATTGACGGAGCTGCCGGATAGAATCGAACAGACCTTATATGTGGAAATGGAAAAGAAACATGCCGACTATTATGAAGAACGACGGAAATTCTATTATCAGCATGTAAAGAAAACCATCGACAGCGATGGCATACAGAAATCGCAGTTCGTCATGTTCCAAGCCTTGAACGAATTGCGGCGTATCGCTTCCGTACCCGAAAGCATGAGTAATGGAGAAATCTCTTCCCCGAAAATGAACACGTTGATGGATATGTTGATTGATGCTGTCAGCAATGGGCATAAAGTCGTGGTTTTCTTCAATTACATTGCCGGTATCGAATTAGTCTGCGAACGGTTGGATGAAGCCGGCATCGACTTTGCTTGTATGACCGGTTCAACCCATGACCGGAAAGGTATTGTAGAACGCTTTCAGAACGATGCTCAATGTAAAATCTTGCTGATGACCCTGAAGACGGGTGGGGTGGGATTGAATCTGACTGCTGCGGATACTGTGTTCATCTTTGAGCCGTGGTGGAATAAAGCGGCCGAAGAACAGGCCATCAATCGTCTGCACCGCTTTGGACAAAAAGCGAATGTCTTGTGTTATTCATTGATAACGCAAAACACGATTGAAGAGAAAATCCGCCTGCTGCAACAAAAAAAATCCGAACTGTTTACCGGACTGATAGGCAACGACGCTTCATCCACCAAGCAATTGACAGAGGAAGACATTCAATTTATTTTAAGCTGATAAGACGATGAAAGAATATATCCTGCGGGGAAAAACGAAAACCCCGAAAGAAAATATCATTCTGCATGAACCGGAAAAAAAGAATGCGAAGGAATGGGAGAACTTATTGAATCGCAAATACACAGTGCCCGACTTGCAAAAATTAGCGCAACCGTTTCTGAAGCTGTTGACAAAAACATTCGTTCGGATTCAGCTGAACAATGGCACGGTAAAAGATGCTTCGGAAGTTTTGTTCTGCCTTCAAAAAAAAGTGGGTAGAACCAAGATGGATTGGTTGCAGTTGACTGTATTTTTCCTTGCTGAAAAGTGGAACCTGCTTCACTATGTGCAGACACTGGAGAGAGAGGACGTCGATGCCTGGAAACTAATCATTCTCAGACTGTATGCCAACAATCAGATGCTCAAGGATGCTACAGGTAAAAGCTGGTTGGCTCAAGGAACGCGATGGTATGGTTATGAAATGACTCCGATAGAGGAATCCTCTTGGTTTACGATTGTTAATTCCGCAGGTGACAAAATGCGCCGAAGCGGATATAGAGAGAAAGAGGCTTTCTTTTTTCTTCTTCCGGTTTTCCGAAAAGTGTTTGCTCCTCTCTTTTTCCCGGAGGTAGAGGTGATTCCCGATACAACCGAAGAACTACCTGTTCAAAGTCTGTTTACTTTTCAAGGAGAAGCGGACTTTATCCGGCGCTTCCCTTTGTTGCAAACTTTATACGAACAAGAGGTATTGGTGATGGGGAGTCGGAAGATGGCCGCTACAACCATTAAAAAGGTAAGTAAGCAAGTTAAATTAAAGGAATTTTGGGAGGGGGAAGAGGTCTCGGCTGAATTGAGTGGCATCCGTACTTCTCTTGTGTTACCGGTTCTCGCTTTGTTGTTCGATACGTTTTCTTCAAGGAAAAACGTTGAAACGATATTGAAGGAATTTCCTAAATTCCTTAGTACTTATTATACTTATCTTATCCCGATTTTGCTCCCTGATATCAATGGCATTAAATCCAATAAGTTGTCCGAATCTACTGTTCCCGACTTGATAGAGAACGTGTTTTCCATGCTCATTCGGACAAAATCCGGATGGATATCCGTTAAAAAGATGAAAGAGAGTCTTTTAGTTTATCCTGAAGAACGAAACTCTTTGCAAATCTTCATGTCTTATCAACTGGAGAATATGGACTTGTTTAATAAAGTAACCGGGGAATATGTACATTTAGGAAACTTGATAGAGCATCTTGGGATTCCTTTTCTCAAAGGTTTACTCTTTTTGATGGGTGGGTTGGGGATGCTGGAACTGGCTTATGAATATCCGTCTGTCATTTCATCATCTGTGTTCCATTCCTTGCAGTATGTTCGACTCACCGAGTTGGGTCGGTATGTATTAGGACTCACCTCTACCTATACGCCGCCTTTGCAGGAGGAACAGGAACTGTTTCGGTTGGATGAGAATCGGCTGATTATTCGTTCGTTGGTTGAGAATAATCCGTATGAAACCTTGTTGCAAGATACGGCGATTTCTATTGGCAACCACCGTTTCTTGATGAATAATGATAGCTTCCTGAAAAATTGCAAAACAGAAAAGGATGTGCAAAACAAGATGGACTTTTTCAAACAGTTCGTCTGTCAAGGAAATATGCCGGAAATATGGAGCGAGTTTTTCAAATCGCTGCTGAAGCAATGCCATCCATTGAAAGTATCTAAAGGCGATTATCTTATTTATCAATTAGATAGTGCAAATAAGGAACTTATTCATCTTCTCACCACCGACCCCGTCTTGAAATCTATTATCATCCGGGCTGAAGGATATAAGATTTTGGTTGAGAGCAAGAATCGCTCTAAGTTGGTAGAACGTCTGAAAACGTATGGTTATTTGCTTTGACGAGTGTGGAGGTGTGGCTGTTTCAGCGCAATAGGCTTCGTTGCCCGATGAAGCCGCTTTCGTTGGTCAACGAAGCCGCTTTCGATGGCTGATGAAGCCGCTTTCATTTTTCTGCCCTTTACACCTCGTAAAGTGATTGTTTTTTAGACAAGACAAAGCTCTGGATTCTGAAACTCGGAGCTTTGTCTTATGTTTATGGCAGCTTACAAGAAGAGGCTGTACCGATACAGCCTCTGATGCCTCTTCAACGGGCTTGATTATTCCTGCACCTCGAAGTCTTCTTTTCCTACTCCGCACAGAGGGCAGACCCAATCGTCGGGAATTTCTTCAAACGCTGTGCCGGGGAGGATTCCTCCGTCCGGATCGCCAATTGTCGGGTCGTACACCCAGCCGCAAACGGTGCAAACATACTTTTTCATACGCTTTCCTTTTTTGTTGTTATGTTCTGATGATAGAACAAACAAAGCCGGAAATAGTTCGGAATGCGCATAAGGTCATTCTCCCGTCAGCAGCCGTTTCAGTTCTTCCATGCCGGCTGAGGCACCTTTGCGGATAACCTGTACCCGACGGGTGGAAGTGATGGTTACTTCTTTGGGGTCGATGAGATAAACGGGCGCTTCCGTTGGTACGTAGTTGAGCAGCCCGGCAGCCGGGTAGACATTGAGCGAGGTGCCGATGATAAGGAAGAGGTCGGCCTTCTCGCAATAGTCGATGGCGGTTTCTATCATGGGGACGGATTCGCCAAACCAGACGATGAAAGGGCGAAGCTGCGAGCCGTCATCGGCGGTGTCGCCCATTTTCACTTCGTATTCTTCGGGCTTCAGTTCCTTGATGTAACGGGGATTGTTGGGCTGTCGGCTCGATGTCACCTTGGTCAGTTCGCCGTGCAAGTGGATTACATTGGTGCTGCCGGCGCGTTCGTGCAGGTTGTCCACGTTTTGGGTAATGACCGTTACGTTGAAGTATTTTTCCATTTCGGCCACCAACTCATGTCCGCGGTTGGGGCTGACGGTCTGTAACTGCTTGCGTCGTTCGTTGTAGAAGTCAATCACCAGTCGGGGATTGGCGGCATAGCCTTCGGGCGTAGCTACTTGTTCCACAGGGTACTTGTCCCACAAACCGCCTGCATCGCGAAAGGTACTGATTCCGCTTTCGGCACTCATGCCGGCACCTGTCAAAATAACCAATTTTTTCATGTTTGTTCCTCCTTAATTAAAACGAATGTTACAAAAATAAGTAAAATTATGTACGAATAAACAAATTCATTCAAATAAAACACCTAACTTTGCATGTTTTTAGATATAAAACCTCTTTATAGATAACTGATTATGGATAAATTTAGCTACGCTATCGGCCTTGGAATCGGCCAAAACTTGTTGAGCATGGGTGCTCAGGGTATTAACGTACAGGATTTTGCACAGGCAATCGCAGACGTACTCAATAGAAAAGAAACCGCTATCAGCCACAACGAAGCGCGTGAAATCGTGAACAAGTATTTCGCCGAATTGGAAGCCAAGATGAATGCGGAAAACATTGAAAAGGGCAAGACTTTCCTGGCCGAGAACGCCAAGAAGGAAGGCATTGTGACTTTGCCGAGCGGATTGCAGTATGAAGTCATTAAGGAAGGTAACGGCAAGAAGCCGAGTGCGACCGACCGCGTGAAGTGCCACTACGAGGGAACATTGATAGACGGTACGTTGTTTGACAGTTCGGTGAAGCGTGGTCAGCCTGCCGTGTTCGGCGTGAATCAGGTGATTAAGGGTTGGGTGGAAGCTTTGCAGTTGATGACCGAAGGCTCAAAGTGGAGATTGTTCATCCCCTCCGAACTGGGTTACGGCGCACAGCAGGCCGGTGAACTGATACCGCCTCACAGCACCTTGATTTTTGAAGTGGAATTAATAGAAGTATTATAAAATAAAAAAGCAAAATGAAAAAATTGGTTTTTTCTGCGGCTATCGTAGCTGCGGTCGGACTGGCTTCATGTACAGCGCAGGCTCCGAAAGCGAATTTGAAAAGTGAAGTAGACTCTCTGTCTTATATGATGGGTGTGAACAATACACAGGGATTGGATATGTATATAACCAATCAGTTGGGTGTCGATTCAGCTCACATGGCCGATTTCGTAAAGGGTGTACAAGACGGAATGAGCAAAAACTCGAAGAAGGATGAAGCTTACATCGCCGGTCTTCAGATTGGTCAGCAGGTGAGCGGTCGTATGTTCGAAGCCATCAGCCGTCAGGTGTTTGGCAACGACTCGACGATGGGTCTTGACAAGGACAACTTCCTCGCCGGTTTTATGGCTGCCGTATTGAAGAAGAGCGTGGTTCCGGTAGAAGAAGCGCAAGCGTATGTAAACACACACGTGGAAGCCATCAAGGCTAAGGCTTTGGAAGCTACGTATGGTGAAAACAAGGCTGCCGGCGAAAAGTTCTTGGAAGAAAACAAGGCCAAGGAAGGTGTGAAGACAACCGCCAGCGGTTTGCAGTACAAAGTCATCAAGGAAGGTAAGGGTGAAATCCCTACAGAAACAAGTACGGTAAAGGTTCACTATAAGGGTACCTTGATTGACGGTACTGAGTTTGACAGCTCTTACAAGCGCAATGCTCCGTCTTCTTTCCGTGCCAACCAAGTGATTAAGGGATGGACCGAAGCGCTGACCATGATGCCGGTAGGTTCTAAGTGGGAACTTTACATCCCGCAAGAGTTGGCTTACGGTGTTCGCGAAACCGGTGGTCAAATCAAGCCTTTCTCTACTTTGATATTTGAAGTGGAACTGCTCGAAATCGAAAAGGACAAGAAATAATAGCTTGAAAGAAAGAATCGAATCACCACAGATTGCCGTGTGCGGTCTGTGGTGATTTTTTATAGGAAATTGATGACGTAATGTTGCTTGAAACGCTTCTTGTCAAAAAGAATCAGGCCGATGTCGTAGAGGTCGAATGAAAGGTGTATCCGTTCATCTTTTTGCAATTCTTTCCACCATTCGCATTTCTCCTTGGAGTCGTAGATGCCGCCCACCACGATGCAGGCGTTTTCGCTCAGATGCGGAAGGACTTCTTCCAACACCTCTTTATAATAAGGTGTAAATCCGATGTGCAGAAAGTCGATAGGATTCATGCTTCGCAGTGTGTTCAGGGTCGCTTCTTTCTCCCTTCCGTCAATTATCGTTGTTTGCATGGAAGTTCTTGCCGCACGCATATAGTCGGTGGAAGCTCCGTTGCCGGGACCGATTTCCATCCATACCTGTGGGCGAAAATGATTGACCAACCGGAAAAGCAATCGGTTCACTTTCCGTCGATAATGGGGGAGGTGAGAAGGATACTTCCGGTTCTTCAGTTCCCGATAGGTATAATAAGGAAGCGACTCGTAGACGACCGATGTAATCAGGAAAAAATCAGACGGTGAGTGGACGCCATAGCCGCAGCGATGACGGAAACGTTTGCACCAGTTCCAAATTCGATGAATAAAAAGCATATTATCGTTCTTTTTGTCTGACAAATTTAGTTATAATTTTTGATTTGCCGGCCGAAGAAGGAAAGAAAATGTTCCCGACACGAACTCGGATGTAGATTTAACAAGATGTTTTTTTGTAGTGAATACATTTTTATGTCATCTTTTTCTGTTATTCTATATTTTTTATGTAACTTTTGCAAGAAAAGATAACTCGCTTAGAATAAATCGGTTGGTCGGATTGCTTGGAAATTGGGTAACGAGATAGCAACCGTTCGTATTTCTGAGTTCTTCATTGTTATGCTTCAATGTGATAACTCTTGATGGAACAAAGGTACAAAAAGAATCGCAGACGAAAAGATAATGATGATAATTTTCTTTCGTCTGCGTCCATTTTTAGTACATCAACAGTATAAATCAAAATTTTTATTTGTTCAGCGGTATGAACAATGAGTAAAATTCGCTATCTTTGCCAAATAATGTCAAGACAAAAATAAGTAATATGCTGTTTACGGAGAAAATAAAAGAGCTACGCATTCAAAACCAGATGCCTCAAAGGCAGATTGCGGCAGCTCTTGATATAGACACTGCAACATATTGTAAGATAGAAAAGGGCGAACGCAAAGCCAAGAAAGAACAAGTGGCAATATTGTCGGAGATGTTTAATGTAGAAATGACAGACCTCCTTACATTGTGGCTTGCGGACAAGGTTACTGATATGGTATTTGATGAACATATTGTTGCATCGGAAGCTCTTTCAATGGCTGCTGAAAATTTAAGAAGAATAGGTTAATATGGCAAAAGTAAAATTATACCCAGAGTTGGAAGTCCCCGAAATGCTATTAGCAGATCGGCGTTCTGCATATGGATTGAGGACTTATGTCAGCCTATTCAGTAGTGCAGGAGTTGGTTGCTATGGCTTCAAGGAGGAGGGCTTCTATTGTGTTGCTACGGTTGAGTTGTTGGAACGCAGATTGAAGATTCAGAAATTCAATCAGAAATGCGTTTATAACAGCGGATATATTTGTGGCGATATGACTACGCAAGAAACGAAAGATAAAGTTTTTGCGGAGTTAGCAATGTGGGAAAGAGGTTTTAATCTAACAGATTTGGATGTGTTGATTGCAACGCCTCCTTGTCAGGGTATGTCTGTTGCTAATCACAAGAAGAAAGATGAGTTAAAACGCAACTCGTTGGTTGTTGAGTCTATAAAAATGACACAACAGATTAAGCCTAAGTTCTTTATTTTTGAGAATGTTAGAGCTTTCCTTACATCTGTATGCACCGATGTTGATGGTCAAGACAAGTCTATAAAAGATGCTATTGAGGCTAACTTGTCGGGAGCATACAATATCCTCTATCAAGTCGTTAACTTCAAAGATTATGGTAATCCATCAAGTCGAACAAGAACATTAGTTATTGGTGTTCGTAAAGATTTGAAAGAGGTTACTCCATATGATATTTTCCCTGACAAGCAGCCTGAGAGAACATTAAGACAAATTATTGGTCATTTGCCACCTTTAAAGAAGATGGGTGAAATATCCGAAGATGATATTTATCATAATTTCAGGAAGTATTCGCCTCGTATGGAGTCGTGGATTGCGGATATTAAGGAGGGACAATCGGCATTTGACAATACTGATATTACAAAGATACCTCATAGTGTGAAAAATGGGGTTATTGTGTACAACGCCCGTAAGAATGGTGATAAATATACTCGGCAGTATTGGGATAAGGTAGCTCCTTGTATTCATACGCGTAATGACATTATGGCAAGCCAAAACACTGTTCATCCTGTAGATAACAGAGTGTTCAGTATTAGGGAGGTTATGCTTATGATGTCGGTTCCTTCTTCATTTAATTGGAGCGACATTCCTTTTGATGAGTTAAACAAAATGTCATTAAAAGAGAAAGAAGCATTCTTAAAGAAAGAGGAAATGAACATACGCCAAAACTTGGGCGAAGCTGTACCTACTATTATATTCAGACAAATTGCGTCTAAGGTGCGTAAAATTTTATGCAAGCCCACTTTGTCTGAACAAGATATAAAGGTATTGATAGATAAAAAGAAGTTGGCGACGCATTCTTGTTTGGTGGACTATATTAGGTACAATAGCCATTATGGTTTTGCAGAATTGTCTAAAATTGCAGAGTTGGCAAATGCTCAAAGAGAAGACAATGCAGCATATTATACAAGGCAAGACATATGCTATACAATAGTTAAGAGTCTGCCTGATGCAAAGAACTATACGGAGCTAAATATATTAGAGCCATCAATTGGTGTGGGTAATTTTTTGCCGGCCCTTATTTTGAAGTATGCGGGCGTACAGTCTGTTAATATTGATGTGGTAGATATTGATGCAAACAGTTTAGAAATATTGAAAGAATTGGTTGCAAAGATTGATGTACCCAACAATATTCACATCAATTACATCAATGCCGATTTCTTGTTGCACAACTTCGACAAGAAGTATGATATTGTCGTCGGAAATCCTCCATACAAAAAGCTAACCAAAGAGAAACAGTTGTTGGCTAAATATAAAATTGGTGCATCTAACAAGGATACCAATAATATCTTCTCATTCTTCATTGAGAAAGCAATGAGAATTGGAAATGTTGTATCATTGATAGTCCCTAAGAGCCTAATAAACGCTCCTGAGTTTGATGCAACACGTACACTTATGAAAGAGAAAAATATCTCTCGCATAATTGACTTTGGCGAAAAAGGATTCAAGGGTGTAAAGATTGAAACCATCTGCTTTATTCTTGACACCCAAAAGAAGCCTCAAAATACATTTGTAGAGTCATATATTACCGATGAGGTTAAGTGCCATCAGCAAGTATATCTGACAGACGATAGATTCCCTTATTGGATAATTTATCGTAATGAGGCTTTTGATAAGGTGGCTGATAAAATGGAGTTTAATGTATTCAAGGCATACAGAGATAGGGTTATTACCAAAGCCATAACAAAGGATAATGGTAAAATCAGAGTTCTAAAATCTCGTAATATTGGCAATAACGAAATTGTTAATATCCCTGATTATGACTGTTACATTGATAGTATTGAGGGATTGGATGTTGCAAAATACTTGAATCAGGCAAACTGTGTATTACTCCCTAATCTAACATATAATCCTCGTGCGTGCTTCTTGCCTAAAGGATGTATTGCTGACGGCTCTGTTGCAATCCTTACATTGGCAAAAGAAGATGACATCGTAACAAATGAGGATTTGGCATTTTACGCTACTGATAGTTTTACTAAATTTTATGCGATTGCTCGTAATTTAGGCACACGCTCACTTAACATTGATAATAACTCTGTTTTCTTTTTTG
>CAYXZF010000035.1:0-21829 GCA_964469845.1 uncultured Phocaeicola sp.
TTTTGAAAGTCCTCCGATACTAATTTGTGTCGGAGGACTTTTTTGTTTTCCCTGACGGGAAAAAGTAAAAAAATAACCATTGATTCTTTAGACAATGAAAATTTATTTGTATCTTTGTCGCCCGAATTGTATAGCTTGTTGATTTGGAAAAGTTAAGTACATATCAGGTTGAATTGAAGAATATGCCGGCTGATTCATGCGAATATGAGTATCAGTTGGACAATCAGTTCTTTGCCGACTTGGAAGTTTCGGACATTCAGAAAGGAGAGGTAAGCGTTTCCTTGAAAGTGAAAAAGACTTCCGGTATTTATCAGTTGGATTTCCATACGAAAGGTATGGTTATGGTGACATGCGACCGCTGTTTGGACGAAATGGAACAACCGGTGGAAAGTATCGACAGACTGAGAGTGAAGTTAGGCGAAGCGTATGACGAAACAGATGATATGATAACGGTTTCCGAATTGGAAGGCTGTATCAATGTAGCTTGGTTTATCTACGAATTCATAGCATTAAGCATCCCGATGAAACATGTGCATGCACCTGGCAATTGCAATAAAGAAATGGTAAGTAAACTGAGCCGGCATCTGCGCACTTCGGCCGATGACGATGAGGAAGAAGATGACTTCGTTTTGTCGGAGGAAGAAGAAAGCATGGATGAACCTAAGGGAATAGATCCTCGATGGAGTGAATTAAAGAAAATATTAGATAATAATTAAAGTTTAGAAAAAATGGCACATCCTAAAAGAAGACAATCAAAAACGAGAACTGCTAAGAGAAGAACTCACGATAAAGCGGTTGCTCCTACTTTGGCTATCTGCCCTAACTGCGGTGAATGGCATGTTTATCACACTGTTTGTGGTGCTTGCGGTTATTATAGAGGTAAGTTAGCTATCGAAAAAGAAGCTGCTGTTTAATCGGTAGCTTTTAAAACACGTTTGTAGTTTTATAAAGAATAAAGCCGGCGAGCTTCGGCTCAGTCGGCTGATTTTTTATAGACTGACAAACAAAAAACAGAAATGATGGAAAAAATTAATGCAGTAATTACAGGAGTCGGAGGCTATGTACCGGATTATGTCTTGACTAATGAAGAGTTGTCGAGAATGGTAGATACCAACGATGAATGGATTATGACTCGAATCGGAGTGAAAGAAAGACGAATCCTCAATGAAGAGGGTTTGGGTACTTCGTTCATGGCGCGTAAGGCGGCCAAGCAGTTGATGCAGAAAACCGGTGCCAATCCGGACGAAATCGATGCGGTCATTATGTGTACCACCACTCCGGACTATCATTTCCCTTCAACAGCGTCTATCTTGTGTGATAAATTGGGCTTGAAGAATGCCTTTGCGTTCGACTTGCAGGCCGCTTGCTGCGGTTTCTTGTATGGATTGGACGTCGCTTCTTCCCTGATAGCTTCGGGCAGACACAAGAAAGTGATTTTGGTCGGAGGTGACAAGATGTCTTCCATGGTAGATTACAGCGACCGTGCTACTTGTCCGATTTTCGGAGACGGTGCAGCGGCGGTGCTGCTCGAAGCTACTACGGAAGATTATGGTGTTATGGACTGTTTGCTTCGTACGGACGGCAAGGGTCTTCCCTTTCTTCACATGAAGGCGGGCGGATCTGTATGTCCTCCTTCTTATTTTACGGTCGATCACCGGATGCATTACCTTTATCAAGAAGGTAGAACGGTGTTCAAGTACGCCGTTTCAAACATGTCGGAAATCACGGCAACCATCGCGGAACGCAATGGCTTGAACAAGGATAACATCCATTGGGTGATTCCTCATCAGGCGAATTTGCGTATCATTGATGCGGTGGCTTCCCGTCTGGAAGTTCCTCGTGAAAAGGTGATGGTCAATATCCAGCACTATGGTAACACCAGCGGCGGTACGCTTCCGCTTTGCCTTTGGGATTACGAAAAGCAACTGAAGAAGGGAGATAACCTGATATTTACAGCTTTCGGTGCAGGTTTCACTTACGGTGCCGTTTATGTAAAGTGGGGTTATGATGGTGATAAGAAATAATAATCCGCAGAAATAACCAAAAAACGCATCCGTTTTCAGATGCGTTTTTTTGTCTGCAACCAAATAAAAACAAAGTTGATATGCATAAAGCCGGATTTGTAAATATCGTGGGCAACCCCAATGTGGGTAAATCCACGTTGATGAACCTGTTGGTGGGTGAGCGCATTTCCATCGCTACCTTCAAGGCACAGACCACTCGTCATCGTATCATGGGTATCCTGAATACGGAGGAGATGCAGATTGTATTCTCGGACACGCCGGGAGTGTTGAAACCCAACTATAAATTGCAAGAGTCCATGCTGAACTTTTCGGTGTCTGCCCTGGCGGATGCCGATGTGCTGCTCTATGTGACCGATGTGGTGGAGAAGCCTGACAAGAACATGGACTTTATCGAAAAGGTGCGGAAAATGGAAGTCCCCATCCTGCTGCTTATCAACAAAATTGATTTGAGCAATCAGGAAGCGTTGGTGAAGTGCGTAGAAGAATGGCATGAACTGATACCGCAGGCCGAAATCATTCCCATTTCCGCGCTCTCTAAATTCGGGGTGGACGTGGTAATGAAGCGCATCAAGGACT
Source organism: uncultured Phocaeicola sp. (assembly GCA_964469845.1). Taxonomy (GTDB): domain Bacteria; phylum Bacteroidota; class Bacteroidia; order Bacteroidales; family Bacteroidaceae; genus Phocaeicola. The sequence continues at coordinate 2,601 of CAYXZF010000035.1, forward strand.
TGATTCCTGATTCACCTCCTTACTTTGACAAGGATCAGTGGACGGATAAGCCTGCCCGCTTTTTCGTGACCGAGATTATCCGTGAGAAGATTTTGCTCTATTATGACAAGGAAATTCCATACGCCGTGGAAGTGGTGGTGGAACAATTCAAGGAGGAAGCCAAAAGCATCCATATCAATGCCGTTATTTATGTGGAGCGTGATTCGCAGAAAGGAATCATTATCGGCAAGCAAGGCAAGGCATTGAAGAAGGTGTCTACCGAAGCCCGTAAAACGCTTGAAAAGTTCTTCCGGAAATCCATCTATCTGGAGACTTTCGTCAAGGTCGACAAGGACTGGAGAAGCTCGGATAGAGAATTGAAAAATTTTGGGTATCAATTGGATTAACCGACTGTGATAGCCGTAAAAGAAAGAAAAAATGGGAAATTTAGTAGCAATCGTAGGACGCCCCAATGTGGGAAAGTCTACACTTTTTAATCGTCTGACCAAGACCCGTCAAGCCATCGTGAACGAGCAGGCGGGTACGACTCGCGACCGTCAGTATGGCAAATCGGAGTGGCTGGGACGTGAATTTTCTGTCGTTGATACCGGCGGATGGGTAGTGAACTCGGATGACGTATTCGAAGAAGAAATCCGCAAGCAGGTGATGCTGGCGGTGGAAGAAGCGGACGTTATTCTGTTTGTCGTAGACGTTATGAACGGAGTGACCGACCTGGACATGCAGGTGGCAAGCATTCTTCGCCGTACCAAGAAGCCTGTGCTGATGGTGGCCAACAAGACCGACAACAATGATCTTCAGTATAATTCCGCTGAGTTTTATTCGCTCGGATTGGGCGACCCTTACTGCGTTTCCGCGTTGAGCGGATTCGGTACGGGCGACTTGATGGATTTGCTTGTGAGTAAGTTTACAAAGGATACCGTTGAAAATCTGGACGAAGAAATTCCGCGTTTTGCCGTGGTGGGACGTCCGAACGCCGGAAAGTCTTCCATCGTCAACGCCTTTATCGGTGAGGACCGTAACATCGTGACCGACATTGCCGGAACCACTCGCGATTCCATTTACACCCGATATGAGAAGTTTGGTTTTGATTTCTATTTGGTGGATACGGCCGGAATCCGCAAAAAGAATAAGGTAACGGAGGACTTGGAATACTATTCCGTTATCCGTTCCATCCGTTCGATTGAAAATTCGGACGTGTGCATTCTGATGATTGACGCTACCCGCGGCATCGAAGCGCAAGACTTGAATATCTTCTCGTTGATACAGCGCAACCAGAAAGGATTGGTAGTGGTGGTGAACAAGTGGGATTTGGTGGAAAACAAGGATGTAAAGGTGATGAAAACATTTGAAGAGGCTATCCGTTCACGTTTCGCACCGTTTACAGATTTCCCCATCATCTTTGCTTCGGCTCTGACCAAGCAACGTATCTTCAAGGTGTTGGAAGCGGCGAAAGAAGTGTACAACGCCCGCACCACACGCATCCCTACCGCCCGTTTGAACGAAGAGATGTTGCCGCTGATAGAAGCTTATCCGCCCCCCTCAACCAAGGGAAAATACATCAAAATCAAGTATTGCACGCAGTTGCCGAATACGCAAGTGCCCTCGTTTGTGTTCTTTGCCAACCTGCCGCAGTACGTGAAGGAACCTTACAAGCGTTTCTTGGAAAACAAGATACGCGACAAATGGCACTTGTCGGGAACTCCTATCAATGTGTTTATTCGGCAGAAGTAAGAATAAAAAAAGAAGCGCATTCGCGCTTCTTTTTTTATTTGTTCGTTTCTTCCTTTTTTACTTTCTTCAGCAAATCCGATGCGAAGATGAAGTCGTTCAGTCGCTTGTTGGTGGCGGTGAACACTTGGTCTTTTGTTCCTTCCCACTCTTTGCGCCCCTGATAAATATAGATAATGCTGTCGCCGATGCCCATCACCGAGTTCATGTCGTGGGTGTTGATGATGGTCGTCATGTTGTATTCGGTGGTGATGTCGTGAATCAGTTCGTCAATCACCAGCGAGGTTTTCGGGTCAAGGCCGGAGTTCGGCTCGTCGCAGAAAAGGTAGCGCGGGTTGAGGGCGATGGCGCGTGCGATGGCTACACGCTTTTGCATACCTCCGGAGATTTCGCCCGGAAATTTGTTTTGCGCGTCAATCAAGTTCACGCGTTCCAGACAGAAGCGGGCGCGACGGGTTCGGTCGCGCAGAGTGTCGTTGCTGAACATGTCGAGCGGAAACATCACATTCTCCAGCACGGAAAGCGAGTCGAAGAGGGCGGCGCTTTGGAAAATCATGCCCATTTCGCGGCGTAGCGCTTTCTTTTCTTTTTTGGTCATGTTCAAGAAGTTCCGCCCATCGTACAGGATTTCTCCCCGTTCGGGCGTCAGTAGTCCGACGATGCTCTTCATCAATACGGTTTTTCCCGAACCGCTTTGACCGATAATCAGGTTGGTCTTACCGTTTTCGAAACGGGCGTTGATGTCTACCAGTACGTCCTTGTCTTCGAATGATTTATGGATGGATTTCAGTTCAATCATACATTTTTCTTTATGCTAAAAGTTTGGTCAGTACGAGGTCGGAGAACAGAATCAGTACGCTGCTCATGACCACGGAGTCGGTGCTCGCCTTTCCCACCGAGATGGAACCGCCCTCCACGGTATAGCCGAAATAGGCCGATACGCTGGCGATGATGTAGGCGAAAACGACTGATTTGATAAAGCTGCACCACACGAACCATTCTTGAAAACAGTATTGGAGTCCGTATGCCAAGTCCTCAGCGTTCATCACCCCGCCCATCCAGCAGGTGCAGAAGGCACCGATGATGCCGGCGAAGATACTGAAAGTGACCAGAAAAGGAATCATGGTCATCAGTCCGGCGATTTTCGGCAGGATAAGGTAGCCGGCCGAATTGACCCCCATGATTTCGAGCGCGTCAATCTGTTGGGTTACCCGCATCGTCCCGATTTCGGATGCGATGTTCGACCCCACCTTTCCGGCCAGAATCAGACACATGATGGAGGAGGAGAACTCAAGCAGCAGAATCTCGCGCGTGGTGTAACCCACCGTAAAGCGCGGCATCCACGGACTTTCGATGTTCAATTTGATTTGGATGGTGATGACGGCTCCGATGAAGAAAGAGATGAGGAGCACGATGCCGATGGAGTTCACGCCCAGCTGCACCATTTCGTTTACGTACTGTTTGAAAGTCATCCTCATGCGGTCGGGGCGGGCGAATGTTCGTCCCATCAGCATCAGGTATTTTCCGACGGTTGCTATTGGTTTCAGAATCATTGTTATCATAAATTTCTGCAAAAATACTTCTTTTTATCTGTTTTTTTGTAAAAGAATGTCTGAATTTCTGTTCTCTTATCCGTATATTGACTTTTTTTCGTACTTTTGTCGGAAAAACAAGGGTTATGTCAGAACAAGGAAATGAAAATCAGCATACGAATGAAGGTACCCCGGAGAGAATGGTACTCCGTGCGGAAGGACTGGTGAAGAAGTACGGCAAGCGTACCGTGGTGAACGGTGTGGACTTTGAAGTGCGGCAGGGAGAGATTGTAGGTTTGCTCGGACCGAACGGTGCCGGAAAGACCACTTCTTTCTACATGACGACCGGCTTGGTGGTGCCCAACGGCGGGCATGTTTACCTGAACGATTTGGAGATTACCGACTACCCCGTCTATAAACACGCCAAGGCAGGCATCGGTTACTTGGCGCAAGAAGCTTCCGTCTTTCGCAAAATGAGTGTGGAAGACAATATCGCCTCCGTGCTTGAGCTGACCGACCTCAGCGAGGAGGAGCAGAAAGAGAAACTCGAAGCCCTGCTGGATGAGTTCCGCCTTCAGAAAGTGCGCAAGAATCTGGGCGACCAGCTTTCCGGCGGCGAACGCCGGCGCACCGAGATTGCCCGCTGTCTGGCCATCAGCCCCAAGTTTATCATGCTCGATGAACCTTTTGCCGGGGTAGACCCCATTGCAGTGGAAGACATCCAGCACATCGTGTGGAAACTGAAGGACAAGAACATAGGTATTCTCATTACCGACCATAACGCCCTCGAAACGCTCCGACTGACCGACCGCGCCTATCTGCTGTTTGATGGAAACATCCTCTTTCAGGGTACACCCGAAGAGTTGGCGGTGAATCCCGTGGTGCGCGAGAAGTATCTCGGCTCCAATTTTGTGCTCACCCGAAAGGATTTTCAGAAGACCGAAGAGATGCGAAACCGCCGCATCGAGGAGCAGACCCGACTGTAAACGTTCCCCCGTTTTTTACGTTTGCGACCGCGTGCGGTTACGCAGGCGGTCGCATGACGCCACGCAACCGCTTGCATAGGCTCACGCAACCGCTTGCGTTGGCTTATGCAGCCGCTTGCGTTGAACATCTTGCTTTTTTACCTCTTATACAGAAAGTTTTTGCGCTCTGTATTTGGTGGATGAAAGATAAAACACTAATTTTGCAACCAATTTTGTAGAATAAATTTAAGAACGAATAAAATAATAATCAAATAAAAAAATAAGAATGAACGTTTCATTGCAAAACGTTGACAAGGTAAGCGCATTGCTTACTGTCAATATCGAAAAAGCCGACTATCAGGAAAGAGTAGAAAAAGTGTTGAAGAAGTATCGTCAGCAAGCCACTATCCCCGGTTTCCGTAAGGGTATGGTGCCCATGAGCCTTATAAAGAAGCAGTTTGGCAAAGCCGTGACTGTTGAGGAAGTGGACAAGCTGATGCAGGAAAAGGTAAACGAATACATCCGCGAAAACAAGGTGAATATGCTTGGCATGCCGTTGCCCAACGAAGAAAAGATGCAGCCGATTGACTTCGATTCACAGGAAAACTTTGAATTTGTGTTCGACATCGCTTTGGCTCCCGAATTTAAGGCCGAAATCTCCGAACAAGACACAATCGACTATTATAACATTACCGTTTCGGACGAAATGGTAGACTCGCAGGTGACGATGTACACACAGCGTGCCGCTAAGTACGACAAGGTGGAAGAATATCAAGACCGCGACATGTTGAAGGGCTTGATTGCCGAACTCGATGAAGAAGGCAACACAAAGGAAGGTGGCGTTCAGGTGGAAGGTGCCGTGATGATGCCCTCGTTCATGAAGAACGACGACCAAAAGGCTATCTTCAACAATGCCAAGGTGAACGATGTATTGGTGTTCAACCCCTACACGGCGTTCGACGGCAGTGAAGCTGAACTCGCTTCACTCTTGAACATCAAGCGCGAAGAAGTGGCTGAAAAGAAGTCCAACTTCAGCTTCCAGATTGAAGAAATCACTCGTGCCATACCGGCTCCCCTCGATCAAACGTTGTTCGACCAAGTGTTTGGCGAAGGCGCGGTAAGCAGCGAAGAAGAATTCCGCGGCAAGATTAAGGCCGGCATCGCCGCACAGTTGGCTGTGGACAGCGACTATAAGTTCTTGCTCGATGCCCGTACTTATCTGACCAACAAGGTCGGCAAGTTGGAGTACGCAGATGCTTTGATGAAGAAGATTATGCTTATCAACAACCAGGAAAAGGGCGAAGCGTTCGTGGAAGAAAACTACGAAAAGAGCATCGAAGAACTGACTTGGCACCTGATTAAGGAACAGCTTGTTGAAGCCAACGACATCAAGATTGAATCGGCAGACATCCTCGAAGTTGCCAAAGAAAGTACACGTATTCAGTTTGCGCAGTACGGCATGATGAACATCCCCGATGAAATGTTGGAAAACTACGCCAAGGAAATGCTGAAGAAAAAAGAAAGCGTGGAAGGTCTCTCAAACCGCGCCGTCGAAGTGAAGCTTACGGCTATGCTTAAGGGCAAGGTTACCTTGAACAACAAGGAAGTGACTGTGGAAGAATTCAACGGCATGTTGAAGTAATTCCTCCCACACAAGATACGGGTAAGAAGGGGCTTTAGACCTAAATTTTCTTTAAAGGCAAAAAGTATTTGGTACGTATATCGTATTTTTGTACATTTGCCGTCCGAACGAAGAAAAAAAGAGAGGTCGGAAGCCTCTTCTTTCTATAATAAAGAATCAAAGCAATGAGAAGTATGAATGATTTTAAGAAGTATGCAACGAAGCATTTAGGCATGAACAGTCTGGTGCTGGACGATGTCATTAAGTCGCAGGCCGGGTATCTGAATCCCTACATCCTCGAAGAGCGTCAGCTCAACGTCACACAGTTGGATGTGTTCTCTCGACTGATGATGGACCGTATCATCTTTCTCGGTACGGAAATCAATGACTATACGGCCAACACCCTTCAAGCCCAGCTTCTGTATCTGGATTCGGTGGACAACTCGAAAGACATCTCTATCTATATCAACTCGCCGGGCGGCTCGGTATATGCCGGTTTGGGCATCTACGACACCATGCAGTTCATCAACAGCGATGTAGCCACTATCTGTACCGGTATGGCCGCTTCGATGGCCGCCGTTTTGTTGGTAGCCGGTAAAGAAGGCAAGCGCTCGGCGCTGACCCACTCGCGTGTCATGATTCACCAGCCGATGGGCGGCGCGCAGGGACAGGCCTCGGACATTGAAATCACCGCTCGCGAAATCGCCAAGTTGAAGCAAGAACTCTACACCATCATCGCCGGCCACTCGCATACCGAGTTCGACAAAGTGTGGGCCGATTCTGACCGCGACTATTGGATGACCGCACAGGAAGCCAAGGAATACGGCATGATTGACGAAGTATTGGCTCGTAAAAAGTGATTATATATATAATAAAGTATAAACGAAAGAAAAAATACATTGAAAGAAGATTCAAAAAATAAAAGGCGTTGCAGCTTTTGCGGTCGTCCGGAAAGCGAAGTCGGCCTGCTCATTACGGGTATGAACGGCTTTATCTGCGACAGCTGTTCGCAGCAGGCGTACGAAATCACCCAAGAAGCCATGCAGGGCATGAAGAGTGATGCCGGAAGTCTGAACTTGGACGAACTTCCCAAACCGAAGGACATCAAGGAGTTTCTCGACCAATACGTCATCGGGCAGGATGATGCCAAACGCTATCTGTCTGTGGCGGTGTACAATCACTACAAGCGACTCGTACAAAAGCCCGGCAAGGATGATGTGGAAATAGAAAAATCCAATATCATCATGGTGGGAAGCACCGGCACGGGAAAGACCTTGTTGGCCCGCACCATCGCCAAGCTGCTGAAAGTGCCCTTTACCATCGTGGATGCCACCGTACTGACCGAAGCCGGTTATGTGGGTGAAGACATCGAGAGCCTTTTGACCCGTCTGCTTCAAGTGTCCGACTACAACGTGGCGGAAGCCGAACGCGGAATCGTTTTCATCGACGAGATAGACAAGATTGCCCGTAAGGGTGACAACCCTTCCATCACACGCGATGTGAGCGGCGAAGGCGTACAGCAGGGATTGCTCAAATTGTTGGAAGGTTCGGTGGTCAATGTGCCTCCTCAGGGCGGACGCAAGCATCCCGACCAAAAGATGATTGCCGTAAACACCAAGAACATCCTGTTCATTTGCGGCGGAGCCTTTGACGGCATCGAGCGAAAGATAGCCCAACGTCTGAACACCAATGTGGTGGGATATGGGGCTGCCAAGGAAAACGTCAAGATAGACCGGGGCAACCTGATGCAGTACATCGCTCCTCAGGATTTGAAGTCTTTCGGATTGATTCCCGAAATCATCGGTCGTCTGCCTATCCTGACTTATCTGAATCCGTTGGACAGAACAGCGTTGCGCAACATCTTGACCGAACCGAAAAACTCCATCATCAAGCAATATGTGAAGTTGTTCGAGATGGACGGCGTGCAACTCGTCATCCGGCCGGAGGTCTTCGAGTTCATCGTAGACAAGGCCATCGAGTACAAACTCGGTGCCCGCGGGTTGCGCTCCATTGTCGAAACCATCATGATGGACATCATGTTCGACATCCCATCGATGAAGGTGGAACAGTATGAACTGACTTTGGATTACGCCCGTCAGCAGATGGAGAAAGCGAACATTTCCCGCCTGCAAAACGCATAAAAAGGCGGTTTATACACTCGAGAATAAGAAAAATGCAATTCTTCTGCAAAATAATGCTCGAAATATTTGTATAATTTGAGAACTTGTTTCTAACTTTGTTAGACAAGAAAAAAAGATTGGAAAATAATCGAGAACCAGAAAAACAGAATGATATGGCGGAGAAATTGAAATTGACGGAAATGCTGAAGAAGTACTTCGGCTTTGACACATTCAAAGGTGAACAGGAAGAAATCATCCGAAACCTCTTGGATGGGAATGACACCTTTGTGCTGATGCCTACCGGTGGCGGGAAATCTTTGTGTTACCAGTTACCTTCCCTCTTGATGGACGGGGTGGCAATCGTCATTTCTCCTTTGATTGCGTTGATGAAGAACCAAGTGGATGCCATGCGCAATTACAGCGAAGAAGACGGAGTGGCTCACTTCCTGAACTCGTCCCTTAACAAGTCGGCCATCGACCAAGTGAAGTCGGACATCCTGAAGGGGAAGACCAAATTGCTTTATGTCGCCCCCGAAACGCTGACGAAGGAAGAAAACGTAGAGTTCCTGAGGAATGTGAAAATAGCCTTCTACGCGGTAGACGAAGCGCATTGTATTTCGGAATGGGGGCACGACTTCCGTCCCGAGTACCGTCGCATCCGGCCCATCATCAACATGATAGGTCAGGCTCCGATTATCGCATTGACGGCGACAGCCACCCAAAAGGTGCGCGAGGATATCAAGAAAATTCTGGGTATACCCGGCGCCAAAGAGTTTAAGTCGTCGTTTAACCGCCCCAATCTGTATTATGAGGTGTGCCGAAAGACCAATGATATCGACAAGGATGTCATCAAGTTCATCAAGGCTAATTCCGGCAAGTCCGGCATTATCTATTGTTTGAGCCGCAAGAAAGTGGAAGAATTGGCTGAAATACTGAAAGCGAACGGCATCAACGCCAGCGCCTACCATGCCGGCATGGATTCGGCGGTACGCTCGGCGGTGCAAGACGATTTTATCAAGGAAAACATTGATGTGATTGTTGCTACCATTGCTTTCGGTATGGGTATCGATAAGCCCGATGTGCGCTTCGTCATCCATTACGACATGCCGAAGAGCCTCGAAGGCTATTATCAGGAAACCGGCCGAGCGGGACGCGATGGAGGCGAAGGACGGTGCATTGCTTTCTACTCCAACAAGGACATGCAGAAGCTGAGAAAATTCATGCAGGGCAAACCGGTGTCCGAAAAGGACATCAACGATGAGCTGCTGCGCGAAACCGAGGCCTATGCAGAGTCGTCCGTGTGCCGCCGCAAGTCTTTGTTACACTATTTCGGCGAAACCTATCCAGAAGATAATTGTGGAAATTGTGATAACTGTTTAAATCCTAAAAAGCAAGTGGAAGCTAAGGATTCATTGTGCGCTGTGATTGAAACAATCATAGCGGTAAAAGAAAACTTTAAATCAGATTATATTATTGATGTCTTGTTGGGCAGAGAAACCTCAGAAGTCTTGGCCCACAGACACGAAGATTTGGAAGTCTTCGGCACCGGTGAGGGCGAAGACGAAAGGCTGTGGAATGCGGTCATCCGTCAGGCGTTGATTGCAGGCTATTTGAGCAAGGATGTTGAAAACTACGGCCTCTTGAAAGTAACTCCTGCCGGTCATAAGTTCTTGAAGAAGCCGGTATCGTTCAAAATCGTAGAGGATACCGACTTTGACGAAGAGGAAGAAGAAGAAACACCGGTACGCGGCGGAGGCAGCTGTGCGGTAGACCCCGCGCTCTATTCCATGCTGAAGGACTTGCGTAAGAAGATGTCGAAGAAACTCGATGTGCCGCCTTACGTGATATTCCAAGACCCGTCGTTGGAAGCGATGGCCACAACCTATCCGGTGACATTGGAAGAATTACAGAACATTCCGGGTGTGGGCGCGGGCAAGGCTAAACGTTACGGACAGGAGTTCTGTGCGCTTATCAAGAAACATTGCGAAGAGAACGAGATTGAACGTCCCGAAGATTTGCGTGTCCGTACCGTGGCGAACAAGTCGAAAATCAAGGTGTCCATCATTCAGGCCATCGACCGTAAGGTGGCGTTGGACGACATCGCCTTGTCGAAGGGGCTTGACTTCAATGAACTTCTGGATGAAGTGGAAGCCATCGTCTATTCGGGCACCCGTCTGAACATTGATTACTTCCTCGAAGAAATCATGGACGAAGACCACATGCTTGACATTTACGATTACTTCAAAGAGTCGACAACGGACAAGATTGACGATGCGATGGATGAGCTCGGTGACGACTACACCGAGGACGAAATCCGGTTGGTACGCATCAAGTTCATTTCCGAAATGGCCAATTAAAGAATAAGAAAACGGTTGCTTCACGATGAGGCAACCGTTTTCTGTTATTAGAAAGCAATACCCAGCCGTAAGCCGAAGTTGTTCATGCCGTCCACATCGTACGTCATCAGATTTCCTTTGTTGGTGGCATAGCTGTAATAGGCGGCCACATGGATGCCGGGGCGATAAATCCACGGGAAGATGTTCACGCCGATTTCCGGCGATACATAGAATCCCCACGTGTTGTCGGTGCTCTCGTAAGCGTTGAATTCAGATTTCAATCGGGCGTATTGCGGACCAATCTTCAGTCCGAAGTAAGGTTGGAACACGCCCTCGCGATTGAATGTGTAGCGACCTGAAACACCGAAAGGCATTTGGAAAAGTGTATGCTGCTGGTCGGTGTTCAGCGATTCTGTCGAGGTAAGTGAAATGGTTTGCCGCGGGATGTACTTGTGGTTGCTGTGATAGGTCAGAAATGCGCCGACCGACAAGTTGTCCGTCAAGTAATACCCGCCTTCCAGATTGGCTCCCCATCCGCTGCCTTTCTTCACAAAATCATTGCCCAGCGGGAAGTTGAACTGCCAGTCGATGTTGGCATAATAGTTTTCCAGCGTCTGTGCCTTGCCCGGCAAGGCGAAGCCGATGAGTATGGCTGCGAGTGCCAATGCTCTCAGTGATAAATATTTGATAGTCTTCATATCTTTTCTTTTTTATAGGGTTAAACATCTGTCATCACTTGGTCAGATAGGGCGACTGTGTGAAAGCCTGACTCACGGCTTGAGCCGCCAAGTCTACATTGACCTCCGTCGAACCGCTCAGCAGACCGCTCATGTAGGCACTCCACAGGATGGGCAGTTTCGCGTTCTGACCTTGGGCGGCATCCAAGTTCAGCAGTTCGGTCAGGAAAGAACCCGTACTGAAAGCGTAGCTGACGGCATACGGGTAATACCAGCCTCCGCCCCAATTTCCCCAGTAAGGAACGTTCCAATAGCCCGGATAGCCCCACCACCATTGCGGGTAGCCGTAGTCGGTGTAGATGTAAGTGCTCTTGACGTAGCTCACCTGCAGGCCCAGGTCGGCTTCTTCACGTTCTGTGACGCGGGTATATCCGCGGTTGTCCATGTTGAACACATACGTGTCCAGAATGCGTTGTGCGTTGGCATCGTTCCAGTACTCCGTTTGCTCCTTGTCGCCGATGATAAGGATGCTGTCTGGCAGGTAGTACGTGTTGAATTGCTTGAAGTTCGCACTTTTGTCGTAGTTGGTATACACCACGAACTTGTTGTCCAGCTTGTCTGTGTCGGCATCTTTTTCACATGCCGTGAAAGCAAGGACTGCCAATAGCAAAGGAATAATTTTCTTCATACTTCTATCCATGTTTAGGTTATTATAAATCCGCCTAGGTACCTTCGGCGTTTGTGATAGAAAGAACACGCTGACTTTGAAAAGGTTCGGTGGTTGTGCTTTTTGTCGTTGTTTTTAAGTATTGTTGAGGGTGGGGTTCTTAACCTGTTTAAAATAAGACACCGATTTCCCCAAAATGTAACATGTAACATGTAACACGGGGGCATTTTGCCCGAAATGGGGATTATTATTGTTTATAAATGTTAAATTACAATTACCCTTCCTATCCGATTCACGGTGTTGTAGGCCAAAACACGCCCGTGTTACATGTTACATGTTACGTTTTTGCCTTTCCAAGCTTCTTTTCTTTCTGCCGGAGGATGCTTTTGAGGAGTCGGGAAGAAACGGTTGCGTTTTCTGTAAATGCTTCTTTTTCAGTAATATCCGGCTCTTAATGTTTCGTTGGATTTTCAGACTTCAACGCATTTCGGTTCAAAGACCGATAGATGTTTGAAAGGTTGGGAGTGTAGAGAAAAGGGGGGGCTACATTGCGAAATCAAGCTCTTTACACGCCTATCATCCCGGTTTTCGGCCGGGAATGCAGGTCGTGTAGAGAAAAACACTTCCGTGAAACCGGAAATGTTTTACGATTTCTTTAGTTCTTCGGGCGAAACCAGTTTGTAGAGTCGGTCGCTTGGGCGAATCCGCTCGGAAACTTTAAAGGATACGTGCTCGCCTTTCTTTACGGCATCCACCGGCTTGAGATTAACCCGTGCCTCGTCGAGTGTCAGGAAAAGGGCGCCGGTGGTAGGGCCGGTTATCAAGAGCTTGTCGCCCACTTTCATTTCGGCGGCTTCGACCAAAAACTCCGCCACGCCGAGGTTGGAAAAGTAACGGATGCCCTTGCCGACATATACCTTGCGTTCGGTTGCTTCCGAGCCATAGTTGCGGCTCCATTCGCCTAAACGCTGTCCGAGGTAATAGCCGTTCCAAAAGCCTCGATTGAAGACGGTCTTCAGACGGGTATCCCATGCTTGTTTCTTTTCGTCGGTGAAAGAACCGTCCAAGTATGAACGGATGGCTTCCTTGTAACATTCCACCACGGTGCGGACATATTCGGGACCTCGGGCGCGGCCTTCTATCTTGAACACCCGCACGCCTGCTTCCATCATCTCGTCCATGAAATGGATGGTTTTCAAATCTTTGGGCGACATGATGTATTTGTTGTCCACTTCAAGCTCGATGCCGGTGTCTTTGTCTTTTACCTCGTAAGCCCGGCGGCAAATCTGCATGCAGGCACCTCGATTGGCGGAGGCGTTCATTTCGTGCAGGCTCAGATAACACTTGCCCGACACGGCCATGCAAAGGGCGCCGTGGCAGAACATCTCGATGCGGATGAGTTCGCCTTTCGGTCCTCGGATTTGCTCTTTCTGAATGACGTCGTAAATTTCGCGCACTTGTTTCAGGTTCAGTTCGCGCGCCAGCACCACCACGTCGGCAAAGCGGGCGTAAAATTTCAGCGCTTCGGCGTTGCTGATGTTGAGCTGCGTGGAGAGGTGGACTTCCTGTCCCACGGCGTTGCAATAAGACATCACCGCTACGTCTGCTGCGATTACGGCACTGATGCCGGCTTCTTTGGCCGCGTCTACAATGGTGCGCATCAGTTTCACGTCTTCGTCGTAGATGATGGTATTGATGGTGAGGTAGCTCTTGATGCCGTGCTCGTCGCAAATCCGTGCGATTTCGCGAAGGTCGTTGATGGTGAATGTGCTCGCCGAACGGGCACGCATGTTGAGGCTCTCGATGCCGAAGTAAACAGAGTCGGCACCGGCTTGGATGGCGGCGGCCAGCGACTCGCGGGAGCCGACGGGTGCCATTATTTCAAAATCTTTTATATCGTACATATCAAGTTTATTGAAGTTGTACGCAAAGGTAGCAGTTTTTTCTGTATTTTTGCAGACAAATAGCAGACATTCTATGAAGATTAGAAATATAGACTTGGGAGAGCGGCCCGTGGTGCTGGCTCCGATGGAAGATGTAACCGACCCGGCGTTCCGGCTGATGTGTAAACGTTTCGGGGCGGACATGGTGTACACGGAATTTGTTTCGGCCGACGCGTTGATTCGTTCGGTCAATAAAACGATGGCCAAACTGAACATTGATGAACAAGAGCGTCCCGTGGCCGTTCAAATCTATGGCAGAGACGTATCGACCATGGTGGAAGCCGCCCAAATAGTGGAGGAAGCGAAACCGGATGTTCTCGACATCAATTTCGGATGCCCGGTGAAACGGGTGGCCGGCAAAGGGGCGGGAGCCGGAATGTTGCAGAACATCCCACTGCTGCTGGAGATAACCCGTGCGGTGGTGGATGCGGTAAAGATTCCCGTGACCGTGAAGACGCGCCTCGGTTGGGATAACGATCATAAGATTATCGTGGAACTGGCCGAGCAGCTGCAGGATTGCGGCATCGAAGCGTTGACGGTGCACGGTCGTACCCGTGCGCAAATGTACACCGGCACGGCCGACTGGACGTTAATCGGTGAGATTAAGAAGAATCCGCGCATTCGCATTCCCATCGTCGGCAATGGAGACGTGACTTCACCGCAACGGGCCAAAGAATGTTTTGAACAATACGGCGTGGATGGGATAATGATAGGACGTGCCAGTTTCGGTCGCCCGTGGATATTTAAGGAGGTGAAGCATTATTTGCAAACCGGCGAAGAACTTCCGCCTTTGTCGTTCGACTGGAAAATGGAAGTCCTCCGCCAGGAAGTGTTAGATAGTGTAAAGTTATTGGACGAGCGGCGCGGAATACTTCACGTACGCCGCCACTTGGCCGCTTCGCCCGTATTCAAAGGAATCCCCAACTTCAAGGAGACCCGCATAGCCATGCTCCGCGCCGAAACGGTGAAGGAGCTGTTCAGCATACTTGACTACGTGAAAGGGAATTACGCGATTTGATTCCGCGGCTTCAACAGCGTCAGTCAATCTTTTTCAAGCCGCGCTTCGGGTGGAAGTCGATGTGCTTGGGGTTGCCTTTGTAGTTGACGCTTCCGCTGGAAGAAACGGTGGCGTTCAGCGATTCTACGGCATGACAACTGACATCGCCGCTGCTGCTCGCCTTGGCGGTGACTTGGTTGGCTTTAAGTCGTTGGGCCGATACGTTCCCGCTGCTGGAAGCGGAAAGGTTGGCTGTATCGGTAATGCCCGATAGGATGATGTCGCCCGATGAATCGGCTTGCGCGTTTACGCTTTCGGCGGTCACTTCCGATATTTTCACATCGCCGCTGCTGTTTGCATCGGCATTCAATGATGCGCAGCTCACCTTGTCAAGCACTACATCGCCGCTGCTGGAAGCGGTCAAAGAGAGTGACGTGCAAACCACTTCTCCGCCTTTGATGTCGCCGCTGCTGGAGGCGTGCATCCGCACTTCGCCGTCGGTCTTCAGTCCGTTTTGCAAGATAATGTCGCCGCTGCTGGAAGTCCGCAGCTCGCTGACGGCCGGTGCCGAAACGAGAACTTTGATTTTGTGCGTGCCGCGGATGTTGAGACCCTTCTTGTCTTTCGATTGGATTCTTACTGCCAGCACGTCGTTCTTCACTTCTACCTTTATGTATTCCATCAGATTGTCTGGAGCATAGACTTCCACATTGCGGCTGCCTGCGGTTTGCGTATAAAGAACATCGATGGAGGTCGAGGTCGAAATACCTTTGAAACTTCCCGTGTGTACTTTCTTCGTCACGTAGTTTTTGCCGGGTACGATTGTTTTTGTTGTTCTTGCGCAAGACAGCATTAAAAATGCTATAAGCGCCATTAAATGCCATTTCGTTTTCATATTCTTTTCTGTTTTTATGGTTTTTCTTATCATTAGACGCAAAAAAAACGCCAAACGTTGCAACGAATGGCGTTTTTATAAAAAAAATACGGTTCTCGGAGCAAAAAAGGTGAAATTCTGCGTTTTGAACTGAGCCATAACGCATTAAACAGAAAACCTCCGAAATAGTAACAATGGCAATTTAGTAAAGAAACGCAAGGTAATGAATTAGAACGGTCGCCAAGTCATTACCCGATAATGCAGTAAAGTTTTTCTTTGTGTCGTCACGTTTCATCGTTCTGCATTAGTTTGCATATCAATGTATAACTCGCTGATACCTAATTTTGTAACCAAAAAAAGATTAGATTATGCGAAGTACATTTAAGGTGCTGTTCTACGTGAACGCAAGCAAGGAGAAAAACGGTATTGTTCCCATTATGGGACGAGTGACAATCAATGGTTCTGTGGCTCAATTCAGTTGCAAGCAGAGCATCCATAAAGACCTATGGGATGTGAAAGGCAACCGAGCAAAAGGCAAGAGCAAGGAATCGCGAGACATCAATTTGGCTTTGGATAATATCAAGGCTCAAATCATCAAGCACTACCAACGCATTTCGGATAGAGAAGCGTTTGTAACTGCCGAAATGGTACGCAATGCCTATCAAGGCATCGGAACGGAGTATGAAACTCTGCTCCGAGCATTCGACAAGGAGAACGAAGCCTTTGCCAAACGAGTTGGCAGGGATCGTTCTCTGAGTACATATCAAAAGTACCTCACCGTAAGGAAATATCTTGCGGAGTTTATCAAGATAAACTACAAGCGAACTGATATAGCAATGAATGAACTTACGGAGGATTTCATTCGTGATTATTGCTTGTATTTGCGAAATGATGTAGGACTTGCTCAATCATCAGTGTGGATATACTCCATACCATTGAAGCACATTGTAACCACTGCTCATTATAATGGCAAGATAGCAAGAAACCCATTTGCGCAGTATAAAGTTGACCCCGACCACAAGGAAAGAGGTTTTCTAACCGAAGATGAGTTGCAAGCCTTTACAACGATTGAATTGAACAATCCAGATTTGGAGTTGGCAAGAGACCTTTTTGTATTTGGTTGTTGGACGGGAATATCATTCATTGACATTAAGAACCTAACAACGGAGAATATCACAATATTGGGTGGTTCTCCTTGGATTGTATCGAAGCGACAAAAGACAGGTGTGCCGTTCCAAATTAAGTTGATGGATATTCCTATGCAGATTATCAAGCGATACGAGCCATACAGAATAAGCAACCATCTTTTCAATATCGGCAGCCACGACACTATAAATAAACGCATAAAAGAGGTGGCTAAATTATGCGGTATTGAGAAGCGAACTTCGTTCCACCTGAGTAGGCACACATTCGCAGTGTTAGCCTTGAACTATGGTATGCCAATAGAGAGTGTGAGCAAAATTCTCGGACACACGAACATTACCACAACGCAGATTTACGCCAAAGTAACAAACACAAAACTTGAACACGATATATCAATGTTTGAGAGTAGAGTTTGTGAAAGATTTGCAATCTAATATGTATAGGTATGGAACGAACAATAATAACAATCAGCGAAAATGGGAAAGTAAACATTCCCAGTGGCAATATTTGGATGTCTGAAATGGAATTGGTGGAGTTGTTCGGGGTGATAGCCCCGACACTTCGAGCCGCCATTAAAACTATATACAGAAATGGAGTGCTTAATCCTGAGACAAAGTGTGAGGTTATTACCTTTGCAAGTTGGGCAACATTCTACAATCTTGAATTGGTCGTTGCCCTTGCATTTAGGCTGAATGCATACGAGGCAAGTATGATAAGACAAAAGGTGTTGGAGGGTCTATGCCAACGAAAAGAGAGTGGAATCAATCTGTTTATAGCATTAAAGAGTGAGAGAAATGACAAATATTACCAGGCAGAACGAAATAATTTGCAATGAACTTGCGATAATCATCATAAATTGATTATATTTGCAATCGTATTGCAGGATGTATGAAACAGCAAGATTATAGTATAGCAGATTGGATTGATGAAAAGGTAATGAGAGGCTATTACACTTTCACTATTGAGGATGTTAAAAAGAACTTTCCTCAATTTGGCGATGCCTATGTAAGAACCTCTTTATATCGCCTAACTATAAAGAAGAAAATTATTTCTCCTTGGAAAGGGTTTTATGTTATCATGCCAATTGAATTTGCCCTAAAAGCAATTATTCCACCGGTGTTTTACATTGACGCATTAATGTCATTCTTGAACAAGAAATATTATGTCAGTTTGCTTAATGCTGCATCTTTCTATGGAGCATCCCACCAGAGAGCACAAACTTTTTCAGTAATGACAGAGGCGCCTAAATTGAGAAATACAGCCAAAACTGGTACCTCTATTCTTTTCTTCTCTAAGAAAAATATTCCTGAAAAGCACATACGAAAACATAAGGCTCAATCTGGTTATGTAAATGTGGCATCTCCTGAATTAACTGCCATAGATTTAATAGAGAATGAAAAACAAATAGGAGGTTTAAATAGGGTGTGTACTGTCCTAAATGAATTGGTTGATAGTATTGATTTTGATAAATTAAATAAAGATTTCTTCGACCTTGCACCAACCCCTATTTATCAAAGGTTTGGATATATATTAGAATCCGTTCTGGAAAGAGAAGATCTTGCAGATAGATTTAAATCCAAGTTCCCTTTTTCCCTAACAATGAGAAATGTTCCATTTAAAATTGGTAAATCAACGGAAGATTGTGAGATTGACAAGAAATGGAAAATAATTATTAACCAAGAAATAGAAATAGACGAATGATACCCGAATTTGCGATTAGAGAATGGAATGAAGTTGTTCCCTGGACTGAATCAGAACAGGTAGAACAAGATTTGCTTATATGTAGAGCCTTGATTGAAATTTATAAAGATGAGTATTTAGCTTCTCATCTTGCGTTTCGTGGTGGTACAGCTCTGCACAAGCTATATCTTTCGCCTCAACCTCGTTATAGTGAGGATATTGACTTGGTTCAGATTAAAGCAGAACCTATTAAAGAGACATACGACCATATTAGAGATGTATTGTCTTTTCTTGGGGAACCGAAAGTTAAACAAAAAAGGAATAATAATACCTTGATATTTAGAATAGAATCTGAAATACCTCCTGTTGTTCCGATTCACTTAAAAGTGGAAATAAACTGCAAGGAACATTTCAATATATTGCCAATGCAGGAAATACCATTTTCTGTTTCAAATAAATGGTATCAAGGAGAATGCAATGTTCTCACTTACCAACTTGATGAACTTGTAGGTACAAAACTTAGAGCACTATATCAGAGACGAAAAGGAAGAGACTTGTATGATTTATATAAGGCTTTGACAACCAAAGAACTTAATATTGATAATGTACTGAAATGCTATCATCAATATATGGATTTCGTGGTAGATCATATTCCTACATACAAGGAGTTTATTATTAACATGGAAGATAAAATGCAGGATGAAGAGTTTTTGGGAGATACCCAACAATTACTTCGTCCTGACGAAAACTTTAATCCTCAAGAGGGTTATGAAGTTGTTCGCTCAGTGTTAATAGATAGGTTGCAAAAATAGGCAATAGTCCCTTTGCTGTCCTAAAGACGGAATTTATATTGATCTAATTGGGTGCTTGAAGTATTAATTCATTATATAGACTCGTTGGTTGAATTAAATTTCTAATTATTTATAAATGAAAAAGTTGCACAATT
>CAYXZF010000036.1:0-21761 GCA_964469845.1 uncultured Phocaeicola sp.
GCCCAACAACGCATAACCCTATAAAATCAAGGGAGACTCCGCAATCGGCGGGCTTCGGAAACACCCGATGGGATTCCTTTTTTCAGATTCCCGTTGTCGGAGTTCCCGAAAGGATTCCCACAATTATAGGAAAGATTTCGGAAACTCCCGACGGTGTAAATACGAACTAGATGGATGGAACGAACCAATAATTGGAACGTTTCGTGCGCAAATTTAGATAAATATCTCAAAACACCTGCATCATTCCCCGTTTTTTTCATCAAAACCGCATTTTTCCGCTCCCCGAACCGCCAACGGTGCGCCGAAAGGAATTTTCCGCAGCCGAAAAGCGGAGTTATCCGGACAAAAGTCCTATCTTTGCCCCTCGTAAAATCAACAAAATCTCAAATCACATGAAAAAGTTAAGCATACTGATTGTTTTGTGCCTATGCACATTGCTGGGCACCGCCCAACAACATGTCACCCTGCAAGACCTGTCTTGGGGTACGTATTATCCCGAAGGCATCCGCGGTATCAAGCCGACACTGGACGGCGAGCATTACACCCGCATCAGCCCCGACCGGAAGAAAATCGTGAAGTATTCCTTCAAGACCGGCCAGGAAGTGGCCACCGTATTCGACGTGACAACCGCCCGCGACTGCAGCCTGCGCACGTTCGACGACTACATCATGTCGCCCGACGAAAGCCGAATCCTCATCCAGACGGAAACCAAACCCATCTACCGCCGCTCGTTCACCGCCGTGTACTACATTTTCAACGTGCGAAACAACACCCTCGAACCGCTCTCCGAAAACGGACCGCAGCAGGTGCCCCTCTTCTCGCCCGATGGAAACCAAATCGCCTTCGTGCGCGAGAACAACATCTATCTGGTGAAACTGCTCTTCGGCAACAGCGAATCGCAGATAACCACCGACGGCAAGTTCAACCACGTGCTGAACGGCATCCCCGACTGGGTGTACGAAGAAGAGTTCGGATTTAACCGCGCTTTCGATTTCAGCGCCGACAGCAAAATGATTGCCTACATCCGGTTCGACGAAAGCCAAGTACCCATGTACTCGTTTCCGTGGTACAAAGGCATGGCACCCGCGATGGAGGAATACGATGTTTACCCCGGCGCCTACCAATACAAATACCCCATGCCCGGAGTGGACAACTCGAAAGTAACCGTACACACCTTCGACATCAAAAGCAAAGTGACCCGACAGATGGACCTCCCGCTCGATGCCGATGGATACATTCCCCGCATCAAGTTCACCGATAACGAAAACACACTCGCCATCATGACCCTGAACCGTCACCAAAACCGATTCGACCTCTACTTCGCCAACCCCCGAAGCACCCTTTGCAAACTCGCCGTGCGCGATGAAGAAGAACGATACATCAAGGAAGACGCCTACTCGTCCATCGCCTTCTATCCCACCCACTTCGTCATGATGAGCGAACGCGACGGATACAACCACCTCTACCTCTACACCGCCGCCGGAAACCTCGTGAAACAAATCACACGAGGAAAGTACGAAGTGAAAAACTTCCTCGGATGGGACCGCAAGAGCAACACCTTCTACTACACCTCCAACGAAGAAAGCCCGCTCCGCACCGCCGTCTACAAGATAGACGCCAAAGGACGCAAAACCAAACTCTCCGACCGCGAAGGTACGAACTCTGCCATCTTCAGCAAAAACCTGAAGTACTACATCAACACCTTCTCGAACATCCAAACGCCTACTGTCATCACCATCAACGACAACAACGGCAAGACACTGACCACCCTCGTGGACAACCGCAAGTTGAACGACCGTCTGGCCGGCGTAGCGCTCCCTACCAAAGAGTTCTTCACCTTCACCACCACCGACGGAACGGAACTCAACGGATGGATGATGAAACCCGCCGACTTTGACCCCGCCAAGAAATACCCCGTCATCATGCACCAATACAGCGGACCCGGATCGCAACAAGTGCTCGACCGCTGGGCCACCGGCTCAAGAGGCGACGGAGGTATGTTCGAAGCCTACATGGCCGACCGGGGATTCATCTCCGTATGCGTAGACGGACGAGGCACCGGCGGACGGGGAGCCGATTTCGAGAAATGCACCTACCTTAACCTCGGAGTGAAAGAAGCCCGCGACCAAGTGGAAACCGCCCTCTACCTCGGCACACTCCCCTACGTAGACGCCCGTAACATCGGCATCTGGGGATGGAGTTTCGGAGGATACAACACCCTCATGGCCATGAGCGAAGGAACACCCGTGTTCAAAGCCGGAGTAGCCATCGCCGCACCCACCGACTGGCGATTCTACGACAGCGTTTACACCGAACGATTCATGCGCACCCCGAAAGAAAACACCGAAGGATACGATGCCGCCTCAGCCATCAAGCGTGCCGACAAACTGCATGGCGAACTGCTGCTCATGCACGGAACCGCCGATGACAACGTACACCTGCGAAACGCCGCCGAATACAGCGAAGCGCTGGTACAGGCCGACAAGCAGTTCGATATGCACATCTACACCAACCGCAACCACGGAATATACGGCGGAAACACCACCAAGCATCTGCTCACAAGGGTGACGGAGTTTTTCATCGAAAATTTAAAGTAATGCCGTAAACCTTTTCCCTTTTTCGATGTTACACTTATAGAAACAGTGAACAAAAAGATAGAGAAAAGTTTATGAAAAACGACCAACCAAACCCAACAAGTGAAACGATGCCGACCGTACGAATCGCCCCGGTATGCAACGGAAAAGTATTTGTAGCCCCCCGCTACTCCGCCGATGGAGAAATCTCTCATTGGGACCTCCCGATAGTGGAGGCGGTGGAGGCCGCCGACACCGTGTCGGTCAAAACAGTCAAACGGCTGACAGAAAAGTATCGCCCAAACGTCCGCACGAAAGTACACCCGCGATTCAGCGTAAAGTATACCTCAAAAGCCGACAAGCAGGCCGTCTTTTACCTCTACGTCCTGCCGCTTGAAAAAGAAGACGACATCCGATTCCGCGACGGACGGTTCGTCACCCCCGATGAAATCAACGCCGAACGCCGGCGGTTCAGCCCCAATCTGTATGAAGAAAGCGAACTGCTGGGCATGGCTGCGGAACTTTGGGCGGACTACTACGCCACCGTAACGGTAGAGGGATAAAACCGGTGCTCCGCACAGCCGTACCGACATCCTCACTCACAAAAAAACATCACACAAGGCTCTTCCGCCCGATGTGATGTTTTTTGTATTCATATCAAAAGGAACAACTCTCCGCCCCTTCCTTATTTATATATCAGAAAAATGCAAGGAATCTTCGACAAGTCGGGAAGTTTGCCCTGCCACTCCCTGACGGTTTTCGTCTTGATATACTCCCCCTCGCACGTAATGCCGGCGGCAACGCACAAGCGGGTTTGCGGACGGCAATTCTTCACGATGTCCTCCATCATCTTGTTGTTCCGATAAGGTGTTTCGATGAACAGTTGCGTCTGGTCCTCCGCATAGATGCGCTGCTCCAACGCCTTGATGCGCTTGATGCGCTCGCCCGGTTCGATGGGCAGATAGCCGTGAAAAGCAAAACTCTGTCCGTTGAAACCCGAACCCATCACCGAAAGAATGATGGACGAAGGCCCCACCAACGGAATCACCCGAAGATTTTTCCGCTGTGCGATGGCCACCACATCTGCCCCCGGATCGGCCACGGCCGGACATCCGGCTTCGGAAATCACCCCCATCGACTCCCCCGCCAGCAGCGGCTTCAGATAGTCTGAAACAACCTCCGGCGAAGTATGCTTGTTGAGCGGATAAAACGTCAACTCATCGATATTGATGCTGCGCTCCACCTTCTTGAGAAAACGACGCGCCGAACGCACATCCTCTACGATGAAATGCCTGATGCCCAAAATGATTTCCTTGTTGTAAGCAGGAAGCACCCGCTCGATGGAAGTGTCGCCAAGAGTGACGGGAAGAAGATACAAAGCCGTTTCCATGACCTACGCGTATAGTTTATCCGTAAATGATGTTACCGTTTTCGTCCTTATATTCGTCCAGCCCCTTTTCGTAAGTGGCCATCGCACGAAGCGACATGCCCACGCTGGAGAAACCACCGTCGTGATAAAGGTTCTGCATAGTCACCTTGCGCGTAAGGTCGGAAAACATCACGATGCAATAGTCCGCACACTCTTCCGCCGAAGCGTTGCCTAGAGGCGACATACGGTTGGCAAAATCAAAAAGCTTTTCCATCCCCTTCACACCCGAGCCGGCCGTAGTCATGGTAGGCGATTGCGAGATGGTATTGACACGCACATGGTGCTCGCGTCCGTAAATGTAACCGAAGCTGCGGGCGATGGATTCGAGCAACGCCTTGGCGTCCGCCATGTCGTTGTAACCGTAGAACGTACGCTGAGCGGCCACGTAACTCAACGCAAGGATGCTGCCGTAATCGGCAATGGCATTCAACTTCTTGGCCGCCTGAATCATTTTATGGAACGACACGGCAGAAATATCCAGCGTCTTGTTCAACATATCATAGTTGAGGTCATCATACGTGCGGTGCTTACGTACATTGGGCGACATGCCGATAGAGTGAAGCACAAAGTCAATCTGCCCTCCCAGCACTTCCATCGAACGCTTGAACACATGCTCCAAATCGGTCACACTCGTGGCGTCCGCCGGAATCACTTCGCAATTCAACTTCTCGGCCAAAGCGTTGGTCGAACCCATGCGGACAGCTACGGGAGTGTTCGACAAGGTGATAACTGCGCCGTTTTCAACAGCCTTTTCGGCCACTTTCCAAGCGATGGACTGTTCGTTCAACGCACCGAAAATGATACCTCTTTTTCCTTTCAACAAATTGTAATTCATACCTAAATATCTATTAAATTCGGTCGCAAAGGTACGAATAATTAATGAAACAGCCCTCAAGACTGCACACTTTTTAGACCTTGTGTGCAATTCTTGAAGGCTGAATAACCTTGCGATAACGCTAAATATGATGCGATTAAATCTTTATCCCAAGAACGAAATCAGCACGCCTGCCGCTACCGCGGAACCGATAACACCGGAGATATTGCTCGACATGCAGTAGTTGAGCACATGATTCTTCGGGTCATACTTGGTGGCGATGTCGTTGGCTACACGGCTGGCCATAGGCACGGCACTCAGCCCCGTAGCACCCACCAACGGATTGATTTTCTTCTTGCTGAACAGATTCATCAGCTTCACGAGCAGAATACCGGCCGAAATAGACAGGGCGAAAGCCAAGAAACCGCCGACAACGATACCGATGGTCTGAAGATTCAAGAAAGCGTCTACCGTCATGGTGGCACCTACGCAAAGCCCCAAGAAGATGGTGGCGGCATTCATGATGCTGTTGCTGGCGGCATCAAACAGGCGGCTGGTGTCGCTACCGATTTCCTTAATCAAGTTACCGAACATCAGCATTCCTACAAGCGACACGGCAGTAGGCACGAAGATGGCCACAACAGTGGTGACGGCTATCGGGAAGATAATCTTCAGCACGCGGAGGTTCTTGATTTCCGTCTTCGACGGATAGAGCTTTTCCTGCTCCTTCATGTTAATCATCAACTCCTTCTTGGTACAAAGAAACTTCACCACCAAGGGAATGATGACCGGAACCAATGCCATGTACGAATAGGCCGCAATGGCGATAGGACCAAGCAAATGGGGAGCCAGTTTGATGGTGGTAAAGATAGCGGTAGGACCGTCGGCACCACCGATGATACCCAACGAAGCGGCTTCCTGCGGAGTGAATCCCATGAGTATGGCCACAAGTAACACGGAAAAGATGCCGAACTGGGCACCCGCTCCGAAGATGGAGAGCCGCAAGTTGCGGAGCATGGGACCGAAGTCGGTCAGCGCACCCACACCCATAAAGATGACAGGAGGCAGGAAACCGGTCTTAATCAGCATGTAGTAAAGGAAATTCATGATGCCGAGGTCGTGCGCGATTTCAGGCAATGACATTTCCCAAATGTTCTTCATTGCGCCATTCACTTCCACCATGCCGTTGGAATCGGCCTGAACAACCCCCATCTCACCGCCGGGGAAATTGGCCAACAACACGCCAAAGGCAATGGGCACCAACAAAAGCGGCTCGTAATGCTTCTTTATGCCGAGATAAAGAAGCACGAACGCAATGGCGTACATGATGAGGAACGACGGATCGGCAATGATGCTGCCGAATGCCGTCATCTCATAGAGTTTTACGAATATATCTTCCATTATAATACTTTCATTAATACATCGTCTTCAGATACTGAATCACCCGGATTGGCACAGATGGCGGTAACGGTACCGTCAAACTCGGCACGGATGGCGTTGTAAGTCTTCATGGCTTCCACATAGCAAAGGACATCACCCTTGGCCACCTTGTCGCCCACCTTAATCGGTGTTTCTTGCGCATTCTTCACCAAGAAGAACTTGCCTTCGAGCGGAGAAAGAATCTCCTTCCCTTCACCGGCCGGCACAGCAGCGGTCACAGAAGCCGCGCCACCATTCAAATCTTTCGGGTCTACCGCACCGTAAGCCACGGTCACACGATAAGCCTGTCCGTTCACATCCACCGTAAGCACTTTCGGTTTACCGTCTTGCGCATCGGCCGGAGCGTGAGCGTTGGCCAGTTCGTCGCGACGCTTCTTCACATCAGCCAGAAAGTCTTCTTTCGCTTTGCCGCTCTTGTAGGCTTCATACTGTGCAGGGTGCATGGCATATTCGAAGAGTTCCTCATCGTCTTCTCCGCGCTCCCATTGTTTTTCCAGCATCATCTTCTTGTATTTTTCCAACTGGTCGGGATAATTGTCCTGCGGGTTTCCATCGTAGAACTTGCGACCTTCGCGTTCGGCCTTCTCCACGATTTCGGACGCAAGTTTGCCCGGCAAACGACCTGCCTTTCCAAGAATCATATCCCAAATGTCATCGGCAATCATGCCCCAACGTTCCTTACCCTTTTCCATCGCCATCACGTTCATCATGGCAAGGTTCTTGACATACTGGCTGAAAGGAGTCACCAACGGGGGATAACCCACGCGCGGCCATACGTAAGCCACTTCGTCAAAGAGTTTGATAAGCAGTTCGTCTTGCGTCATGAAGGGGAGGTTGCGCTTGGCCTTGTATTTGTTGATGGATTCGAGGTTCGTTTCCAAGTCGGCCATGAGACTGCCCATCATTCCGCCGGGCAATCCCGGTCCGATGAGCAAGGAGTTCATCAAGCGGTTCTTGGGACTGATGTAAAGACCGAGGAAGTCATCCATGAATTCCTGTACGAGCGAACGCACCTTCATGTAAGCTTCCATGTTGATTTCGGGCACTTTGAATCCGGCATCCTTCAACATGGCCTGCACGCTGATGACATCGGCATGTCCTGTTCCCCAAGAAAGCGGCTCCATACCCACGTCCACATAGTCGCAACCGGCTTCGCATACGGCCAAAATGGAAGCCATGTTGAAACCGGGACCTGCGTGAGAGTGATATTGGATGGGGATATTCTTGATTTTCTTAATGCCTGCCACAATTTTTCCGAGGAAAACCGGACGTCCGATACCTGCCATATCCTTGATGCAGATTTCATCTGCGCCGGCTTCGATAAGCTGTTTCGCCATGTCGAGGTAGTATTCCACCGTGTGCACGGGCGAGTAAGTGATGGAGAGGGCGCATTGCGAAATCATACCCGCCTCGTGTGCATAGCCGATAGAGGGGATAATGTTGCGCACATCGTTCAGTCCGCAAAAAGTACGGGTGATGTCTGTGCCCTGCGCTTTCTTTACTTTATAAAACAATTTGCGCACATCGGCGGGAACGGGACTCATGCGAAGCCCGTTGAGCGCACGGTCAAGCATGTGTGTCTGAATACCTGCCGCGTGGAAAGGCTTTGTCCACTCGCGCACTGCCTTGTTTGGATTTTCACCAAACAATAGATTTACTTGTTCAAAACCTCCCCCATTGGTTTCCACTCGGGCGAAACAGCCCATTTCGATGATGGCGGGAGCTACCTTAACCAATTGATCAACGCGCGGCACATACTTTCCGGCACTCTGCCACATGTCGCGGAAGACCAAACTAAATTTTACTTCTCTTTCCATTTTTAATCATGCAATTTTTTAGAATTACAATTTCTCTATCTTCACAACTTGTCCCTTTCCAGCTGTCAGAATTTCAACAGCCGCCTTGATGGCATCCATCGTACCGGCATCCGCCGTAGGTGTAACGGTGGGTGTCTTCTTCGTCTTCGGAGCTTCTTCGGGAGCGACTTTGTTTACCAGCCAAATCATGGCCCGGCTCAAGTAAATGACGATAAGGAGAATGACGAAGACAGAAGTCATACCGACCACCATCAACATCAATGCAATTTCAAGATTCTCCATAAAATAAGCTAATACTGTTTTTTGATAATATAAATGCGCTTTCCTTTATCTGTTCAAGCAGGAAAGCGCACAAAAATACAATAATTCAGTTAATAATTCAATTTTAAACAATGAAATTTATATTAAATAGTTACTTTTATGTATAAGCATACGAAAATTAGAACAAAATCTCGTCCAATGCCTTGCGAACCTTCTCCCTCGGTTCGTCGGCAGGATAGCCGATGGGGATGAGTACGGCCGGTTCCCACGATTCGGGAATCTGCAATAATTCGCGACAACGAGCCGAATCAAAGTTGCATACCCAGCAAGTGCCCAACCCCTGTTCGGTGGCAGCCAAACAGAGATGTTCTACCGCAATGGCGATGTCAATGTCGGCGTGATCTTTATTGTCCGCCCGACGATGCCAAGCCTCTTCGTGATTGCTGCATGCAACGATGATGCAGGGAGCTGTAGAAAGCCAGTCGCGCTTGTAGCATGTCTGCAAGGCCGCAATGGTTTCCTTGTCCGTTACAATCCGAAAACGCCAAGGCTGAAGATTTACTGCCGAAGGAGCCAGACGCACACATTCGAAGATATAATCCAACTTTTCCGCCTCAACAGGACGGTCATCATATTTCCGCACAGAATAACGTGCTTTTACTAATTCTTGAAAATTCATAAGCATATTTTCTTTTTGTTTATTTACGTTACGGTATCATCCGTATATTCCACGGATAAGAATCACTCTAAATCTGCTTCAAGAACGTCCGGATATCCGCTTCCAGTTTCTTATATACAGCCGAATCCTTGTAGCCCGTGTGCTTGGTCAGCACCATGTCGATGCCCAACAACTGACGCTCATAACCGGCCAGTTCGTTACAAAATTGCAGATAGTGAGAAGCCAAGCGTTTGATTTCCTCTTCGCGTTCGCGACGAAGGGCACTGCATACGGGAGTAAGCAGTTTCATCACCACACTTTCCATGATGTGATGCCCCTGAATAAAGAGATAAGTATTTTCGGGAGTTACACCCAACTTCGTAAATTCCGCCTTCATCGCTTCGATTTCGCTCAATGCCTCCGGATGTTTCCGTTCCAAATCGCGTAATTTATTTTTCACGCGCTTATCCATAGCCAACAAGCATTTTTCGGGACATTGCACATTCACGTGGTCAAGGCGGACATAAGAACAAAAGTCAAGCAGGGAGAACTCGCTGAGATTACGCTTGCGGTAAAACCAAACCGACCACACGAAAAGCGGATAAGCAATCTGCGAAAACAGCGTCATGAAAGCTTCCAAATCCACCAATTTCCGGTCGTTCATCGTTGCGAGCACACAGGCTTCGTGAAGAGCGGGCGCATAACATTGGTAGTTTTCAATGGCATAAACATAAGTTTGAAACACATAGCGGCTGTTGTTGATTTGTCTCGAAGTAGAGGTCACTCCTTGCAACAGATAGTCGTAATCGCTATCCACACACGCCACCATGTTCTGTCCCAACCGAGAACCGAGCTGATTCATAAGCACCATCTTCTTGCCTTTGCAAAGCGACTTGCTGGAAGGAAGCATCACCTCAAAGTAATGCTCTTCGTCCTCGAAATCGGCAAAGACAGTACGCCAGAAAGCTACATCGGCATAGCTTTCCACATAAGCAACAATCCTGCGCTTCGCCCGTTTAGGTTTCAGGCGATTGGCTGCTCCTATGTAAAGTGAGGAAAGGTTATCGGACAATCGTTTTCCCATAATGCCATGTTTTATCGAGTAATGTCCGAAACTTCGGTTACAGCATCCATCCAACCGTTCATAATCATGGCGGGCGAATGGGTGGTGAGGATAATCTGCACGTTCGGATTAAGTTCGCGTATCAGGCTGATGAGGCGTTGCTGCCATTCCACGTGAAGCGAAACTTCGGGTTCGTCCATAAAGAGTACTCCCTTTTGATTGTCCTGCACCAACACGGTGAGCAGGATGACAAGCATCTGTTTTTCGCCCGATGACAGTTGATAAGGATACAGCGTATCACCGTCTTGTTCAAACAGGATTTCGTTGCTCTTCCGAATGATTTTCTTGCCCGTTTCGCCAAAAAGTTCGTCAACCAAGTCTTGGAACTTTGTTTTGGGATGCGAAAAAGAAGCCGCTTTTTGATGGCTGTCGAGGTCGCCCGAAGTCAGACATTCGATGATGCGGTTTCCGATGTTTACCTGATAATCCAAATATCTCCGCTGCAATTGGTAAAGTTGCCAATCAAGCTCCGTTTTCACGTTCTTGTCTGCCATTTTTTCCAACAAGTCGCTATGAATGAGCGGCCGGTCGAAACTTCGAATGACATCATAGTGAATGTAGGTCGCATCTTCGGGCGAGAAAATGAAACGAACTCCCGGGGCTGCATCCGGGGACAATGCACCCCCCTCAAGGGTATCGAGCGTATGTACCGATTTATTAAGAATCGTACTCTTACCGATGCCGTTCACACCGCTCAGGATATTCACATCTTGGTTCAAGTTCCACGAAATGTTTTTCCGTCCCCAAAGGCCCGTAATCTCAATACGCCGTATGTAATCTGCCTGTTTTTTCATTTCCCTGATGTTTTTTGTCCATGATTGCAACAAAGGTATGAAAAAAAAGGGAATAAAGCAGAGCTTCCGCCCAAAAACATCAAATTATATCTTCCGTCCTTTTTCGTTTAAAACGGATAGCCTATGGCAAAATGAAGTCCCAGCCCGTCCTTAAACTTCGGAATGTTGTAAAAACCGCTCTTACCCGTTTCGTAAGGAGCATGAAGGGCAATGCCAAGGTCAAGACGAAGAACGAGGAAAGTAAGGTCGTATCGAAGGCCTACACCCGTACCCAAGGCGATGCTTCTGCCAAAGTTTTTCAAAGTGAGCTGACCGCCGGGACGTGTTTCATCTTTGCGAAGCAACCACACATTGCCCGCATCGAGAAAAGTAGCGCCATAAATGTCGCCGAAGATGGGGAAACGATATTCCACGTTGGCTTCGAGTTTGATATCGCCCGTTTGGTCAAGGTAGCCATATTTTGTGCCATCGGGACGATAACTTCCGGGACCTATCGAACGGACGGTGAAAGCGCGGATGCTATTGGCACCTCCGATATAAAACTGTTCGCTATAAGGAGCCACCGTTTGATTTCCGTATGCCCACAGAATACCTCCCATCAAACGAGTGGCAAGTGTGTGCCTGCCCTTCAGTTTAAAAGTGGCGCGTGTTTCGGAAGTCAGTTTCAAGAATTGCGCATAAGGACTGTTGAGCAACTTCTTGTTCTTTTTGTCAAATCCTTCACCAAAGGCTGCATAGATGAGCGAAGTGGCGTTTCCGGCCGAAGTAAAAGACATTTCCCACGAAAATTGATGCCGCCTCTTCAAACGGGCATTATCGTAAGTCAAAGTATAGTTCATGACAGGAATAAACTGGTTGCCAAGACTGAGTTTCAACGTAGGGTTGGCATTGGTTATGGAATCAAACTTTGCAGTGGTGCTTTGCAGAGTATTGAAAGTCAATCGAAAAGGTGTTACGGTATGTTTCCACGTACGCGAGCGTTGGAAGTCGTAAGTCACATCGCCGCCAAAAGAAAGCATATTGAAAAAAGCAGCCTGATTCAGCAAATCAATATAAAGTTTGAAAGAGGTGTGCTGAGGAAAGCGAGAACGGCGCATCGCTTGATTCTGCCACGGAAGAATCAACCGCGGAAAGTCGAGCGAGAGCGAAGTACCCAACTCATACGAATTGATTTTCGAACTGTTTCCCTCGATGTTGGAGTTCGTCTGCCATTCGTAAGAACCTTTCAACCGGAAAGAAAGGTTGGCACCCATGCGCCGGAAGTTCTTTCGGGTGATACTGAAAGAGGCTCCGGGTCCCGTCTGGTCCGTACTCTTGGAAGTGACATTAAATTCCAGTTCGGCATCATAAGGTTTGTCGAAAGTGGCATTTACACGCACATCCAATGTGTCGCACGTGGATATAGTATCCTTCGGTTGGTAACGAAACTCGGCATATTTAAATACATTCATCCGAGCTATGGCCTCTTGTGTAAAGGTTTGCCTGTCTTGAGAAAACAGCTGTCCCTGCTTATAGAAGAAGTTACGAGCCAAAGCTCCCGGACGGATACCCGGTTTCTTGCCATGATAGTAAATGGTCATGCCGGGGAAACGGATGGAGTCGGTGGGAGTTTCACCATTGTAACCTGTAAGATACACCGAAGTATTACCTATATAATACTGTCTCTGAGCTTCGGCAGGTATTCCTGCCTGAGGAACGACCTGTAAACTGACATAACCCGGTTTCTGAAGGGTATCGGCACGAAAAGCGGTGAGGTCGGAACGATAATAATAGTACCCGTTACCACGAAAAAGGTTGCTTAGGCGCTGTCGCTCTTCCTCTAACTTGATGACACTGAAATTCTCTCCCGACTTAAGCACACTTTGCTCGCGAGTAGCCTGAATCAGGCTATCTGCTTTCGCCGGATACTTCAGCCAAGCGATGGAGTCGAGATAGTAAGGGGTACCCATGTCAATGATGTAACTCACCTTCTCCTTGCGAGGATTCTTTTGAGGGACGACCTCACTCTTCACCGTTCCGTTAAAGAAACCATAGTCGTGCAACAAATTGGTTGCCACCTTGGCACGTGTATCCGCATTGACATTAGACATCAATACGGGACTCGAAGCCATGTGGTCGTATATCCAACGCCCCGGTCCTTTTTTGTCCTTGTACTTTTCAAAATTATTATAAATCCATAAGCCAAACGGCAACGGCCAACGCAAGGAGCTACTTCCGAGTATGGCGTTGTTGGGTGGACAAGCCAAGGCTGCTTCCACTTCTTCAAGAGCGGTCATGCCTGCCGTTGTCTTGTCTTCATTCAACACCTCCATACGTTCAATGCCGATGTAAAGGGTTTCGCCTTCGGGAAGATTCCGGGTGGTAGAGCAGGATGCCAACAACAAGCAAAGCAACGTCACCGAAAACCATCTTACATTGATTTTATTCTTCATTATTGTCTTCTTTTTTCTTTTTGAATATAAACAATTCACCCAGTTTGGTTACTTTCTTGCGAAGCACCACGCCGATGCCGGTTTCTATCACCTCTCCTTCGAGCACGCTCTCGTAATTCTTGTCGTGAAAAAGTTTCACGTAACGCGTACCGCTATTGTCAAGGCGATATTCGATGGACACATTGTCGATAAAGGTTTCATCCTGTCGGGCGGCACTGCCTGTCGATACGGTTCCCCCGATGACAATACGAAAACGATTGTTCCAAAAACGCTTGGCAAACTGAAAATTATAATCCGTTCGCCTGCTTCCCTCTGCATCGTCTACCGTTTCCATGCCGAGGCTGATATCAACCGTTTTGCCTGCGATGTCCGAGATTTGGTTTTGCAGAAAAGAGTTGAGGGCATTGTTCATGTTGAATCCCCCCGTAGAGTTGCCTTCCGCCATGTACATACCGGTGACCAGCATCGTAATCGCCAATTTGCCTCTCTCCTCTGCACTCATGGCATTCAACTGTTCCTGTACGGAAGCATCCTCAGGTGCTTCGAGGGTAAAGGCGAGTCCAAGGTTCTCCAGTCTTTGCGAGAGGGCGATACCCACATCGAATCCCACCATACGCGATGTTTCTCCTTCGCTTCCCACGGTGGCGCGGATACGTTCGGTGGCAATGATGTTAAGCGTGGGATTCATGGGATTACCCGTCCAATCCATGTAGCTTCCTCGGCGAATGTCGAAGGTTTTGAGCGGAATGACCGGTATTTCGTATTTCAGTTCACCGCTCATGAGCAAATAGCGGCCGTTAAGGAGCATTTCGCCCTGAGGAGTATATTGGAAAGCGAGGTCTCCCCCACCCTCCACCTGCATGTAGTTGGAACCATCGGCTGTGAGGTCGACATGTGCCTGCACGGCTTGATCGATGTGGACGGTCATGGCGATGTCCATACCGGTAAGCGCCACCTTCCGGGTTTCTTCCTCCACGCTTACCGTGTCGTTGAAGTTCACAAAAGTCACCATATCGCCCAGCCGGTCGCTTACCATGAGGGGCGAATCCTTGAGTACATAGGTGAAGTCGGTTTTGCCCAGCACATTCATATTACCCCTCATTTTCAATTCATCGACAGGGCCTTTCAATGTTCCATCAACATCTACATATATCTTGCCATAGGTAGTGGCCTTGCGGTTCTTGGGAGCATTCATCAGTTCATAGTCGGAAGCCTTCATTCGAAGGTCTACCAACATCTTCTCCATATCCGAAAAGTCTACAGTACCATTGATGGTGAACGGATTTTTACCTTTCGTATAGATGTTGTACTTGTCGAAGGTGAGTCGGCTGTCCACCATCCGAACGGGCTTATCATCGAATCTGAACAGCACGGAAAGTTCGGGCAACGCCATTGACACGGAGTCCATTGTCAATCCACCGTTCAAGACAGGATGCGAAAGCGTGCCGTCCATCGTGAGCGTGCCGTCCACATCGCCCGTAAAGGCCACCATACCATCGGGTATGAAAGGATTAACGACACGAAGCGGGAAATGCTGCAAGTCGAGTTCACCCACGAGGTGCCCGCTACCCCTGTCATCGGAGTGATAAACACCTCCAAAGTGTGTGATTTCCTTTTCGTTGTGACGGATGAATCCATCTAAACAATGATTATCCTCACTACCAGGCAGATAAACGCCGTTCATCTCCCAGTCGCCGAGAGACGAACCCTCATATTTGAAATCGTCCATGCGGAGGTCGGCACTGAGCATGGTATTGCCTTGAGAGTCGATGTAATGAACTTCAGCACCCAGCCAACCTTCCATGTCGGGCATATAAGGCACGATGCGCTTAAATTCGCGGAGATTGATGCGTGCGAGTTCAAGGGTCATATCTTGAGCAGCCAACGTGTCTTCGCGGTTGGTATAGAAATTCAATCCCGTACCCCGATTATCGTAAAGGCTCACATCGGCAAAAATGCGTCCGCGGTCAGTCAGGAAGATGCGGTTATCCTCATTGATCGTGAAAGGGCGATAGACGAGTGTGGGATGTTCGGGGAAGAAACTCATCCGGATGCCCCTTCGGCGCAGTTCCGCATTCATTCCGAGGTAGAGTCCTTTCTCTTTCCGAGCGTTGAGATATTGCATGAGAAGTTGCGCATGGCCGTTACCGATATTTCCATCAAGGCTTACCTCGAAGGCTTCCTGATGAGGTTTGGCCGTACTGATGACATCGGCCAAGAAGTCCAGTCCATCTGTGCCATGCTTCAAGTCAAGCAGCAGTGTGTCGAGCGTAAGGCTGTCTGTACACATTTGATAGATATAAGCTTCACCGTT
The DNA here is from genome assembly GCA_964469845.1 of uncultured Phocaeicola sp. Lineage (GTDB taxonomy): Bacteria > Bacteroidota > Bacteroidia > Bacteroidales > Bacteroidaceae > Phocaeicola. The sequence goes on from CAYXZF010000036.1 coordinate 15,656, forward strand.
CAAGCCTTCTTGAGGTGAAGTATCGATATCCAAATAAAGTTTATCGAACGAAAGTCCTTGCATCATGTCGAGGTAGTTACAGATAGGATTTTCTTTGCCCGATTGCACTTTAAGGCAGAGCGAAGGAAGCAAGGACTTCAGTTCCTCCTGCACCACCGTTTTGGTCTTCCATTGCTCATCCATACGTTGAGTGAACTTTTCCACCTGTCCGAGAAGAGTTTCGGCATACCCCTTCGCACGAAAGTCCATGTCAAGGTCGCCCGCCTGCATGTAAGCCCGGGTGGAATCGGCCGAAGTGGCGAAACCTAAATAAAGATCCTTGGTCTTAAAAGTCCGCTTGGGGATTTTTACCGAAGTGTCAGTCATCGAAGCATCCACCACGTACTTTTTCAGCAAATCGCTCACGAAACTTACCTCGAAGTGGTGTGACGAAGTAAAATCCACTTCCGCCAACTTCATAATCTTCCAATCGAGTTTAGCTACATCCATTTGGAGACGGGCAGCCACATCGTTGGTTTTCAATTTGCCGTCGAGGTGCGCCCGAAGATCCATCGCCGAATTGCGTGCGGTGAGCGCAGCCTCCAACTGATGGTTTTCAAGACGTGCCATAAGGTCGTAGCCCGACAGACGATAACGGGTATAGTGCATTTTGTCTACCTTTCCTTCTACTCCGAAATACGCCTTTGCATCGAAGAGGTCGAGTTTTTCGCCCTGAACCTTCAGGAAAGCGGACAGATTGAAAAGCGAATCTTTCGGCAAGAAGCGGTGCATGTCGAGGTCATGGATAACAACATCGGCTTCGTAGGCTTCGCTTCCCAAATGATAGGCTGCATAAAAGCGAGCATCGGCCACAGAGTCCTGACGATTAAGCAACAGTTCCGTCTGCATCTGATTACCCTTCATGCCAAAGTGTCCTTCCAGCCTCGTGCCTTGGGGTAAGGCAAAAGCGCCATCGGTCAAAGGGTTGAGAAAGTTCATGTCATTCGCTTCGGCCAGCAGATTTATTTCGCCACCCCTCGTGAGCGAATCGGTAAGATTGGTGAGGTTGCCTCCGGCCTCCAAAACGAAAGCGCCGGGAAGTTCGGCAAACAATTCACGAAGGCGGATGTGGCTCAGTGTCCCTTCCGCATCGGCACGAACGACAAGAGGATGAGAAGGATATGTTTTGACAAATTCTGGATTCATGTCACCCATCAGATGCACAATATCCGAACGCCCCAACTCGGCACGCAAATGCGCCGAAAGCTGTCCGGCACGTTTCTGTTCGACCACCTCCCAAGCAATGTCGGCTTCAAGGTCGAGCGATGAATCGGCGGTAAGCATCTTAAACGAAGGAATGCGAATGGAAGCACTGTCCGCCACGATGCTTCCCGCAGTAGTGACCAATTCCAACCCCGAACGTTCGCGACCGTCCAAACGAACGATTTCCGCACGGATGTCACGATTGCAATAATAAACATCCCTGACCTCCACATCTATACTTCCAAGGGTAAGATGAGAGGGATTGAACGAAACCGGTACACTATCTTTCGGGCAAAGTCCCGAATTGAAGGTCAGTTCCCCATTTTCAAGAAGAAAAGATTTCACCGAATAAGCCGACTGATGAAGATCGATATAACCGTCCGTCAGCGTAGTTTTGGGCAAAGAAAGGCTCAAGGAGAGAGTATCCTGAGGAATATTCAAGGCAAAACGCACATTTTCAAAATCGATTTTGCGCAAGTCGATTTTCCAATAAACGGTGTCCGAATCGTTCGCCTCAGATTCTTCGCTTGCATCAAGAGTGAGTGAAAGGTCACTATCCTGTACCGAAAACTTGTTGATAACCGCCAATTCCGGATCAAAGACCACCCCGTGACTCTCCAAGAATAACCGTCCAAGGTGTCCTTTCAGACGCATACCTTCAATAAAGTCGCGAGTATCCACCCGCCCGCCTTCCAATGAAACGCCATCAATCTCCACCTTCTGTCGCAACAAGGGGAGCATCTGCACACTTACATCAACACGTTTCAAATCGAGCAAAGTATCGTTTGTTTCGGGCGAAACGGCTTGCACATCTTTCACCACCAAATCCAACGGAAAGGATAAGGCAATGCGCCCCACGGAAATACTCAATCCGGTAGATTCGGAAGCCGCTTTTGTCACCCGATTCACGGCAAATCGTTGAACCGGAGGAAAATAAAGCAGCACCGCCAGTATTACGAAAAGCAGCAAAGGCGATGCCACCAACCATAGCCACCAACGGTGTCGGCGAGGCAGTTTCGGGGATGAGGATTCATTGGGCTCAGTCATTTGAGATTCGGCATTTAAAACATTTCTGCAAACTTAAACAAAATTCTCGGGTTTATGTTGAATTTCATGTTGTTTAACGAAATGAAGCAGACTCCTCTTTCACCCAAGCAGTCATTCATTTTCGCAAGCTAATCTGTTCCTGTGTCTATATTAGGGAAAGTCATGTAATAGGCTTCGATGCCCGATGAAGCCGCTTTCGTTGGTCAACGAAGCCGCTTTCAACGCCCGATGAAGCCGCTTTCGTTTTCCGCCCTTGCTCACAAAGAATTCAGGATGATGCTGTTTGCCTGATCCACCACGGAGGTGTCAAGCGAAGCAAGATAGATACGCGTGGTGTTCTCCGAGTCGTGCCCCATCGCCTCGCTGATGGTTGCTATGGGGATGTTCTTACTCTTGGCGATATTTGCCCATCCGTGCCGGGCAACGTAGGTGGTCAATGGAATGCTTAATCCAATCTGTTTACCTATTTTCTTCAGGCTCCGGTTGATGCGTTGCCCCTCATATCGGTATTGCTTCCTTTCCTCACGGTCGTCATTCTTGAGGATGGGAAGCAGATAAGGTGTTTCCGAAGTGTCGTACTTGTCGATGATTTCCTGCATGGGTTTTTCCCACTTGATAAACAATTGTTGGTTGGTCTTGTGCCGACGGTAAACCAAGATGTCGTTCCGCAAGTCTTTCTTTTTTAAAAACGCCATGTCGATGAACGACATTCCACGAGTGTAGAAAGAGAACATGAAGATGTCGCGGGCATAGTCCATCACGGGAAACAGGGAAAAGTCCAAATCTCTTATTTGTCGAATAACTTCCAAGGGAACGGCACGCTTGACGGTCTTGTCGATGCCGGTATAGACCCGTCTGAAAGGCTTCCGTTGCACGGTCAATCCCTTGTCCACCGCACGATTGTAAATGGCACGGAGGTTGCGCATATAGAAGGATATGCTGTTCGGACAGATGCCCGATGCCGCCAAATGCGCCTCGTATGCCATCATCAGTTCGGAGTCCACTTCTTCCAACAAGATGTCCTTGTCGCCACGGAACCGTTCAAAACTGTTCACCGTGCTGGTATAGGTCTCCGCAATGCGCTTCTTGCCGATACGTTTCAACTGTTTGATAAGGTTTCGCGAGAAGATGATGAAGTAGTTGTCGCCTACCGGTGAGAGGAAGGCTTCTACCACATTGCCTGCCGTGTAACGGACACCTGTCCGATCCAAACGTCGGACAATGCTGTTCAAGCGTTTCACATCTTCCCTGACGGCATCGCCCACGGTATCCAGATAGTTTCGGCGGCTTTCCGTACAACAGTCAGGACAGGAAACCCTCAAATGGACGGCATCCCATTCCTGCGGGTACAGTTTGTAACCGATATGAATCTGCCGTGCCATCCGGTCGTGGATTACTTGGTAAAACAGCGTTCCCTCCTTGGTTTCGGAAGCGGACGCCCTGAATTTGATTTTAATTGTTGCCATATAATCGTCTTTTATATTGTTTGAATTTTGATGCGGGTGTCCTGCATTCTTACCCCGTTTCGCGCACACTTTCATTTCTTTGTTGTATCTTTGCCGGATAATAGTCAAAAAAAAACAAGATTTCATGAAAACAAATAAAATTTTAACCATAGCCGCCTTATTGCTGATGTTCGCATCGTGTGGAGCCGGCTCCCAAAAAACAACAGAAATGGAAAAACGTACCCAAGTGAAAATCGAGACCACCGAAGGAAACATCGTAGTGGAACTTTACAACGAAACCCCGAAGCACCGAGACAACTTTATCAAGCTGGCTCAAGAAGGCATGTATGACTCCACCCTCTTCCATCGTGTCATCCGCAGTTTCATGATTCAGGCAGGCGACCCGGACAGCAAGAACGCAGCCGACACCGCCATGCTGGGAAGCGGCGATGTGGGCTACACCATCCCCGCCGAATTCGTGCCCAAATTCTTTCACAAAAGAGGTGCGCTGGCCGCCGCCCGTCAGGGAGACAACGTAAATCCTGAACGCGCCTCATCGGGTTGTCAGTTCTACATCGTGACCGGACGGAAGTTCCGCGAAGCCCAGCTCCTCGACCTTGTCGCACAAAAAAACAACAACCGGGTGGAAGAAATCTTCGATACCCTCGTCGCAAAGCACCGCAAAGAAATATTCAAGCTACGCAAAGCCGGCAACGATGACGCCCTGTACGAACTTCAGGACAGCCTCCAGTCGCAAGCCTACGCATTGGCAAAGGAAGAAGGCCCGATTCAACTTTCTCCCGAACAAGTGACCGCATACACCACCGTGGGCGGAACACCTCATTTGGACGGCGCTTACACCGTATTCGGACAAGTGATAGAGGGAATGGACACGGTAGAAAAGATTGAAACCGCCAAGACCGGCCGTGCCGACCGCCCGGTAAAGAATATCCGAATCTTGAAAACAACGGTAATCGAATGATAAGCATCCACCGAAAAACCCTTGACAACGGACTGCGCATTGTCCACACGGAAATGCACACCACACAGATGGTGGCAATGAATATCCTCTACAACGTGGGAGCGCGCGACGAACATCCCGAACACACAGGCTTTGCCCACTTGTTCGAGCACTTGATGTTTGGCGGTTCGATAAACATCCCCGACTATGACACTCCCGTGCAAATGGCAGGCGGAGAAAACAACGCGTGGACAAACAACGACATCACCAACTATTACATCACCCTGCCTCGACAGAACATAGAGACGGGCTTCTGGTTGGAAAGCGACCGGATGCTCTCCCTTGACTTCAGCCAACGATCGTTGGAAGTGCAGCGACAGGTGGTGATAGAGGAGTTCAAACAGCGCAACCTCAACCAACCGTTCGGCGATGTGGGCCATATCGTCAGAGCGATGGCCTACAAGGTTCACCCCTACCGCTGGCCTACCATCGGCAGAGAGCCTTCGCACATCGAAAACGCCACGTTGGACGAAGTAAAGCACTTCTTCTTCCGCTTCTATGCCCCCGACAACGCCATCCTTGCCGTAACGGGGAACATTTCCTTTGAAGACACCGTCGCCCTCGCCGAGAAGTGGTTCGGAGGCATTCCACGACGCAACGTAAAGCCTCGCCAACTGCCTCAGGAGCCTCGGCAAACCAAAGAACGCCGCCTCACCGTGGAGCGCAACGTGCCCGTAGACGCCCTCTACATGGTCTTTCACATGTGCGACCGTCTGCACCCCGACTACCACGCTTTCGACATGATGAGCGACGTGCTGAGCAGCGGACGTTCGAGCCGTTTCATCCGTCATTTGGTGCAAGAACGACAGGTGTTCAACAGCATCGACGCCTACATATCGGGCAGCATCGACGAGGGAATGTTTCACATTGCAGGCAAGCCCGCACCGGGAGTTTCAATGGAAGAAGCCGAAAACGCCATTTGGCAGGAATTGGGGTCGCTGAAATCGGAAAGCATCGACACAGATGAACTGGAAAAAGTGAAAAACCGATTCGAAAGCGAACAAATCTTCAACAATCTGAACTACCTGAACGTGGCGACCAACCTCGCTTTTCACGAATTGATAGGCCGAGCCGAAGACATCAACACGGAAGTGGAGAAGTATCGGGCGGTAACGGCCGAACAAATCAGACGCGTGGCAAACGAGGCTTTCGTACGCGAAAACTGTTCAGTACTATACTATAAAAAGAATCATGCAGAACCCACCTCATTATAAAGCACTGCTGCGACTCGGACTCCCCATCGTCATCGGACAGATAGGCATGATTATCCTGGGATTTGCAGACACACTGATGATAGGCCATCACGGTACCGACGACTTGGCGGCCGCCAGTTTCGTGAACAACATGTTCA